>DALYCS010000222.1:0-1536 GCA_031973615.1 Flavobacterium sp. | reverse complement strand
CATGGACGTGTACAACAATTTTAAACATTTAAACTTTGGGAAATGACACAGGAACAAAAACAGTCAATAAGTAATTCATTCGCACGTAGCGTTTTGTTTTTACAGTTAGCCAATATTGAATTTAAGGCGTATAAAGGGCAATATCCTATTCCAATCCTAAACAATATACTAGGCAAAGGAATAAACGGCTTAAATGGTACGCTAAACGAATTAAAACGAATCGGTATAAATCACGAACGTATTGACGAACATTTTGATGAAAACCGATTAATGGCTATGTCTTCTATAATCCAATTTTTAACCAACTGTTCGACCGAGCAACTTGAAACAATTGAATCGGAATTTGAACAAGCAAAACAATTAGTAAATGAAAACTGAAAAAATAATTACCCTAGTTTTAGCAGAACTAGAACGGGCAGAACAGTTGCACCCAAATTTTCCAACAAACGAATTTGAAGCATTAACCGTTTGGCAAGAAGAAATTGGCGAAGTTGCAAAGGCTACATTAGACGCTAAACACAAAGGTGCAAGTCGTGAAGACATTAAAACCGAATCCATCCAAGCTATTGCAATGGGGTTTAGGTTCTTAAAAAACCTTCGTGAAGCTGAATTTGCAACTGATAAGCCGATTCACTCTGAAATGGTACAAAATATTATTGATAGTAAAATTGAAACGAACGATGCGTGACAAAACATACCCACACATCGACACCACCGTTGTGAATAATTGCGAATATACTTTTACTTGCACTAACTGTAAATACACCGAGCAACGCTTACAAATGACAGCTAAAGGCGGTAAGTTGGTGCAGATTAGATTTATAAAAGCGCATAAAGATTGTAAACCGATAAAACAAAAGTAAAATTCGAGTTCTCGTCTAATGGTAGGACGGCATCGTGCGCACTTACATAACATTTTTATGGATAAAGTTTAACAGAAGAGATGCTATCGTGGTTCGATTCCACAAACTCGACTAACTATTAAAACAAAACAATGAAAACAATCAGAAAAGGTAGCCGTCAAGAAGCTATGTTGAAACACTTGAAAGCGGGGTTTAATATCAGCATTAGAAGTGCTTATGTAAACTTTGGCGTATCAAATCCTAGCAGAGAAATTAGGCGTTTAGTAGAAACACCACTAGGTATTGAGTTGAAGCGTGAAAAGTGTACCGCAAAGACTAAATACGGTAGTACTTGTACATGGCTTGAATATTCAGCCTCACCGGCTAATAAAAAAAAGATTTCAGAGGTGCTGAAAAAAAACAAATAGTTCAAATATTTTTAATCACTAAAACAAAACAACATGGTAACAATTTTTTTTTTCGTATGGATAATAGGCATAATCTACAACGGATGGGATGCTGTAAATAACAAGGCTAGTTTAGCTGATTGGGTTGTAATTATTCTTTGGCCGGTAAGTTATACCATATTCAGAATAACCGACATTTTCACCAAGAAAGACGTGCTACTTTTATTCGCTATGTTTCTGCTATGTCTTGTGGCGTGTTATGTGTCGATTGTGGCGTATAATTCGGA
>DALYCS010000221.1:0-1538 GCA_031973615.1 Flavobacterium sp. | reverse complement strand
CCATCCGTTTTTATAATAATTTTCAGAAAAAACGGCAAAACCTGCACTAGTATTGTTTGAAACGTATTTTAATTGATTCGGCTTGTAAGATGTTAATTGAATGGAAGAAGTTGAATCTTTTGCAATGCTTTCTGAACCTTTAAAGTCCTGACCTTCATTTATTAAAGTATTTACAACAACAATTTTTTTAGTATCTAAATTATCCAACGCTTTCATTTCTTCATCTGCAGAACTAACAAATTTAACCTTCTCCACAAACCAAGCATTTCCATTCACAAAAGGATTAACTATAGGTACTTCTCCTTGTCCTGTGGGTACAATCACATATTTTACATTAAGCATATCCAAGACTGGATTTCCTTTGGTAAAACTAAGTGTTTGAAAATCGATAGTATTGCCTAATTCACTGATGTTTTTCTCCACATTGTAATCAAACAATTGATCAAAACGTCTGGGTCTTACAGCACTATATCCGCCTACCGATTTATGAAAATATGACGTTCTCGCTTGCATTCTTCCCTGAATTTCGTAAACCCTATAAGTTGAAGTATCTTTTAAAATTTGATTGTCAATTTCGGTTGGTTCAAAAGGCATATCCACTTCACGAGCAGTTTTAAATTGGTCAGGATTGTTGTACACATAACGCTTGTCGACCATAAATAAATCAGCTACCATTAAAAATCCAACAGCAAACACAGCTGTAGTAGCCGCTAACTTATTTTGAATATACAACCAAAGTGCAACTGCAGCGATTGCAATAAATATACCTGATCGCAAAAGATCACTCGTATAAAAATTCATACGATCTTCTTTTAAGGCATTGATAAAATTAATACCGAAAGATTTATCTTGACTTTCGCCAAAAAGCTGAATCAATTGTTCGTCCATTGCACCTGAAAAATTAAAGACACCTTTAACCAAAAACAGGGCTACAATTACACCTAAACTTGTAGCGGCTGCTTTCCACAAACTGCTCCATTGTTGCTCTTTTTCCGTAGTAAAAAAAGATTGTAACCCCATAACAGCCAATACCGGAAGACATAATTCTAATACTACTTGAATAGATGAAACAGCTCTAAATTTATCATACAAAGGAACGTAATCGATAAAAAAACGGGTTAATACGTCAAAATTCTTACCCCATGAAAGTACTAATGACAAAATAACTCCTGCTAAAAAAACATATTTTATTTTTCGTTGATCGTGAAACAAGCCTAAAACGGCTAAAAAGAAAACTATGGCGCCAATATAAGCTGGAGCAGCAACAATAGGTTGGTCGCCCCAATAGGTTTTTCCATAATACTCAACCGTTTGTAACGCTTCTGCTGGTGTGGCACCGTAATTCAACAAAAAAGTATACAGTGAAGAATCCTCTCCCAAGGTTTCACTATTACCCCCACCAAATAATCGTGGTGCAATCAAATTAAAACTTTCTGCGATTCCGTAACTGTATTCGGTAATGTAATCATGCTCCATAGCCGAATTAGTTGTATTGACAGACCCGTCTGGTTTAAAGGTCAATTCACTTTTACCTCGGA
>DALYCS010000220.1:0-1555 GCA_031973615.1 Flavobacterium sp. | reverse complement strand
GTAGATGTGTTGACAAAAGAATTAGTGATTCAGTCAAAATCATTGGATGAAATTGTAGCCTTGGCCAAGCAAAAGGAGAAATTATTGGCTGCAATTCCAGCGATACAACCTGTAAAAAACGAGGATTTAAAGCACATGGCTTCCGGATTTGGTTACCGAAGCGATCCGTTTACGAAAATTAGAAAATTCCATTATGGAATGGATTTTACGGCACGAACAGGTACGCCAATTTATGCTACGGGAGATGGTGTGGTGGTAAAAGCCGACAACTCGCTATCGGGTTATGGTAATCACATTGAAATCAATCACGGTTATGGCTATGTTACCTTGTATGCCCATTTGAGTAATTACAAGTGTAGATCGGGACAGCGGGTGAAACGAGGCGATATTATTGGGTATGTAGGAAGCACCGGAAGAAGTGAAGCGCCACACTTGCATTATGAAGTAATGAAAAACAAACAAAAAATCAATCCGATGAATTTCTATTATGGAAGTATTTCGGCAAAAGAATATATAGAAATTGCTAAATTAGCCAATCAAGAAAACCAATCGTTGGATTAACGATTTTGAATGTAAAATAGAATTAAAAATGCATATAGAACTAGCACCTAATAAAAGATATTACAGCATTGGAGAAATTGCCAAAGCTTTTGATGTAAACGCCTCCTTGATTCGATTTTGGGACAAAGAATTCGATGTTCTAAAGCCGAAAAAGAATGCCAAAGGGAATCGAATGTTTACTCCCGAAGATGTAAAAAATTTACAGTTGATTTATCACTTGGTAAAAGAGCGCGGTTTTACTCTTGAGGGCGCTAAGACCCATTTGAAAGAAAATCAGAAAAAAACGTTGGACAAATTTGATATCATTTCAAAATTGGAAACGATAAAAGCCCAATTGAATACCTTAAAAAATCAATTATAATTAACTTTAAATATTAAAAAAATGAGAAAATTTTTGCCTTGGATTGTAGTAGGAGGATTGCTATTAATTGCAGTAATCTGGTTTGTTAATATTAAAAATGGTGCCGTTAGAGCCAATCAAGATGTGAACAAAGAATGGGGAAATGTAGAAACTTCTTACCAACGAAGAAACGACTTAATTGGGAACTTAGTTGAAACCGTAAAAGGGGCTGCTGATTTTGAAAAATCAACTTTGGAAGCCGTTACCAGTGCTCGAGCGAGTGCGAGTCAAGTTAAAATTGATCCCACAAACATTACTCCAGAACAATTGGCTCAATTTAACAAAGCCCAAAGTGGAGTATCTTCTACGTTGTCTCGTTTGTTAGTAACGGTTGAAAATTATCCAAATTTAAAAGCCAATGAAAATTTCATGAAATTGCAAGATGAATTGGCCAGTACTGAAAATCAAATACTAACTGCACGAACGCGTTTTAATGAAGCTGTTCAAACCTACAACAACTTTATTTTAGTTTTCCCAAATTCAATGTTTTTGGGTAATTATAAAGAAAAACCCTATTTTGATGCTGTAGCGGGTGCTGAAAAACCAGTTGATGTAAAATTTAATTTTTCTAACGATAAAAAATAATGGCGAAAA
>DALYCS010000219.1:0-1598 GCA_031973615.1 Flavobacterium sp. | reverse complement strand
ATTGGCCGTATGGAGTGTTTTTAGTTTTAAAAAGAGACAAAATCAATTTGTTTTGAACAGATTGAGCATGATATTTAACTTTATTTTACTAGGATTTTTTGTGTATCGCTCGCTAAACTTATCCGGAGAAACCTTGGTTTCAGAGAAGGGTATTGGGATGTTTCTTCCTGCAATTTCTATCGTTTTATTAGTCTTGGCCAACAAGGCAATAAAAAAGGACGAAGATCTCGTAAAATCTGTGGATCGATTACGATAAACCTATCATCTTAGTTTATTAGTGCGAAGAAAAAATCCGAAGCGAAAGTTTCGGATTTTTTTGTTTAATAAATAGTATATGGAACATTGGATGCTATTTTTTTCCCAATTCAATTACTTCTAAATTTTGAATTTTATCCCCATCTATTTCAAAGCGCAGCATCGTTCGAACTTGATGAAAACCATATTTACCGCAAGCTCCTGGGTTCATATGAAGCAAATTCAGTTGCTTGTCAAATTGTACTTTTAATATATGGGAGTGACCACAAATAAACAATTTAGGTGGATTTTGATGGATTTCAGCACGAATTGCGGGACTATATTTTGTGGGATACCCGCCAATGTGTGTAATCCATACGTCCACTCCCTCACAAAAAAAACGATTGTGCAACGGAAATTCTATTCGCGCTTTATCATCATCAATATTACCATACACCCCTCGAAGTGGTTTAATCTTTTTAATCGCATCGGTAACTGCTAAATCACCAATATCTCCTGCATGCCAAACCTCATCGGCTTGGTTTACGTATTTCAAAATAACATCGTCTATGTGGCTATGGGTATCTGATAAAAGCAAAATTTTCTTCATAAAGCAAAATTAAGTTTTTATTATCAGAATTTGGAAGGATCTTTACTTTTGAATTTTGTAAATTTGCATGGTATTGAGAAAACTGAACACTATATTTTGAGATATTTCATAGAATTTGCTTACAACGGAAAAAACTTTCACGGATTTCAGAGCCAACCTGACGCCTCGTCGGTACAAGAAACTTTGGAAAGAGCACTTTCAACTTTGTTTCGAGAAACCATAACTATTGTTGGAGCCGGACGAACCGATTCGGGTGTCCATGCCAAGCAAATGTTTGCGCATTTTGAAACCGAATTGGAGTTGGATTCGGAATATTGGTCACACAAGTTGAATTCTTTTTTACCGCCTTCGATTGTGATTTATAGAATTTTTTCGGTACATCCAGAAGCACATGCGCGATTTGATGCAACTTCCCGAACTTACGAATATTACCTGCATACATTCAAAGATGCCTTTATTGCAGATGGCAGTTGGTATCATTCAAACCCTTTGGATATCGACAAAATGAACGAAGCCAGTGCTATCCTTTTAGAATACAAAGATTTTGAGTGTTTTTCTAAAGTACATACCGATGTGAATACCTTTAATTGCAATATAACGACGGCACATTGGCAACAACAAGGAAATCAACTTATCTTTACCATTACAGCCGATCGTTTTTTACGGAATATGGTAAGGGCTATTGTAGGAACTATGGTTAACATTGGTTTAGGAAAATTAGAAGAGCTTGCCACAGAAATGCAAGCAGTGGATG
>DALYCS010000218.1:0-1665 GCA_031973615.1 Flavobacterium sp. | reverse complement strand
AATTAATTTCACCATTTGTAAACGCCTGCTTGTATAATTTTTTATACGCCGAATCGTTCTTCATCATGTTAATGATGTCTATGATATTACCGTTCATTTCTAATTCGTTTGAAATAGGTGCCATTGACAGTAATTCTATATGATCGGCTGCTCCGTCCCAAAAAAATTGGGTTTGATAAGCCATATTTTGAATAGGAGGTGCATTACGAACACCTACTCCATCGCCTACTCCATGACTAAACGTGTGTCCGTGGTGGGTGAAAGCATCTTCTTGTATGTGACAAAAGCCACAAGACACCACACCATCAGAAGCCAAACGACCATCGTAAAATATTTTTTTTCCCAATTCAAAACCTTTTTCAGTTAAAGGATTATAAGCCATATTATAGGCTAATGAAGGAAAATTTGAAGGCACTTGATATTCTATTGGAATGTTTTGATATACAGTATCGTCTTTGTCTGAGGTACAACTCAAAAAAAGAAATACGGAAAGCACACAGAAATAAGTCTTTTTCATAAATGAGGTAAATTAGCCCAGATGGGAATGAAAAGCCCGTAAAGGAAAAACAAATGATTTTGTTGCTAATAAATGGCGCTATATGCGGCCTATTTTTGTTTACAAAATTTTTGTTTTTCCTGCGGACTTGCAAAGCACAGCTGGACTAGCTTCTAATAAAGTTAATCGTTGTGAACGTGTTCTACTTCAAAAAGTGTAGGCACGTTGTTTGCTGAAATGTTTTGTACTTTAGTACCACTCATGACGTCTAAACCTTCTTCAAAATTGATTTTAGTAGTACCATCGATTACTTTTTTCAAATCGGCCATGATGTGCACTTGTGGCGTAATATTTGTTCTTACTAACGCGTTGTCTGGAAAATCAAGTGAAACTTCGGTATAATTGTAAATAGTTCCTGTTTTACCTGTATGGACTCTAAAATTAGCATTGGTATGAGAAGTTGAAGTTACGGTTCCCTCAAATTTTATAAATTTATATCCTGCAGCCCAAGACCAAGTCATGCCAAGCGCTTGTGCGTCTGTCCACAAAGTTCCTTGACCACATGCACCCATATCAAATTGTGCCTGATCTACACCCACTCCAAAAGTAACTTTGTTGTAATTTCCGGCTGGAATGTTTGGTAAATTAAGTATTGTACTAGCCGCATTTGCTTCGTTTACAAAGAAATAACTTTGAGATTTTGGCACGGTGTATGTTGAACCATCTGTTTTAGTTAACACAATATTGCTAATAATATAAATGGCATTGTTAATTTTTACTACTTCACCATTTGAGTTGGTATAAGGTGTGTTGAATGCTAAATTGCTGCTACCATATACGTTATCAAATTCTAACAATAAGTTTCCCTGACCTGTAATTTCCTTATTATCATCGTTTGAACATGAGGTGAATGCTAAAGCTAAAGCCATTACAGCTACTATATTTTTTAATTGAAATTTCATTTTAATTTTTTTTAGTTTTAAATTTTATATACAATTGGGTATGCTTAAAAAATGAATTTTAAACAAAATGGACACGAGTATCCTAATCGATTCTGAATTTATGAATCGTTTACAAAAAATTAAACTAAAAAGGTAGGCGGATGAAAGATGGACTGTATTGCGGTTGAAGCATATAAATTCTGATATTCAGAATCTATATTTTTGGTA
>DALYCS010000217.1:0-1681 GCA_031973615.1 Flavobacterium sp. | reverse complement strand
TATGGCAGGTCGTGGAACCGATATCAAGTTATCTGACGAAGTTAAAAAAGCGGGTGGTTTGGCAATTATTGGTACAGAACGTCACGATTCACGTCGAGTAGACCGTCAGTTGAGAGGTCGTGCGGGTCGTCAAGGAGATGTGGGGAGTTCGCAATTTTATGTATCACTTGAAGATAACTTAATGCGATTATTTGGATCGGAAAGAGTAGCGAAAGTAATGGATCGAATTGGTCTAAAAGAAGGTGAAGTGATCCAACATTCGATGATGACAAAATCAATCGAAAGAGCGCAGAAAAAAGTAGAAGAAAATAACTTTGGAGTTCGTAAGCGTTTGTTAGAATATGATGATGTAATGAATGCACAAAGAGAAGTGGTTTACAAAAGAAGACGTCATGCATTGCATGGGGAACGCTTGAAAGTAGACATTGCTAATATGATGTATGACACGTGTGAATTGGTAGTGGAACAAAACAAATTAGCAGGTGATTTTAAAAATTATGAGTTTGAATTGATTCGTTATTTTTCAATTAGTTCGCCAATTTCTGAAGCTGAGTTTGGAAGATTGACCGATAGAGAGATTACGGGAAAAACCTACAAAGCTGTTTTAGAACATTATACTGATAAAATTGAGCGAAATGCAGCAGAGGCTTTTCCAATAATTAAAAATGTATACGAAAATAATAATGGACAGTATTTGCGCATTATTGTTCCATTTACCGACGGAATCAAATCGTTGAATGTGGTAACCGATTTGGAAAAAGCGTATGCTACACAAGGAAAAACGTTGGTAACTGATTTTGAGAAAAATATCACGCTAGCTATTGTTGATGAAGCTTGGAAAAAACATTTGCGCAAAATGGATGAGTTAAAACAATCGGTACAATTAGCCGTTCACGAGCAAAAAGACCCACTGTTGATTTACAAATTTGAAGCATTCAACTTGTTCAAAAAAATGATTGACGATGTAAATAAAGAGGTGATTTCTTTCTTATTCAAAGGAAATTTACCTTCTCAAAACCCATCCGACATTCATGAGGCCAAACAAGTGCGTCAAAAGCAAAATTATACCGAATCTAAACAAGATGTAGATGGGGATGATGCGGCAAGTGAGGCTAGAAGAGCAGGTGAAATGGCAAGTCAAAGACCTCAAGTAACTGATACAATTACGAGAGAAACACCAAAAATTAATCGTAACGACACCGTAACTATCAAACACGTTATGAGTGGTAAAAGCGAAACCATGAAATTCAAAAAAGCTGAAAGCATGATTGCTTCAGGCGAATGGGTTTTGGTTAATGAATAATTGATACATTTTAAATTAAACTAATCCTCAATTACCAAAAGTAGTTGGGGATTTTTTATATTTGGTAAAATTTCCAAAAATGCAAACTATTCCAACAAACAATATCACCTACACCGAATTTTTCAACCAAGTTAGAGCAAGTATAGCCGATGGCACTTTTGCTAAATTGACCTTGGCTAAAACTGTTGGAAAGCCCGAATTACAAAACATTTATGTAAAAACCACTGTAGAAGACAATGTCTTAAAACTTTCGTTAACGTATAAAATTTATACTACCGAAAAGCAAGAATTGGTTAAGATATGCACTTTGGAAGATTTAGAATCTGAGTTAATACCGCACATCAATAACCCATTTTTATCGGCACTACTATTTACAAC
>DALYCS010000216.1:342-1781 GCA_031973615.1 Flavobacterium sp. | reverse complement strand
ACAATAATCAGTAGCGCCGGTAAATCGGCAACCAAATGAAAACCACCAATTGTAGGCGAAGTTGTCCAAGCCGTATAAGCTGATTGTAACGATTCTGATAAGTTTTCAAACGATTTACCACCATTCATTAATGCTGTAGCTTCTTCAAAACCCTTGGATGCTGTTAGATAATCCATTTGAATCCATTGAGGCAAATGCAAGCCGCCACTTTCGAGCAAACCCGTAAAGTAATCGCTCCAGGAAATGGCCACCGTTATATTACCAATAGCATATTCCATAATTAAAGCCCAACCGATGATCCAAGCAATGATTTCACCAAAAGCTACATAAGAATAGGTATACGCACTTCCCGAAACCGGAACCATTGATGCAAACTCGGCATACGCAAAAGCAGCAAAACTACAGGCAATAGCCGTAAAAATAAATAAGAAAATTACCGCTGGACCACCATCAGCACTTGCTTTTCCAATTGTACTAAAAATTCCCGCACCAATAATTGCCGCAATACCAAAAGCAGTTAAATCTCTAGCCGTCAAATGTTTTCCCAACGAATGATGTCCGTCTGCTTCATTTTTAGCAACTTGTTTTAAAATATCCTCAACTGTTTTTCTTCTGAATAAATTTGAAAAATTCATATATAATTGGGTATTAGTGTGAAAAAATTATGAAAAACAAATATAGGATTTTATTACATAGTACCAATAAAAAATCAATGTCACTCGCTATAAGCAAAATCTATATTCAAATAAAAATTAACCATGACTTAACTATAGTTGTCGTTTTTTTATTCGTAAATTTGCAATAGAAAATTATTAATTATTTAAATAAAAACAATTATGGCATTAGTAGGAAAAAAATTCCCAAACATTACCGTTGACGCGATTTCTCATATGGGAGATAACTTAAGAATCAATGTATTAGAAGAAGCAATCAACAACAAGAAAAAAGTATTGTTATTTTGGTATCCAAAAGATTTTACTTTTGTGTGTCCAACAGAATTACACGCTTTTCAAGCTGCTTTAAAAGATTTCGAAAAAAGAAACACAATTGTTATCGGTGCTTCATGTGATACAAACGAAGTACACTTTGCGTGGTTAAACACAGCAAAAGATAATGGTGGAATTGAAGGTGTAACGTATCCGCTTTTAGCAGATACAACTCGTAACCTATCAGCTGCTTTAGATATTTTAGATGCAGAATGGGTGTACAACGAAGCATTAAATGATGAAATTTTAGAAGGTTCAAATGTAACCTTTAGAGCTACGTATTTAATTGACGAAGACGGAAAAATTTTCCACGCCATAAAACAAGCCCTTCGTTATTGGTACGGGTTGTGCCGGCAATATCACTGACAATTGCTTGATTTTTTTCAATAAGACGATTGAAAAGTGTTGATTTTCCCACATTAACACGGCCTACCAGAGCCAGGGTCGGGAGTT
>DALYCS010000216.1:0-332 GCA_031973615.1 Flavobacterium sp. | reverse complement strand
ACGATATGCCATTGGGTAGAAATGTAAACGAATATTTACGTTTAATTGACGCGTATACACACGTTCAAACTAAAGGTGAAGTTTGTCCAGCCAACTGGGAAGAAGGAAAAGACGCTATGAGCGCCGATAGAAATTCTACTGCAGCTTATTTAGCTTCTCACTAAAATAATATGCCAATTATCAATGTGTCAATTAGACAATAATTGGCACATTGACCTATTGTCTAATTAAAAATTAAAAAAATATGTTTTCAGAAATCGAACAAGATAATTTAGCCGAAGTCATTGCTTCCAATGATGTAGTAGTGGTACAATATGCGGCGTCATGGTGTG
>DALYCS010000215.1:0-1788 GCA_031973615.1 Flavobacterium sp. | reverse complement strand
CTTTTCAAAAAAGTACTAGAAAGTAATTTACAAAGTTTTCCAAAAGTTACAGGAGGCGAAATCCTATTTTCAAGAGAAACTAGCACTACCCTAAACGAAGCAGAGATCATCGCTCAAAAAATGAAAGACGATTTCATAGCCATCGAACATTTAATAATAGCCCTATTCAAATCAAAAGGTTCGGTTGCTCAATTAATGAAAGATCAAGGCATAACTGAAAAAGGTTTGCAAACCGTAATTGATGAAATGCGAAAAGGGGAACGCGTCACCTCGGCTTCGGCAGAAGAAACGTATAACTCCTTGAACAAATATGCCAAAAACCTTAACGAATTAGCTAAAAATGGCAAACTCGACCCTGTAATTGGAAGGGACGAAGAAATTCGTAGGGTTTTGCAAATTTTAACCCGTCGTACCAAAAACAACCCTATGCTTGTAGGTGAACCTGGAGTAGGAAAAACAGCAATTGCTGAAGGATTGGCCCACCGAATTGTAGACGGAGATGTACCTGAAAACCTGAAGGATAAAATCGTTTATTCCTTAGATATGGGGGCCTTAATCGCAGGCGCAAAATACAAAGGGGAATTTGAAGAGCGATTAAAAGCTGTTGTCAAAGAAGTAACCTCAGCAGAGGGTGATATTGTACTCTTTATCGATGAAATTCATACCTTAGTGGGTGCCGGTGGCGGTGAAGGAGCTATGGATGCAGCCAATATTTTAAAACCGGCATTGGCTCGGGGCGAATTGCGCGCAATTGGTGCCACGACACTAGATGAGTATCAAAAATATTTTGAAAAAGACAAAGCCTTAGAGCGTCGCTTTCAAAAAGTAATGGTAGACGAACCCGATACAGAAAGCGCTATTTCAATTTTGCGTGGAATCAAAGAAAAGTATGAAACCCATCACAAAGTTCGTATCAAAGATGATGCTATTATTGCTGCGGTAGAACTTTCACAACGCTATATTACCAATCGTTTCTTACCCGACAAAGCCATCGATTTGATGGATGAGGCTGCTTCAAAATTGCGCATGGTAATCAATTCAAAACCAGAAGAATTAGATGTTTTGGATCGAAAAATCATGCAATTAGAAATCGAAATAGAGGCAATCAAACGAGAAATTGAAGATTCACCAAACACTTCTGAAAAAGACAACCAAGTAAGGCAAAATGATGAAACAAAACTGAAAGTTTTAGGTTTAGATTTAGCCAATTTTAAAGAAGAGCGCAATGAAATTTACACCCAATGGAAATCGGAAAAGGATGTTGTAGATCAAATTCAAAACGTCAAACAAGAAATTGAAGATTTTAAAAACGAAGCCGAACAAGCTGAGCGCAATGGGGAGTATGGCAAAGTAGCTGAAATTAGATACGGAAAAATTAAAGAAGCCCAAGAACGTTTGGATACACTTCAAATACAGCTGGCCCAAAATCAAGCGGGAACTTCCCTCATAAAAGAGGAAGTCACGCGAGAAGATATTGCTGAAGTAGTGGCCAAATGGACAGGAATTCCGGTTATGAAAATGATGCAAGGCGAACGTGAAAAACTCCTTCGTTTAGAAGCCGAATTGCATCAAAGAGTGGTAGGTCAAGAGGAAGCCATTGAAGCGGTAAGTGATGCGGTACGAAGAAGTCGCGCCGGATTGCAAGACATGAAAAAACCAATCGGATCTTTTTTATTCTTAGGCACCACTGGTGTGGGTAAAACCGAATTGGCCAAAGCCTTAGCGGAATACTTATTTGACGATGAAAATGCAATGATCCGCGTTGATATGAGCGAGTACATGGAAAAA
>DALYCS010000214.1:1534-1823 GCA_031973615.1 Flavobacterium sp. | reverse complement strand
GCATCCAAATACCGATTGATGGTTGATGGTGTGCCAGAAAAAACATTTGAAAATGTTGAACTTTTGGCCAAAGACAGTATGTTTATTTTTATTGAAGTAACTGCTGATGTAATAGATACTAACACTACTGATTTTCTGTATACTGACCAAATTTTATTTGGTGAAGGAACTCGAACACAAAAAGTTGAATTGGTTACTTTAATTCAAGATGCCATTTTTTTATATCCTCAAAAATTTTCCGACGGCACTACTGAAACTTTACCCATAGGAGAAGATGCTATCTATGGAT
>DALYCS010000214.1:0-1440 GCA_031973615.1 Flavobacterium sp. | reverse complement strand
ACGGGAATGAATTGCATTGGACAAATACCAAACCTTATGTGATCTATGGATATGCCGCAATACCCAGCACTAAAACCCTAGTGGTAGATCCTGGTGCAAGAGTTCATTTTCATGCCGAATCGGGATTAATAGTCGCCAATAATGCCTCGTTACATGTGCAAGGGAGCCCCTCTACTACCGATGCATTAGAAAACGAAGTAATCTTTGAAAGCGATCGATTGGAACCTGATTTTGCCAACGTTCCAGGCCAATGGGGTACCGTGTGGTTTACACAAGGTAGCACCAACAATCAAATCCAATATTTAACACTAAAGAATGCAACAGTTGGACTATTGGTCTCAGGAAATGACGGCACACCTACTCCAACATTAGATATAAAAAACACACAGATTTACAATTGTTCCAATGTGGGCATTTTAGCCCGTACCGGAAATATGGAAGGGCGTAATTTAGTGATAAACAATTGTGGTCAAGCTTCGTTTGCGGGGAGTTTTGGTGGTAGTTATGAATTCATTCACTGTACCTTTGCCAATTATTGGTCAAGACCCAATCAAACAGCAGTTGTCTTAGATGATTTTATTAAAACAGAATCCGGATATACGATCGAACCGCTCATCAAAGCAAACTTCAAAAATTGCATTATTTATGGATCGAGTAATCTTGGGATCAACTTACAAAAAAAAGGTACAACTTCAGCATTCAATTATAATTTTGACCATTGTTTGATTAAATTTTTTGATTACGGCAACACTTTGTCATCCAATAATTTGTACCAATTTTCTAATACCAATTTATACACCTCATGCCTTATTGCTACGAATAGTACAATTCACAAACCTGCATTTAAAGACCCGTCAAATAACAAACTTATTATCAGTCAAAATTCAGCTGCAAAAGGAACCGCTAAACCACAATATTCTACCTTTAATGATTTACTAAATCAACCCAGAACGGGAGCTACAGATATAGGTGCTTACAATTGGACTACCATCGATTAATTTTTTTGTATTTCGTAGGCCTATAATTTTGTTACTTCAAACAATTCAAATAAATTTGCAAGATCAACAACAACATACCTTTTAGAATCACATTGATGAACACAAAGGGTTTAAAATAACTACACAATGATTCATTTCTTCGGAAACCAATCCAACACTGTTTTTGCCGTTCAAACGCAAAACGAACTTTCATCAGAAGATTGTAACAAATTAAATTGGCTTTTTGGCAATGCACATAAAATCGAAAAATCCGTATTAGCGGATTTTTTTGTTGGACCTCGCGCGGCAATGATCACTCCTTGGAGTACCAATGCAGTTGAAATTACCCAGAACATGGGAATTACAAAGATTATTCGTATCGAAGAATTTTTAAAAGTAGCCGCTGATTTTTCAGATTTTGATCCGATGTTGTTTCAAAAATATTCGGAATTAGATCAAAATA
>DALYCS010000213.1:474-1827 GCA_031973615.1 Flavobacterium sp. | reverse complement strand
ACTTTATTTGCGCTTTCGGCAATTTTTTCCAAACGTTTACTTGCCCCTTTAAAACTTGCAATGGCTTCATAAAATTCAGCTTCGTCTACCCCCATACATTGACAAATCCATTTGGCACCCGCTAAATTACTTAGATTATGCGCTCCAAAAACTTCGATTGGCATTGGCCCTTCAGGTGTATCCAACAAAGTGGTTCCGTTATCGACGGAATAACTGGGGGTTTGATATGCAATTTTTCGTATGGGATTTTCTGTGCCTTCAGCGACCGATTTTACGGCTTCATCTTCTTCGTTATAGATTAAAATGCCGCCACGTGTAATTTGATTCGCGAAAATTCTAAATTGTTCTACGTAATTATCAAATGTAGGAAACACATTGATATGATCCCACGCAATTCCAGATAACAAGGCTATATTGGGTTGGTATAAATGAAATTTAGGTCGCAAATCGATGGGTGAAGTCAAATACTCATCGCCTTCAAGCACTATAAAATCGTTGTTTTCAGTCAAATGCACCATGGTATCAAAACCTTCCAATTGGGCTCCTACCATATAATCCACTTCGATATTGTGATAATGCATAACGTGTAAAATCATCGAAGTAATGGTAGTTTTGCCGTGCGAACCCCCAATAACCACTCGGGTCTTATTTTTGGATTGTTCGTACAAAAATTCGGGATACGAATAAATTTTCAATCCCAATTCTTGAGCTTTCAATAATTCTGGGTTATCAGCTTTAGCATGCATTCCTAAAATTATGGCTTCAATATCGGCAGTAACTTTTTCGGGATACCATCCTTCTTCTTGGGGCAATAATCCTTTTTTTTCCAAACGCGATCTGGAAGGTTCAAAAATGGCATCATCGCTACCCGTTACATGATATCCTTTGTTGTGAAGCGCTAAGGCTAAATTGTGCATGGCTGCACCGCCAATGGCTATGAAATGTGTTCTCATAATTATGTTGAATTGTTACGCTGTCAATTTGCAAATCGAATAAACGATTAACTATTTTGCAGTTATCCTATTTTGTTCTCAAACTGTTCCTTTAACATATTGGCTTTTGTTTTGTCTTTAAGCTTATTCAAATATAAGTCATATAACTTTTCAAAGACAATTTTTGAAGGATCAATTTCGTAAGCTTTCCTATACTGTAATTCTGCTTTACCGTACCGTTTGAAATACGAATCGATATAGCCTTTTGCCAAATAGCCCTGAACATTTGAAATTCGCTGTAGTTCATTGGCATAGATTTGTGCTTTTTTTTCACTTCCACCAACAATAGTAGGTAATTCGAGGTATAGCATAACCAGTGCCCATCGTGACTCAAGGTGCTTGACATCTAATTTTGCGGCGG
>DALYCS010000213.1:0-446 GCA_031973615.1 Flavobacterium sp. | reverse complement strand
TAAAAATGCATTTTCCACTTCATCTAGCATTCCAAGCGCTTTAAATTTATTAGATTCTTTAGCTTTCATTCCAAGAGCGCCACCATATTTAAAACAATAATTGGCATCTTTAGGAAAGCTATTCTTCAATTTTTTATAATACCCTATAGCTTGATCCCACTGTTTTTGACTTCCAGCTATATCTCCTAAATATTCTAATGTTTTGGAATGATTAGGATTATATTTCAAGTAATCTTGAAACAGTAATTTAGCATCGTTTGGTTTTCTCTGCAGCCACAGTTTTTCTCCTCTCTCAAAACTAGTTTGAGAAAAGGCAAAAAGTGAAAAAAAGAAAAAGCAAAACAAGCTGTATTTCATAGCTCAAAAATAGTGAATTGATTTTAGATTTTTCATAAAAAAAACGCCTTGATTACTCAAGGCGTTTTTTTTATTGTAATGCATAAATT
>DALYCS010000212.1:0-1845 GCA_031973615.1 Flavobacterium sp. | reverse complement strand
TTCAATCAATTCACTTTCTAAACCATTTGCATTTGCGGCATTTTGAAGCGTGTTATAATCCAAATATAACCAATCAAAAGTTTCTTCGGTTTCTCCTTTATATTGAATCGTAAAAGTTAATTCACCATAATAACCATTCGCTGGAACTTCGTAAGCGCCATCTTCGTCTTGGTCGAACATATAAATTAAGTCTGAACTGTCAATTATAATTTGTCCGCCTTCGTTTAAAAGCGATTTTAATTTTTGCAAGAACTTCGAAATTTGATTCATTTTTCCGAAAATTCCAGTTCCATTCATTAAAAGTAATATGGTGTCAAATTTTTCTGAAGTATCTAAATCCAAAACATCCGAAACTTTACAGTTTTTCAAACCTCTCAATTCACAAGCCTTAATTGCATTTTCCGAAATATCAATTGCCGTAACATTAAAACCTTTTTCTTGCAAATACAAAGCGTGACTTCCCGCGCCACAACCTACGTCTAACACTTTTCCTTTGGCCAATTGTAGCGCTTTTTGTTCTAGTTTTGGCATCTCTTTAAAATCACGAAACAAATAAGCTACATTCATGTCATCGGCTTCTGAAATAGAAGTTTCGGTGATTAAATCTTCGGGTGAATTGTTCGTTTGATAATCTAAAATGGCTTTTCCGAAAAGGTCTTTCATGGTCTATATTTCAAAATTCAACATTCGTTTTTCAAAATTCGGAATTCAAAATCGTAACTTTGCGGTAGAAAATTCATCAAATGCTAAAGCCAAATTTAAACGAACTCGGAAAACTTGCCAAAGATACGCATATCGAAACCAAAAAGTATTTTGACAAGCTTAAAAAGAAAACGCCCAAGAATTTGGATTATGTAATGCAGGATTTGCACGATTCCGAATTCAAAAAAACAGATTGTTTGGCCTGTGCCAATTGTTGTAAAACAACCGGACCGTTATTTACCTCGGCTGATATTGAACGAATTTCGAAAAGTTTCCGTCAAAAACCACAACAATTTATTGATCAATACTTGCGCATTGATGAAGACAATGATTATGTATTGAAAAGTGTGCCGTGTGCGTTTTTAGATAGCGACAACAAATGTTTCATCTACGATGTGCGTCCTAAAGCATGTAGAGAATTTCCACATACCGATAGAAAAAAATTCAATCAAATCACCGATTTAACGTTACTAAACGTAGCTATTTGTCCAGCGGCGTTTAATATTGTGGAGAAAATGAAATTAAAAATACCGTTATAATATGATAAAAATAAATTATTTAAGACCAATGCTGTGGACAAATCAACTGATAGAATCGATTGATTTTTATGTAAATGTATTGGGTTTTACTTGCGATGAATTTAGCGAAGAGTGGCAATGGGCATCTTTGCAAAACGAAGATATAAGTATTATGTTGGCTAAGCCTAATGCGCATATGGTTTTTGAAACACCTGTTTTTACTGGTTCTCTTTATTTTAATGTAAATAATGTTGAGCAACTTTGGAATAAACTTAAAGATTCATGTCAAGTTTGTTATGAATTAGAAGTTTTTCCTTGGGACATGAAAGAATTTGCAATTTATGATAACAATGGGTATTTGTTGCAATTTGGTGAAAATTTAATATAATACATACTTCTTTCTCATTCTTTTAAATTGCTCCAAACCTTCTTGCCACGTTTTTCTAATTTCTTTTTCGGTCATTCCGGCTTCAATTTGTTCACGGAGTTTTTTGGTACCGGCTAATTTGGTAAAAAAATCATTGAAGAAAATGGTTTTGTCTGCGGTGTTTTCGTAAGCTTTCAATAACCATTTCAATTCCAATCGTTGCACTTTTTTAATTTCGGTTAAATCTTCACCAAAGCA
>DALYCS010000211.1:0-1860 GCA_031973615.1 Flavobacterium sp. | reverse complement strand
TGAGTCAGGTGCTCTAACCAACTGAGCTATAGGACCGGTTAAGAGTTTGCAATATTACTGCTAATTTCTATTTGCTGCAAATTTTTTTTCACCTTGGGTACTATTTTAACCCGAGCTTGGCTATTCGGTAATTTCTTGACACAATTCAATCAACACGCCGTTGGTATCTTTTGGATGTAAAAACGCTACCCATTTGTTGTCAGCACCTTTTTTGGGCGTTTCGTTGAGTACCGTAAACCCTTCTTTTTTCAAACGGCTAATTTCGGCCACAATGTCCTCAACGTCAAAAGCAATATGATGAATGCCTTCGCCCTTTTTTTCAATAAATTTAGCTATAGGGCTATCCGGGTTGGTTGCTTCAAGAAGTTCAATTTTATTGGGACCGTTCCAAAAAAAAGAAGTATTAACGCCTTCACTAGCTACGGCCTCTTCTTTATAGGGAGGTTGTCCAAAAAGTCTTTCGAAAAGCAAATTGGAAGCCGCTAGGTTTTTGACAGCAATGCCAATATGTTCTATTTTTTTCATGCTTGTATTTTGTGTAAAATTAGGAAATAAATCACAACACAATACGTCAAAAAATAAAATCGTTAGGCTGCAATCAAAAATCTTGTTGTATTTTTGCCCTATGGAAACAAACAGACAAAAAAAAATAGGCGCCCTTTTACAAAACGATTTAGTCTCTATTTTACAAGGTGAAATTCGAAAAAATAACATCAATAATTTGGTGATTTCGGTTTCAAAAGTCAATGTCACTTCTGATTTATCCATTGCGAAAGTTCACCTTAGCGTTTTTCCTACCGAGAAAGCAGGCGAGATTTTGGCCGCGGTAAAAAGCAATGCTCCCTTAATCAAACACGATTTGGCACAACGGGTAAAAAACCAATTGCGTAAGGTGCCCAACTTAATTTTTTACATCGACGATAGTTTAGATTATATCGAAAAGATCGATAAGGCCTTAGCCGGCGATGAAAATCCGATTGAAAATCCCGACTTATTAGAAAAAAGAAAGAAATCTTAATTTGAACCTTTCCTTATACATAGCCAAGCGTTATGCTATTAGTTTTAGCAAAAACAAAGCCATCAATATCATTACGGGCATTGCTTCTGTGGGAATTATTGCCAGCACCATGGCCTTGTTTGTGTTTTTATCGGTTTTTAGTGGCTTAAAGGAATTTACACTTGATTTTGCTAATGCCACCGATCCCGAATATAAAGTAGAAACCACTACTGGGAAATTTTTCACCCTTACAAAGGCACAAGAAACAAAACTTCGCAACAGCCCTTCAATTGCTGCTTTCAGCAAAATTGCTTCAGAACGGGTATATTTTGTCTATGACGAAAAAGAAATTGTAGCCGAAATCAAAGGTGTGGACTCGCAATTTGCAGCCGTTACCGATTTCAACCAACATTTGTATGTAGGCGAATGGTTGGCACCAAACTCCCAAGAAGTTGTCGTGGGTGCCGAGATTAGTCGCAAACTCGCTTTGGGTCTGTATGATTATAATCATCAGTTGGAAGTATTTGCCCCAAAACCTGGAAAAGGCAGCATTGAAAATCCGGAAGAAGCCTTCAATAAATCCTTGTTATTTCCTTCGGGAGTGTATTCGGTGAATGAGGAAATGGATGCAAAATATATTTTCTGCGACCTTGCTTTGGCCCAACATTTATTGGGTTTGCCTCCGAACTATTTGACCGCGCTTGAAATAAAAGCCGCGCCGCAACATTCGGAAGAAGAAATCCGCAACACCTTGCAATCGGTATTGGGATCGGGCATCAAAATAAAAAACAGGGCCCAGTTGAACGATGCATTATACAAAATGTTGCAATCTGAAAATGTATTCATTTACTTGTTCAGCACCT
>DALYCS010000210.1:229-1862 GCA_031973615.1 Flavobacterium sp. | reverse complement strand
ATACAAGCAAGCATGTGTAGATTATTCAGCAAACGATATTGTGATGACCGAACGCATTTCGGGAACGCCTTGTACGGTTATCAATACCCCTTATGTACAAAAAGTAGGAACAAAACAAACCCATTTAGAAACCCTATTGAATAAGAATAAAACCTTAAAAAAATGGGTTAAAATGATTCGCTTTTATATTGGAATGAAAGCAACGGAAAAAGCAGCTACTCAGGTCACTTATAAAACAGTTTGGGTAGCAGGACCAACTATTGAACACACCAAAGCAATTTTACCCGTTAAGGATATTGTTCAACAATTGATTTCGTAATTTAATTTATTACAATTTCAAAAGTTTTATCCCAATTTTTACCAGTAACGAAATAGGTTTTTGTTGCTGGGTTGTAGGCTATTCCATTGAAATAATCAACCTCAGGATGTTGTGTTACTTTGGTTTTTAGATCTGCACAATTAATTACATTTTCAACTGCACCTGTTTTTGGATTGATGATTGCAATAACATCTTTTTGATAAATGTTGGCCCAAATCTTTCCATTGATCCATTCCATTTCGTTTATGGAATCAATTTTAGAACCTGCAGTGTACACACCAATGCGATCAATAACTTTAAAAGTAGTAGGATTTAAAATATAAATTATCTCTGAACCATCACTCATGTATAAATTCGTACCATCATTAGTGAGTCCCCAACCGTCGGTTTCAAAGGTGAATTTTTTCTCTAATGCCAATGTATTGGCATCATAAACAAATCCTGTTTTTTCTTTCCACGTTAATTGGTAGATTTTTCCGTTTAAAACCGTAATACCTTCTCCAAAATACGTATCTTCTAATTTTATTTGTTGTGTTACTTTACCTGTTTTATAATCGGTTTTACGTAAAGTAGATTCTTTGTATTGGCCAGTTCCTTCTAAAAGGACTCCGTTGTAAAATTCAAATCCTTGTGTATAGGCATTGCTATCGTGAGGATAAGTATTCACAATGGAATAATTTAATAGTTGAGGTTCTTGGCTGGCATATATTGAAAAACTCGTATTAATGTCAATGTTTTTACCTTCAAAGTAAACTAGGGCTTTAAGGGTTTGATTGCCTAATTTTTGTTTGTTTAATGCAAAAGGTAGTTTATCATTTCCTTTTACGGCACCAATTTTCGTTTCATTAATGAAATATACAACCGAATCAATTGTTTTATTTTCTTTATTTTGAAGAACTAAATCGATACTTTCTTCTAATTTTAGAATCGGTTTTAGTGTCGGATTTTCAATCGAAAATAATTTTTTTAATTCGTTTTCATCTTCTTTACAGCCCAAAGCAAAGATGCCTAATAGTATGATAGCGAATAGCTTACCGTTTAACATGTTGTAGATATTTAATACTGTAAATATACAATGATTTTTTATACACACAATTGTCCTTGTAAAAATATAAAAAGATTGTATATTTGCACCGGCAAGTCCTACACGACCAGCTCCTGCAGACTCCTCCAGGGTGGGAACACAGCAAAGGTATGTGGTTGTAGCGGTGCGATGTAGGTCGCTTGCCATTTTTATCTTCCTCAACAGGAAGATTTTTTTTTGCCTTCTATCGACTTATGTTGCTTTTTATCTCTTTTGTAACGACAAAGTTT
>DALYCS010000210.1:0-219 GCA_031973615.1 Flavobacterium sp. | reverse complement strand
ATGCCTAAAAGTTTCTTATCTTCGTATCATAATCATTAAATATGAAAAAAGTTGTATTCATTACTGGCGCTTCATCGGGTATAGGTAAATCTATAGGTGAATTTTTGCATCATAAAGATTTTGTGGTGTATGGCACCAGTAGAAATCCGGATGCAATAACCCAATCGATATTTCCAGTATTGAAATTGGATGTTCGCAATGCACAAAGTATTCAAGAAT
>DALYCS010000209.1:988-1902 GCA_031973615.1 Flavobacterium sp. | reverse complement strand
TTGTAATTACCTATATTTTCGCCACCAATATACATTTCGAATACACTTGAGAATGTTCGAGTAATTTGTGTATTTATTACCGCAAATGCTGGAGCATATTCGCCCAGTTGATAAGCTAATGGATTGTCAGCTGTTGTTGGCAACCGCTGTGCTCCTAACCAATTATAGGTAACATCAAACTTCCACTGCTGGCCTTTTTCTTTGATGTGGGTCTCAAAAGATACATTGGCAAAAAACCGATGTTTGGCTTGCAGGGCACGTTGGAGCTGACCAGTAGTAAATTGTGTTTGTACATCAAAGTATTTATAGGCTGTTTTCAAATTCAAATGCTTTACCAATTCAATAGAAAATTCGGATTGAAACGATTTTGAGAAACTCTTTCCATCTAAATTATAAAACAAAACTTGTTGTGCACTAGCATCTACATCTACAACAGCTTGATTTTGAAAATCGGTTACGTAGTAATCTAATATTACCTCAGCACTTTTTTCGAATAGCTTGAATTTTTGGATAAAACTAACACCATAATTCCATGCAATCTCTGCTTGTAATCCATATAAATTACCATTAGAACTACGAATTGAAAAATCTCTTGCAGAAGCAAATAAGTGTTGGTTTTCGGCAAAAATATTTGCAGCTCGTTTGCCTCTGCCAATAGAAGCCCTTAAAACTGCATTATCCCACGGATTGTAGCGCAGGTGTAACCTGGGTGTAAAAAAAGTAGCCAATCGATTGTGATGATCCACTCTTGCTCCAGCCACCAAACTAAAGTTATCTAAATTGTCAAATGTATATTCAAAAAAGGCTCCAAATGAATTGTCAATTCTTGAAAAATCTTGATCAAAGCTCACTTTTACCAATTCATCGTATCGATCATATGCAAAATTGATTCCTGTAGTAAACTTATTTTTCGT
>DALYCS010000209.1:0-978 GCA_031973615.1 Flavobacterium sp. | reverse complement strand
ATTGTAATAAAAACTTTTTTGATGCACATCGTATTGATTCAAACCGAAATAAGAATCTTGCCGATGGGATTGAAATGAATTTTGAAAACCAAAACTTTGATAGGGCATATCTGGAAACACATACCCCAATTTGTTTGAAATTTCAATTTTTTCGGTATTTACTTCACTTCCCCAAGTATTAGTGGTGAATTGATCGGTAGCTGGATTGAAATTCACTTCTCCTGCTTGTTTTTCATCCTTCATATAGCGAAGATTTGTAAAACTCACCCAGCCCTTTTCGACGTCATTATATTGCCAACGATTTAATATATTGACTTGTTTACCTAATGGATTGTCTAGAAATCCGTCCTTATTCATGTCATTTTTGCTTTGTCTTGTATTAGCATGCAAGAATAAAGTTGTACTCCATTTATCTGAAATTTTTTGATTGAAGTGAGAATTCCATTCAAAGCGACTGTCTTGCGAACCGTATAGATTTAAGTAAAATGGAATATCATTTGCCGGTTTTAATAATTCATAATTTATTTGGCCCGAAATACTTTCATAGCCATTAATTACGCTACCTGCTCCTTTTGTAATTTGGATGCTTTCTACCCAAGTGCCTGGCACAAACGACAAACCATAAGCTTGAGAAGCCCCGCGAATAGCTGGAATATTTTCTTCAGCTATTAAAATATACGGACTTGTTAATCCCAACATTTTTATCTGTTTATTTCCGGTAATTGCATCCGAAAAATTAACATCAATTGAAGGATTGGTGCTAAAACTTTCAGACAAATTACAGCAGGCAGCTTTCAAAAGCTCTTGATGTCCCATGGTTTGTACATTGGCCACTTTAAACAAAGAATGTTCGGTACTTTTTTTGGTTTTTGAAACTGTAACCGTTTGCAAACTATTAATTTCTTTGAGTACTATCGTCAAATTCGTAAGGTTCGCAACCGTAATTTGTTGTGTCTCGAAACCTTCAAAACTAACAAT
>DALYCS010000208.1:321-1936 GCA_031973615.1 Flavobacterium sp. | reverse complement strand
TGAACAAGCAGAAGAAGAATTTGCAAAAGCTGAAAAAGGATTGCGTTTCCAATTAATCGAAGGGAAAGTAATGGCAGAAAACAATTTACAAATCACTTTTGAAGATTTAAAAGCACATACAGCTGACATCATTAAAAAGCAAATGGCACAATTTGGCCAATTGAATCCATCAGAAGATGAAATCAATGGAATTGTTGCACGTGTCATGTCCAATCAAGATGAAGTAAAACGTTTGTCTGAGCAAGTAATGGGCGAAAAAATGTTAGGCCTTTATAAAGAAAAGGTAAAAGCGAAATCAAAAGACGTGAATTACGATCAATTTATCAAAGCAATGTACGGAGAATAATTTCTCATAAAAAATAATTATCTTTGAGCGTCAAACTAGTTTTGGCGCTTTTTTATTCGCTACGTTACAAAAAGAATTTATACTAATAATATTAAATTATACAAAACATGAACTACGGAAAAGACCCTAGAGCAACCCTTGAAATGGCAAAGCAATTCAAAAAATATGCAACCAAGCACCATGGTGTAAACAGTTTGTATTACGATAAAATTGTAAGCAGTATGACGCCTTATATCATTGAAGAGCGCCAAATGAATGTGGCCTCTATGGATGTGTTTTCTCGTTTAATGATGGATCGAATTATTTTCTTGGGAACAGGAGTTGATGATTATGTAGCCAATATTATTCAGGCGCAATTATTGTTTTTAGAAAGTGTAGACGCTTCTAAAGACATCAGTATTTATATCAATTCTCCAGGTGGAAGTGTTTATGCAGGATTAGGAATATATGATACGATGCAATTTGTAAAACCGGATGTAGCAACTATTTGTACCGGTATGGCGGCTTCTATGGGAGCAGTATTATTATGTGCAGGAGCTGAAGGAAAACGTTCGGCCTTACCGCATTCAAGAGTGATGATTCACCAACCATCGGGTGGGGCACAAGGCGTTGCAACCGATATGGAAATCAACTTGAAAGAAATGCTGAAATTAAAAGAAGAATTATACGAAATCATTTCACAACATTCTAAACAACCTTACGATAAAGTCTATAAAGACAGCGAAAGAGATTACTGGATGAAAGCGGCTGAGGCCAAAGAGTATGGAATGATTGATGAGGTATTAACAAGATAATAAAAAGGTGTTAAGTAATGGGTGATAGGTAAAAGGTTTGCCTAACACCCATTGCCCATCACCTTTAACCCAAAACAAATGGCAAAAGAAGTATTAGAGTGTTCGTTCTGTGGGAGAAAAAAGCCAGAAACCGATTTATTAATTGCAGGTATCACGGCGCACATTTGCGATAAGTGTATTGAGCAAGCTCATGGTATTGTAGTAGAAGAATTAAAACAAAACGGGAATACCAATTTGGCAGCCGATTTAATTCTGCTAAAACCAAAAGAAATTCGTGCCTTTTTAGACGATTATGTCATTGGACAAGATCAAACTAAAAAAGTAATGAGTGTAGCTGTTTACAATCATTATAAACGTTTGATGCAAAAGCAATTGGACGATGAAGTTGAGATTGAGAAAAGTAATATCTTAATGGTAGGACAAACCGGAACGGGTAAAACATTAGTAGCCAAAACCATTGCCAAAACCATTGCCA
>DALYCS010000208.1:0-286 GCA_031973615.1 Flavobacterium sp. | reverse complement strand
TATGTGGGCGAAGACGTCGAAAGTATTTTAACCCGTTTGCTGCAAGCCGCCGATTATGATGTGGCTAAAGCCGAAAGAGGCATTGTTTTTATCGACGAGATTGATAAAATTGCTCGTAAGAGTGATAATCCTTCCATAACCAGAGATGTTTCGGGAGAAGGCGTACAACAAGCGTTATTGAAACTATTAGAAGGAACGGTAGTGAATGTGCCGCCAAAAGGAGGCAGAAAACACCCGGACCAAAAATTTGTGGAAGTGAATACCCAAAATATCTTATTCATCGCAG
>DALYCS010000207.1:987-1968 GCA_031973615.1 Flavobacterium sp. | reverse complement strand
GAGCAGCAGAATAACGATGTGGTTACTATTCATCGAATCGACAAAAAAAACATTGGGGATTACTATTGCGCACCCCATCATTATTTTGAAGTATTAAAAGGAAAAAGTCTTGACATTTTTGATTATAAAAGTGAAGATAAAGCCGTACGCTCGCATTTCATCAACGAAATTTCTAATCGGTCACTCATAATTGGCGGTGGCGGATTACTCAATCGCAGTGGTTTTGATAAGCAAATGCAACTGTTTGAAAAATTAACTCAAAAAGGAAAAAAAATAGTGCTTTGGGGTGTAGGACACAACGAAAAATCGCCCAAAACCTATGGAAAAGTTTCAAAATACAACGTTGATATTCATAAATTTGGATTAGTTGGAACCAGAGATTACAACATGCCGGGCGAATATGTTCCCTGTGTGAGTTGTTTGCACCCTATTTTTGATCAACAGTTTACCCTTTCTAATGAAGTAGGTATTGTTTTTCATAAAGACACGCTCAAAAAAGAACACATTACAACTAAGTATCAAAATTATGCTACTTCGTCGAATACCACTAATCTAGAAGAATTGATTCAATTTATTGGCAGTTCCGAAAACATTATAACCGACAGCTATCATACTATGTATTGGGCCATGTTGTTGGGGAAAAAAGTGGTTGCCATACCAAATTCTTCGAAATTTTTCGATTTCAAACACCAACCCATTATTTCAACTTTTGATGAGGCCCTTCAACATTTGAATAAAGGAGTAATTTATGACGGATTACTAGACGAATGCAGAGATCTTAATCATAAATTTGCTGAAAAAGCCTTCAACTATTTAAATCTGTAACATGGACATCAATACCGAAGTACACAATGCTTTCGAAGTAATCAAAAATGGTGGTATTATTTTATATCCTACCGATACGGTATGGGGTATTGGCTGTGACGCTACAAATGAAGAGGCCATACAAAAAATATATGCTTTAAAACAACGCGAGGAAAC
>DALYCS010000207.1:0-977 GCA_031973615.1 Flavobacterium sp. | reverse complement strand
TTTATTGAATGGAGAACGTATGATGTATAATGTTTTCAAAGAAATTCCCGAGGTGGCCTGGCAGATTCTTGACTTATCGGAAAAACCTACCACTTTAATCCTTGATAATCCGAGAAATGTAGCAAAAAACATCATCGCAGAAGACCAAACTTTAGGAGTCCGCATCGTAACCGAACCTTTTTGCTTTAAACTCATGGAGCGCATGAAAAAACCATTGGTTTCTACTTCTGCCAATATATCCGGTATGTTTACACCAAAAACTTTCAAAGAAATTAGCCCGGAAATTATAAAAGGTGTAGACTATGTAGTAAATTTGCATCACGATAAAGTATGCAAAAATCCTTCTACGATTATCAAATTAGGTTTAGATAGTCAGGTAAAAGTGATTAGAAAATAATAATTTGAAGATTTGAAGATTTGAAAGTTAATGAATTTTCAAATAAACTAATTTTCAAATTTTCAAATTAAAGCATGAATTACAAACAACATTTAGAAAATAAAATTTTCAAAATCATTTCACAAGCTGCACAAGAACTAAACCTTGAAAGTTATGTGATTGGCGGATTTGTACGTGATATTTTATTAGACAGAAATCATAAAAAAGACATCGATATTTTGGCTGTCGGTAGTGGAATTGAATTAGCATTAAAAGTATCCCAACTCATCCCTTTTCATCCCAAAGTACAGGTTTTTAAAAATTATGGTACGGCTATGTTACGCTATGATGATATGGATATCGAATTTGTGGGTGCTCGAAAAGAATCCTATACACACGATAGTCGTAACCCTATAGTAGAAAACGGCACGTTAAAAGACGATCAAGAACGTCGTGATTTTACCATAAATGCGCTAGCTTTTTCATTGAATTCAGCAAATTTTGGTGATTTAGTCGACCCGTTTAATGGGGTAAGCGATTTGGAAAACAAAATCATCAAAACCCCCTTAAGTCCAGATATTACCTATTCCGATGATCCCTT
>DALYCS010000206.1:0-2003 GCA_031973615.1 Flavobacterium sp. | reverse complement strand
TAGAAAAATATGATATTACTGAAGAAAAAGTGCGTTTGGGCAACCATTTGAACTATTTCTTAGAAACCTTAAATGGAACAGAAGCTAACGGAAGAAAATTAGGTTTCATTACCCAAGAAATGGGAAGAGAAATCAATACTATGGGTTCAAAATCGAATCATTCCGAAATGCAAAAATTGGTAGTAATGATGAAAGATGAATTAGAAAAGATTAAGGAGCAAGTTTTGAATGTTCTTTAAGAAAAAAGAGAAAAGAATAAAGAAAATAGACGATACAACTAAACAATGCAAAAAGGAAAATTATTAGTATTCTCTGCGCCATCCGGTTCAGGAAAAACCACTATAGTAAGACACTTATTAGCCCAACCCGATTTGAATTTAGAATTTTCGATCTCGTGTACCACGCGAGCGCCTCGTGGCGAAGAAGTAGATGGAAAAGATTATTATTTCATCTCTTGGGACGAATTCAAAAAGCACATCAAAGCGGAAGATTTTGTAGAATGGGAAGAAGTGTATACCGATAATTTCTACGGTACG
This sequence comes from Flavobacterium sp., assembly GCA_031973615.1. GTDB lineage: Bacteria > Bacteroidota > Bacteroidia > Flavobacteriales > Flavobacteriaceae > Flavobacterium. The sequence continues at coordinate 1,467 of DALYCS010000206.1, read as the reverse complement.
TTAAAAACCGAAGTAGAACGCATCTGGGCTTTGGGAAAACACGTAATATTTGATATTGATGTTGCAGGTGGATTGCGTATTAAAAACAAATTTCCAAACGAAACATTAGCAGTTTTCGTAAAACCCCCCAGTGTTGATGAATTAAAAAGACGTTTAAAACAACGTTCTACCGAGAGCGAAGACAAAATCAATATGCGTATTGCAAAAGCGTCAGTAGAATTAGCAACCGCACCACAATTTGACACCATCATCAAAAATTATGATTTAGATGTGGCAAAAGAAGATGCATACAAATTGGTAAAGGATTTCATCAATAAAGAGTAATTAGTAAAAAGTGATTAGTAATTAGCTTAAAATGAATGAAATAAAATCACACAAAGATTTATTAATCTGGAAAAAAGGAATTACAATTGTAAAATTAGTTTATCAACTTGTAAAAACTTTTCCTCAAGAAGAAATGTATGCGCTTTCAAGTCAATTAAAAAGAGCTTCTGTATCAATTCCTTCAAATATTGCTGAAGGTTATGGTAGAAATACAGATAAATCATTTAGTCACTTTTTAGATATCGCAAGAGGTTCTTTATTTGAAATAGAAACACAATTAATTATTGCGAATGAATTAGGCTTTATTACTAATTTGGAATTATTTCAAGAATTATTAAATCAAATTGAAGAAGAGTCGAAAATGATTAACGCTTTTTCTAAAACACTTAAAGCTAATCACTGATCACTCTTTACTAATTACTAAAAAAATGAAAATAGGTTTGTATTTCGGAACGTTTAATCCCATTCACATTGGGCATTTAATTATTGCCAATCACATGGCAGAAAATACCGATTTGGATCAAGTTTGGATGGTGGTTACCCCTCACAATCCGCACAAACAAAAAAATTCGTTGTTGGCTGATTACCACCGCTTACATATGGTACATTTGGCAACCGAAGATTATCCGAAAATTCAACCCTCCGATATCGAATTCAAATTACCCCAACCGAATTATACCGTAAATACTTTAGCGCATTTACAAGAAAAATTTCCAAAACATGAATTTTCTTTACTCATGGGTGAAGACAATTTGAACTCGCTGCACAAGTGGAAAAACTACGAAGTTATTTTACAAAATCATGCTATTTATGTCTATCCACGTGTGAATTCAGGTGAGATAGACGAGCAATTTGTAAATCATCCGAAAATCCAAAGAATTGGTGCGCCTGTAATTGAATTGTCCTCAACTTTCATTCGCGAAAGCATTAAAAACGGTAAAAATGTTGTTCCGATGTTGCCCAATAAAGTTTGGGAATATGTGGAGCATAATAATTTTTATAAGAAATAAAAGAAACTGCACTTTACTACAAACAAAAAGCCCAACTCAATTGAGTTGGGCTTTTTGATAAAAATTTTTTATTCGATGATGATGAATTCGGAACGGCGGTTGGCTTGGTGTTGTTCAATCGTACATTTTACAC
>DALYCS010000205.1:0-2027 GCA_031973615.1 Flavobacterium sp. | reverse complement strand
CAATTGTTCGTTGATGACATCAATTTCTTTCTTCATATCCAATACCTCAGCAAACGCTTTAGACGTTTCTTCCATCACTGTACAATCGTCTGATGTAAGTAAATGCTGCGGCAAATAAGCAATAACGGCATCACTTGGCGCCGAAATTACACCACGAGTAGGCTTACTTTGACCTGCAACAATTTTCAATAATGTTGATTTTCCAGCCCCATTTTTACCCATTAAGGCAATTTTATCATTTTCATTAATGGCAAAAGTTACTTCGCTAAAAAGCGTTGTTCCACCAAATTCTACGGCTATGTCGTTAACTGTAATCATTTTTTAAAGTAAAAGGTTAAAAGTAAAAAGTAAAAGATCTTTTTACTAAAAATTTGAAAGGTGCAAAGATAGATTAATTCATGTAGGAAACAATTAAGATTCCAAAAGGAAATAAAAAAAGCTTCTGTAAAACAGAAGCCAATTAATCCTATAATGATGTTCCTTACAAGCTCATTCTAAATTCTTCCAACACAGGGCTTATTTTTCCATAATACCGTTCATCTACAAAAAGCTCAACCGCCAAATCGGTACTGCCAAAACCGGCCAAACGAGCCGATTGTAAATTGTCTTTTTTAACCACTTCTACACCAACTTCCTCAATTTTTAATTTCAATGCGTCGGCTAGAATTTCACTCCCCGAAAAAACTTTCATTATACCCATATTTATTTTTTTTTAATCTTCCATTTCAAAGAAGAGTGGTTCAATCATTATTCGATCGGCTAAGATTTCTACACGCTCCGTTATTTGCGAACAAAAAAACAAACGTTGTGTTTTCTCAGCACTCATAGAAAGGCGTTGAATAATTGAATCTTCTCTTTTACGCAACATTTCTTCTACATCATCGACCACAAACATTTTTATGGTATTCATGTTAAATCCGGCCGAAGAAAACATATCATTGATGCGAATGGGGGTTCCAATTAAAACATCTATACCTAAAGAAATTTGATTTTTATCATAATCCATATCCCCTTTTTCATGCACCCCAAAGACGCGCAAATTAGTATAATGATTCATCTTTTTGAACAACTCTAATGCCTCTAGTACTTTCTCTTTGTCCTGAACCAAAATCAAAGCACGTGTACTTTCACCTACCGGTTTTTCCATTCGTTGAATAACATTCATTAGAATAGTTGTAGTTTTTCCGGATTTTTTTGGCGACTGAATTACCGCATCAACACCACTTTTAATGGTCGAAAACGTTTCTTGTTGCATTTCATTTGCTTCGATTAAATTGTTTTCAATCAGTGCATTTTGAAGGCTTGTATGTATTTTTTTTAATTGCATTGTTTTTTATGGTAATGGGTATAGGGCAATTGGCAACCTTTTGGCCATCACCTTTTACCAAATTTATTTACTCGCAAACAGTTTCACGTCTTGTTCTGAAATTTCAATACCTCCTAATATTATCAATCGTTCAACCACATTGCGCAACTCACGTATATTTCCTGTCCAATCATATTTTTGTAATAATGAAAGTGCTGCCTTTGAAAACGTTTTTGTAGTATTCCCTTGCTCGGAGGCAATTTTTGCTGCAAAATATGCAATCAACTCGGGAATATCTTCTCTTCGATCATTTAACGCAGGAACCTTGATTAAAATCACAGCCAAGCGATGGTATAAATCTTCTCTGAAGCGTCCTGCTTCTATTTCTTGTTTTAAATCTTTATTGGTAGCTGCCACTACACGAACATTAACTTTGATGTCTTTATCAGCCCCAACACGCTGGATCACATTTTCTTGCAAAGCGCGCAACACTTTAGCTTGAGCTGACAAACTCATATCTCCAATTTCATCCAAAAAAATAGTTCCCCCATCTGCAGCTTCAAATTTTCCTGCTCGGTCTTTAACTGCCGAAGTAAAGGCCCCTTTCACATGTCCGAACAATTCACTTTCGATCAATTCAGATGGTATGGCTGCGCAATTCACTTCAATAATTGGCGCTAAGGATCGCTCACTTTTTTCATGCAATTGATGTGCAACTATT
>DALYCS010000204.1:0-2062 GCA_031973615.1 Flavobacterium sp. | reverse complement strand
ACTTTCCAACTATTGGAGAACCTCACTATGCACAAGCAGCACCAGCCGATTTAATTCGAAATAATGGTCAATTAAAGTTCTATAAAATCGGAGAAAACAATCATCCATTTGTAGCAAAAGGCGAAAAAGAAGCTAAAGTAACGCGTCAAGGAAATCAAGTACATGTTTACATGACTTCTATCCGTTCTCACTTTGCACCAGATAATATTGAAGGAATAAAATTAGGTGATGAAGTCTATTTCCACGTAACAAACCTTGAACAAGATTGGGATGTTCCTCACGGATTTGCAGTAAAAGGTGCCGATAATGGTGAGCTTTTAATCATGCCTGGTGAAACAGCTACTCTAAAATGGATTCCTAAAAAAGTGGGTATATTTCCAATGTATTGCACTGATTTCTGTAGTGCTCTGCATCAAGAAATGCAAGGCTACATTAGAGTTTCTCCTACAGGAAGTTCTGTTCCGCTTACATGGAGTGTTGGAACTAACTTACCAAAAACAAAATAATTTTTACCAAAAGGGACAAAGTAACTTTTGTCCCTTTTTAAATTCATTTTTTATGAAATCTTCTAAAATTTCAATGGTATCAAAAGTGATATTATTGGTTGTTTCAATCTTATTTATTGGCTCGCTTTTTGTCCCAATGTGGCAAATCGAACTCGAAGCGCCTCAATATCCTGAAGGTTTGGTTTTAAAATTGCACGCTAACAAAATTGGTGGCGATGTAGAAATCATCAACGGATTAAATCACTACATCGGAATGGCAACTTTACATACCGAAAACTTTTTCGAATTCACTGCGTTACCTTATATTTTCGGAGGTTTTGCAGTAATTTCTTTGTTGCTAATTTTTGTTGCAAAAAGAAAAGCGGTTTTGGCATTCTTTATTTCTTACATTCTTTTTGTAGTTTTAGCAGCCATCGATTTCTACAGATGGAATTATGAATATGGGCATAATCTCGATCCAAATGCGGCTATAAAAGTGCCCGGAATGGCTTATCAACCGCCGTTAATTGGATACAAACAATTGTTGAACTTTGGAGCGTATTCAATTCCAGATATTGGTGGATGGTTTTTGATAGCTTGTGGTTTATTGTTGTTTTTTATCGTTTTTAAAGAATATAATTTATTCACCAAAAAGAAAATTTGATTTCGGTCAATTATGAATTTCTATGAAAAGTAAAACGTCTTATTATTCATTTCTAAAACTATGTTTCTATGTGGTTTAAAAATAAAATCTATAAATCTATTTTATTATTATTTTCTTTTTTTGCTTTAGTTTCTTGCAATTCTAACGAATCAAAACCAATTAAACTAAATTCTGATTCCTGTGATTTTTGTAAAATGACAATCGCAAACGGAAAATTTGGTGCAGAATTAATCACTCAAAAAGGTAGATATTACAAGTTTGATGATGTAGCATGCATGATTCAATTTGACAAAACAAGTGAAGTTCCTTCCAAAGTATTTTTTGTAAATGATTATTTTAAAGAAAATGAATTAGTTGCAGCCGAAAAAAGTTTTTTTCTAAAAGGAGGAACAATCAATTCTCCAATGCGTGGAAATTTTGCCGCATTTTCATCTGATAAAGAGCAAAAAGAATTCCAAACCAAATTAAATGCTGAACCTATGACTTGGCAACAAGTTTACGATTCTTACAAATGAAGAAATTAATCTGCATATTATTTTCACTCCTATTTTCTATTTCAAATGCTAAAACCATTCAAGTAGGAAGCAACTTATCTGTCAAAAAAATCAAGAAGGCTCTTCAATTAGCTGTTGATGGCGACACCATTGTTGTAAATAGCGGAGTTTATAAAGAAGGCAATATTATAATCAATAAAAAAATTATTTTTCTTGGTAAAGGTTTTCCAATTCTTGATGGTCAACGCAAGTTTGAAGTTGTTTCAATTAATGCCGATAATGTTGTCATCAAAGGATTCAAAATCATTAATTCAGGTTATGCTTCTCTTGATGATCCTTGCGGAATTAAAGTGTATGATAGAACTTTTGTAAAAATTGAAAACAACATTCTAGACAACAATTTCTTCGGAATTTATCTT
>DALYCS010000203.1:0-2075 GCA_031973615.1 Flavobacterium sp. | reverse complement strand
GATCACCAACAATAGTGACTTTAGGAGCTCCCACCGTACTATGTAAAGCCGGCAATTGACGGTTGATATTGGTGATATCCACAACATCGCCGTCTACAATAGTCATGTTTCCTACGCCAGCTCTAGCTAAAAATTCGGCAGCAAAACTACCTACACCACCCAAACCGACAACCAAAACATTGGCATTTTCTAATTTTTGAATGCCTTCTTCTTTAAATAATAAAACCGCTCGTTCTTTCCACTTTGTCATACTACTTGTTGGATCGTAAAATTGATTAATTGATTAATTGATTAACTAAAAATTCTTGAGAAATTAGTAAAAACCATAGCTTTCATTTCGTGTACTGAAATTCCTTTGATTGAAGCTGCTTTTTCATACACTTCATAAATCGGTTCTTCAATGGTATCCGTTTCTAATACTATTTGATTTTCGGGTACAAATTTAAATACTTTTTCCATTTCTGGGTTACGCAATAAGTATTTTCCAAAAGAAAGATAAAAACCATTATTCAAAAGTGATTGGGCTACTTGCACATTTTTTGAAAATCCGTGAATGATCATTGGATTTTCAATTTTCATTTCTTTTTTAATGGCAATTACTTCATCAAAAGCCGCTACACAATGCAAAATTATTGGTTTATTGGTTAGCTTTACAATTTCTAATTGCTTTTTAAAAACGATCACTTGCAAATCCATTGGAATATCAATTCGCTTGTCAAGTCCGCATTCTCCGAGTGCTAAACATGGTGCCAACATTAATTTTTCTGCAATACGATCCAAATCAGATGCCATACGTTTCTCGTCAATATACCACGGATGAATACCTATTGAATACAATGGAATCGAAGCATCAAAAGTCCAAGGATATTGATTAACTACTTCAATTACCTCAGTGTCGTTTGAAAATTGATGGGTATGTAAATTGATGAATTTAGTCATGAAACTAATTTTTACAAAAATATATAAATTAGTTCACAATGTAATTGGTTCTGCTTTTGTAAATTTGCCGTTCAAACAATTGTATGCTACAACGCGCCCTTCAAAAATATTTCAACAACTTCAAAGGATTTTCTAGAGAGATTTGGATCCTAGCTTTGATAACGTTTATCAATCGTGCTGGAACCATGCATTTTTCCTACAGTCAAGTAGGTTGGATAATGGTTAGTTTTGGAATTGGTTCCATGCTAGGATCTTGGTTGGGTGGCAAATTATCCGATAAGATTGGCTTTTATAAAATCATGATTTTTAGTTTACTGACTAGTGGTATAGGCTTTTTTGTATTGCAAAAAATAACCAGTTATCATGGTTTATTGATCGCCATTTTCTTCATAATGGTCATCGCCGATATGTTTAGACCTGCCATGTTTGTTTCATTGGGCGCTTATGCAAAACCTGAAAATAGAACTAGAGCTTTAACCTTGGTACGTTTGGCTATCAATTTAGGATTTGCTGCCGGACCTGCGTTGGGCGGTTTGTTGATTATGAGTGTGGGCTACAAAGGTTTGTTTTGGGTAGATGGTGCAACTTGCATCATAGCCATACTCATTTTTTGGGCAAAAGTAAAAGAAAAGAAAAAATCGGCTTACACCGATAAAGAACATCCGGGAGAGGTGCTAACGCATTCTGTATTTAAAGACGGACCCTTTTGGATTTTCTTAATGATTTGCTTGATTTCAGGCATTATGTTTTTCCAATTGTTCACCACGATTCCTTTATATCATAAAGAGCAATTTAACTTATCTGAACTTCAGACAGGTCTGCTCCTAACCTTCAATGGCGTGCTCGTTTTCTTTGTTAACTTGGGCGGATTATTAATGACCATTAGTATGTTTTTGTTACTTGTAAACAATTGGGTAGGCATTTTAATCGTCATGATGTTATTCATGACTTTTGCCGAAATGTTTGCCTTTCCATTCTCCAATTCCTTTGCCATGAGTCGCGCCCCAAAAGGACACGAAGGTCGCTATATGGCAATTTTTACCATGACCTACAGTATGGCGCACATTTTAAGTGCAAAAACCGGCATGACACTTATTGATCACTTTGGATACCAAGCCAACTGGTTCTTTATGGGA
>DALYCS010000202.1:0-2101 GCA_031973615.1 Flavobacterium sp. | reverse complement strand
AATGTTAATACCATCCACAAAAAGAGGGACAACAATTTCTGATTTGACTGTAAAGCTACATGCTATGTAATTGTCCTGTGCCGATACATCAGGTACTACAAAATTGGAATTCGAAACCGCTACTTGACCACAAATTCCTTTGCCAAACGGGATCACTGTGTGGTCTGTTGCAGCCCCTACATAGGGTCCCAAGTGTAAAGTTTTTGTTTCGTGATTAGCAAAATAGAAACCTACCCAATTGTAGTAAGATACCGAATCACTAAGCAATTGGCAAATGGTGGCTAATTTTTCATTTCTAGTCGTTTCGTCTTTGGTTACAATTTCGGAAACTAAACGTTTTAAATTTTCAAAAGGCATTTTTCTTTTTTTACAAAAGTATTTATTCTAAGCAATAAAAAAATCTATATTTTTGTTAAAAATACACATCTTGAAAAATAGCTTTAGCCAACATAAAATTTTCTTTACTTTTTTAGCAAAGTTTTTACTTTTTTTCATTGCTTTTTCGGCATTATATAACTTGTATTTGGGTCAATTTGATGGGAAGAAGAATGAGTTGGATGGTTTTACCAAATTAGTAGCTTCACAGGCGGTTCAAGTTATGAGTGTTTTTACAGACGATATCAATATGCAATCCCATCAATTTCAACCCGCTGTCCAAATAATCTATAAAGGTAAATATGTGGCAAGAGTAGTTGAAGGTTGTAATGCACTTAGTGTGATGATATTATTTGCTGCCTTTATATTTGCTTTTTCGACCCAATGGAAAAAAACCGTGCTTTATATATTGATTGGCCTCTTTGTGTTGCACGTGCTCAATTGTTTTCGAATTGCATTCTTGTGTTTTGCTTTGTATCATTACAAACAATATGGTACACTACTGCATGGTACACTATTTCCATTAATCATTTATGGCGCTGTTTTTTTGCTATGGATTTTATGGGTAACTAAATTTTCAGGTTATGTTCAAGCAAGGACTAAATAATAAAGTTAGGGGTATTGTATTAGTACTTTCAATTGTTGGATTGGTGTTAATCAGAGCTTTTGAAGACACGCTTTTTTATGACCCTTTTTTGGTGTTTTTTAAAAGTGATTTTAAAAATAGTCCTTTGCCAATATTTGAGACCATACCTCTTTTGATAGGATTAATTTTTCGATATTCTCTAAATACTATATTATCCTTAGCCATACTTTATAGTGTATTCCAACAAAAACAAATATTGTGGTTTTCGACACAATTGTATGTTTTGGTACTTATGGTTTTGCTGCTCGTTTTTTTTGGAGTATTATTTTTGTTAGATCCTCCAAATTATATGGTCTTATTCTATGTACGGCGTTTTTTAATTCAACCAATTTTATTACTGTTGTTTGTTCCGGCGTTTTATTTGCAATACCGATCAAAATAATTTGTAATTTTGCACAATGCATTGTAGAAAACAAATCAGCCTTTTTTTAGCCTCACTTATTTTGCTAGCCAATTTAGGTTTGACTTTGTCGGTGCATTATTGCCACGATAAAATTGCATCGATTTCTTTTCAATTGCAAAAAGACGAACCTTGCGTTTCTCAAAATGAAGATGCTTGTTGTGCAGAAACTTTTTCACATACTTCTTGCTGTTCCAACAAAGTAATTAAAGTTTCCGAGAAAGCTGATACAATTGAGTTTAAAACACCACAATTAGACATTGAAGGGTGGGTAGTTACACCAATAAATCGTTCTATTTTATTTCATTTTGGAAATGAAAGTGTAACGGATTCTTCCTTGTATTTTTGTTGCGAGTCAAACCCACCACCGCTCTACAAACTCCATTGTCAATTTGTTTTCTATGCTTAAGTTTTTTGTTTTTATTCTGTAAATCACTGAATTTTAACATTAAACCCATTCAACATGTTTAATAAAATAGCGTTCTTGTTATGCTTTGTTACGTTTGTGACAACGGCTCAAGAAACCATAAAAGGTATTGTCATAGATGAAAATAAGCAACCCATCAGTGGTGCAAATGTCATGTGGCAAAACACAATAATATCAACAAATACTTCAACTACAGGAAATTTTTCGATAGCAAAGTCTTCTGAATCTTCGTTATTGATTATCAGTTTTGAGG
>DALYCS010000201.1:0-2173 GCA_031973615.1 Flavobacterium sp. | reverse complement strand
GCCTAATTTATGAATGACATCTTTCAATTCCGTTTCTGAAAATGGGTCGGTCAAATAGGTGCGTATTTTAAATGGTTTATTAATCTTTTCAAGAGCGAACAAACACTCACGAGATTTGGTGCATCTTGGATTATGGTAAATGGTAATCATTTTGTATTTTTGTTCAATTCTGGTACAAATGTAAACTATTCATTATGTTTATTAAACAAGCTTTTCAAAAAGAAACCGATTCATTAGTAATAATTTTGAATTTCTTTAAATATTTAGGCGGTTCGTTTGTGGTGTTTTTAGCTGCATTACTGGGTCAAATTCCTTTGTCAGTAGCTATGTTGCTATCCGATAAAACGCCTCAAACTATGGATGAGATGTATCAAATTTTGGATGCAAACCTTGTTTTAGTATTATCACTATTCAGTTTTGTGTGTGCTTTTGTTGGATTGTATGTGGTAGTTGAAAAATTACACCATCAAAAATTTATTACCATCATCACATCGAGAACAAATGTTGATTGGAAACGTGTTTTTCTTTCTTTTGTTGTTTGGTCAATAGTATCAATAATTGCTTTTTTTATTACGTATTTAATAGATTCTGATACTATTATATGGCAATTTAAACCGTTACCATTTTTTTTGTTATTTTGTATTACTATTGTTTTAATGCCCATACAAACCACAACTGAGGAATTGGTTTTTAGAGGGTATTTAATGCAAGGATTCTATAATTTAGCTCAAAATAAGTGGTTTCCGTTACTCATGACATCGATTATCTTTGGAACCATGCATATTTTTAACCCTGAGGTAGAAAAAATGGGATATCTTATTTTAGTGTATTACATTGGAACAGGATTGTTTTTAGGGATTATTACCTTGATGGATGAAGGAACTGAATTGGCATTAGGTTTTCATGCTGCAAACAACATGGTAGCTTCATTATTGGTAACAAGTGATTTCACTGTTTTTCAAACACCTTCTATTTTTAAAGACATTTCAGAGCCTTCGATCAATTTTGAAGTATTTATTCCCGTGTTGATTTTATTCCCGCTATTAGGATACTTTTTCTCCAAAATATACAAATGGAGTAATTGGAAGGATAAACTACTGGGTTCAAAATCGCAAACTGAGAATTTGTAACGATATGAAACCAACTTTCCGAGAGATACATCCTTGCTTTAGAATAAATGGAATTGCTTTAGATAAAGAAGGCCTATATGATTTGGCTTATTGTTACAGCAAAGAAGGTGCGCCCAATGAAAAAGAAATCGGTCACTTTTTGTTGGAGTGGTTGGATACTGCCGACACACTTCAATTGAAAACTTCAGGAACAACAGGTACTCCTAAAGTTATTACCGTTTCCAAACAGGCCATGGTACACTCTGCATTAGCTACTGCCGAGTACTTTAATTTGCATTCGGGTAACACAGCCTTACTTTGTTTACCTGCGCGCTATGTGGCTGGAAAAATGATGTTGGTTCGGGCTTTAATTATTGGATTGGAATTGGATATAATACCCGCAATATCTAGTTTAGACGCTTTATTGCCAGAAAAAAAATACGATTTTGTAGCTTTAGTACCCTTACAAGTCCAACATAATTTTAATCGTTTACAGCAGTTTGCAAAGATTATTATTGGTGGTGCACCTGTTTCAAAAGTACTTTCAGAAGACTTACAATTAATTGACTCGGAAATATTTGAAACGTATGGAATGACCGAAACCATTACTCATATTGCTGCCAAAAGAGTAGGAGACGATCATTTTTCGGTTTTACCCAATGTTGCAATAGCTGTTGATGAACGTAGTTGTTTGATTATAAGGGCACCTTTAATTTCAGACGCTGACATTAAAACTAATGATATTGTAGAGCTTGTATCACCCCATTCGTTTGTATGGATTGGACGTTATGATCATGTAATCAATAGTGGTGGAATTAAAATTTTTCCAGAACAATTGGAATTAAAGTTATACAGCCAATTTAACACCCCTTTTTTTATTACTGGATTACCCGACGAAAAATTAGGACATAAAGTTGTTTTGGTTATTGAAGGGGAGCCTTTTGAAGTTTCTAAAAATTACTTTGCACCGCTCGAAAAATACGAACATCCAAAAGAAATACTATTTATCCCTGAATTTGTTCGTGCCGAAACGGCCAAAATAGACATAAAAAAAACCCTATTTT
>DALYCS010000200.1:0-2222 GCA_031973615.1 Flavobacterium sp. | reverse complement strand
GCTTGTTGAAAAGATTACTAGATACTTTCTTTTTGATGATGCGCAAGGCTAATCCTTCTGCAATAGCTGATTTACCAACGCCTGGCTCACCGATAAGCAACGGATTGTTTTTCTTTCTGCGGCTCAAAATTTGTGACACGCGTTCGATTTCTTTATCACGACCTACTACGGGATCTAACTTGCCTTCTTCTGCCATTTCTGTCAAATCGCGACCGAAATTATCCAATACAGGTGTTTTTGATTTTTTATTGGTTTTATTAGCTGATGAAGGGGAGTTGAAACCAGTATCTTTTAGGCTGTCATCTTGTCCGTTATCGTCATTGAAAGATTCTGCTTTTGGCGAATTTTCGATATAATCCTCTTCGTTTGTCATCATAGCCGTATATTGTTCTTTAACCGTTTCGTAATCAATTTTAATTTTGTGCAGTAATTTTGTAGTGGGATCATTTTCGTTTCTTAGTATGCAAAGCAACAAATGGGCTGTGCTAATTTCAGAACTGTTGAATAATTTTGCTTCTAAAAAGGTGGTTTTTAAAGCGCGTTCAGCCTGACGGGTGAGCAACAAATTTTTCTTTTCGATATTTTGAATGGCATTGGGATTTGCTGGACTCAATATTTCTACTTTTTTTCGTAAGTGCGAAAAATCGACAGCTAAATTGTTTAAAATGCTGATAGCAGTTCCGTTTCCATCGCGGAGAATGCCTAATAAAAGATGCTCTGTTCCAATGAAATCATGGCCCAAACGCAAGGCTTCTTCTTTACTGTAAGAAATTACATCTTTAACTCTAGGTGAAAAATTATCGTCCATACTGCCGTTATAAATATTAGTAAAAGTAGCAAAACAAAAGGGGAATAGCAAAAACTATACCTGATGTTTGTATCATATCGCTAAATGACAAAAAATATTTGAAAAACAAAAGAAAATTCTGTATGATTTATGAGCAATTTGAAAACAAAATTGTTAATAAAATTTCTAAATTAATTTAAAAAAAGGTGTTGTAAAATTTCAAAAAGCTATATATTAGCACGTTTTAGTACTAATTATAATTTTAATATAAATACTTATGTCAGAAGGAGAAAAGTTAATTCCTATTAACATAGAGGAAGAAATGAAATCAGCGTACATCGATTATTCGATGTCTGTTATTGTGTCGCGTGCACTTCCTGATGTTAGAGATGGTTTAAAGCCAGTACACCGTAGGGTTTTATACGGAATGTATGAATTAGGAGTTCTTTCGAACAGAGCCCACAAAAAGTCGGCTAGGATTGTTGGAGAAGTTTTAGGTAAGTACCATCCACATGGTGATACTTCAGTATATGATGCTATGGTTCGTATGGCTCAAGAATGGAGTTTGCGTTATTTGATGGTAGACGGTCAAGGTAACTTTGGTTCGGTTGATGGCGATAGTCCTGCAGCAATGCGTTATACGGAAGCCCGAATGAAAAAGATATCTGAAGAAATGTTGGCTGATATTGATAAAGAAACGGTTGATTTTCAATTGAATTTTGACGATACGTTACAAGAACCAACGGTTATGCCTACAAAAATTCCTACCTTATTAATTAATGGTGCATCGGGAATTGCTGTTGGGATGGCTACAAATATGGCCCCACATAACTTATCAGAAGTAATTGATGGAACGTTAGCTTATATTGACAACAATGATATTGAAATTGATGAATTAATTACACACATCAAAGCTCCAGATTTTCCAACTGGAGGAATCATTTATGGTTATGAAGGTGTGCGAGAAGCTTTTAAAACGGGTAGAGGTCGTATCGTAATTCGTGCTAAAGTTGGCTTTGAAGAAATAAACGGTAGAGAAGCAATTATTGTTACCGAAATTCCATATCAAGTGAACAAAGCCGAAATGATTAAGAAAACGGCTGATTTAGTTAACGATAAGAAAATTGAAGGTATATCCAACATCCGAGACGAATCGGATCGTAATGGAATGCGTATTGTATACGAATTGAAGCGTGATGCTGTACCGAATGTTGTATTGAATACTTTATATAAATACACACAACTGCAGTCGTCGTTCAGTGTCAATAATATTGCTTTAGTAAAAGGCCGTCCACAAATGTTGAATCTGAAAGATTTGATTCATTATTTTGTGGAACACCGTCACGATGTTGTGGTTCGTAGAGCACAATATGATTTACGTAAAGCAGAAGAAAGAGCCCATATTTTAGAAGGTTTAATTATTGCATCAGACAAT
>DALYCS010000199.1:1467-2273 GCA_031973615.1 Flavobacterium sp. | reverse complement strand
AAGTAGCAAATAAAGGAAACGAAGCACCTGGTAGTAATAGTATTCCTGGTGATTTAATTGTTGCCATTGAAGAAATTGAACACGAATTCTTAAAGCGTGAAGGTGAAAATCTTCATTATGATCTTTATATAAGTGTTGCCGAAGCTGCCCTTGGGGTTTCAAAAGACATTGAAACGGTCTCAGGTAAAGTGCGCATAAAACTCGAAGAAGGAATTCAATCGGGTAAAATTTTGCGATTAAAAGGTAAAGGTATTCCGAGTTTGAATTCATACGGGAACGGAGATTTACTCGTTCATGTAAATGTTTGGACACCTAAAAATTTGAATAGCGAACAAAAACAATTTTTTGAAAGAATGTTAACCGATGAAAATTTTATTCCAAAACCGGAAAAATCGGATAAATCTTTTTTTGAGAAAGTAAAAGATATGTTTTCATAACTTATAAGATATAAATAGCAGTGCTCATTTTGGTAACTCTTGAGTATTTCTAAATTTCAAAATAAATCCCCATCCATTTGTAGTAAAGGATGGGTTTTTTTGTAACAATAATGAGGTTACTACTACTAATTATAGAATAAAAATTACAATTGTATGGGCACTATTTTAGAAGTACAAAATGTAGTGAAGCAATATGGCGACTATACCGCTCTGAATAATGTTTCATTACAGGTTCCTTCCGCAAGTATTTACGGACTTTTAGGACCTAATGGCGCAGGGAAAACTTCCCTAATTCGTATCATCAATCAAATTACGATGCCCGATAGCGGTACGATTTTGTTAGATGGTCAGCCCTTAAAACCCGAACAT
>DALYCS010000199.1:0-1457 GCA_031973615.1 Flavobacterium sp. | reverse complement strand
GTATAAAACCATGAAAGTTGGTGAACAGTGTTTGTATTTAGCCCAACTCAAAGGAATGCCTCTTTCTGAAGCCAAAAAACAGCTAAAATATTGGTTTGAAAAATTTCAAATTGAAGGTTGGTGGGATAAAAAAATTCAAGAATTGTCCAAAGGAATGGCACAAAAAATTCAGTTTATTGTAACCATTTTACACGAACCTAAATTATTAATTCTGGATGAGCCTTTCTCTGGTTTTGATCCCGTAAATGCTAATTTGATTAAAGACGAAATTATAGAGTTAAATAAAAAAGGAACGTCTATTATATTTTCTACCCATCGCATGGAATCCGTGGAAGAAATGTGTGACTACATTGCGTTGATACATAAATCCAACAAATTAATCGAAGGCAAATTAGAAGATGTAAAACGGCAATACCGTTCCAATACCTTTCAAGTGGGTATAATGACTAAGGATGTAGAAGGATTGATGGTTCAATTGACCCAAAAATTTACCCTTGGTACAACTCATTTTAAATCCTTGAATGAGGATTTAAAACTAGAAGTTCAATTGGGAACACATGCCTCAAATGAATTGCTTTCTATTTTGACTGCTTTTGGGCAAGTGACTCATTTTGTAGAAAAAATACCAAGTGTCAACGATATTTTCATTCAAACCGTAACAGAATAATTATGAGTGTTTTATCCTTAATAATAAAAAGAGAGTTTATTGCTAAAGTGCGCAATAAATCGTTTATTGTAATGACCTTTTTAAGTCCGCTTTTATTTGTGGGTATGGCAGTGCTTATCGGATTTTTATCTACTATGAATAAAGATTCGGTTACCCAAATCGCACTTCATGATGCAGCGGGTTTGTTGAAGAAAGAATTTAAATCTGACAAGTTTACAAAGTATACCGATTTGTCTTCAATGCCCTTGAAAACCGCAAAAGATACTGCTTTAGCGAGTTATGAAGGTTTAATTTATATCCCTAAAGTAGCCAAAGTACAAGAGTTAAAAGAGAAAGTTGTTTACATTTCTGAAGACAGTCCGAGTTTAGAATTCATAAGCGATGTAGAGGATGTTATTGATTCGGTCATTACGCAAGATAATTTCAAAGTGTTGGGTTTTGATGCAAAAAAAATTGAAGCGGCAACAGCAGATTCTTCCTTACAATTATCTAAATTTTCGGGTGAAGAAAGTTTAAAAGGCTTGAATGAAATCAAAGTGGCGATTGGAGGTTTTTTTGGTTATTTAATCATGATGTTTATCGTAATATATGGCAATTTTGTAATGCGCAGTGTCATAGAAGAAAAAACCTCAAGAATTATTGAAATTATTATTTCTTCCGTAAAACCCTATCAATTGATGATGGGAAAAATTATTGGAAACTCCCTAGCGGGTATCTTGCAATTTCTCATTTGGGCCATTGTTGGAACCTTATTGTTTTTTATTGCATCTTCTTTTTTAGGATTGCAGAT
>DALYCS010000198.1:0-2278 GCA_031973615.1 Flavobacterium sp. | reverse complement strand
AAAACCTTACGCTCTATGCCTTTTCAACCGAAAATTGGAACCGTCCAAAACTAGAAGTAGAGACTTTGATGAAACTTTTAATTTCATCTTTAAAGAAAGAAATCAAAACATTACAGTCCAACAACATCAAATTAAACGCTATTGGTAATTTAACAAATTTACCTGCCAGTGTCCAAAAAGAATTACAAGAAGTTATTCAAAAAACAGCTGAAAACACTAGAATGACACTCACTTTAGCGCTCAGTTATGGCGCCAGAGAAGAGTTAATACAGGCTGTTAAAAAAATAAGCAACAACGTTAAAAATAATATAATTTCTGAAGAGGCTATTGACGAATCCATTATTAATCAGCATCTTTACACACACAATTTACCCGATGTAGATTTGGTAATACGAACCAGTGGCGAACATCGCATTAGTAATTTTCTGTTATGGCAGATCGCTTACGCTGAGTTTTATTTTACTGAAGTGCTTTGGCCCGATTTTTCAGAAGACCATTTATATGAAGCAATTATTAGTTATCAAAAAAGAGAACGCCGATTTGGAAAAACAAGCGAACAAATTATACCCGAAAAAAATGTTTAAAAAAGGAATACAATTACTTTCAATTTTTATTTTATTAAATAGCAGCTCCCTTTTTGCTCAAGAAACTAAACTTGAAAACGGAAAAGAATACATTTTAGCTAAAATAGACATTACAGGAAAAATCAGCTATAATACTCAAACGGTAACCACGTTTACTGGATTGGAAAAAGGGCAATCGATAATGGTGCCAGGAGAAGATATCAGTACAGCTATCAAAAAATTATGGAAGTTGGGCTTGTTTTCGGATGTAAATTTTTACGTAAATAAAATTGAAGGGGATAGTATCTTTTTAGAATTGAACATCAATGAACTTCCAAAATTAGGAGCTGTTAAAATCCAAGGGGTTAAAAAAGGGAAAGCGGAAGAATTAATTAAAGAAGCCGACCTTAAAAAAGGTAAAATTGTAAACGAAAATTTTCTTACTACCACTAAAAATTATTTAGAAAATAAATACAAAAAAGACGGATACTACAATTCTAAAGTAGTCATTAACACCATACAAGATTCTGCTTTTGCAGATGTAAAAATGGTTGTTTTTATTGATAAAGGCCAAAAAGTAAAAGTAAAAAGTATCGTATTTGATGGCAATTCAAAAGTATCCGATGCTTCCCTGAAAAAAACATTTAAAAACACAAAACAACGCAATCCGCTCCGACTCTTTAAAAAATCCAAATACATTAAAGAAAAATATAAAGAAGATCTTGCTGCTGTAATTGATAAATACAAAGAAAAAGGATTTCGAGATGCACGAATTATCACCGATTCGGTTACTTACGACAAATCCAATAACACTATTGCTATTAAAGTGAATTTAGAAGAAGGTCAAAAATACTATTTTGGTGACATTCGTTATCTAGGAAACACAATTTATACAGATCGCCAACTTAATGCCCTATTAGGTATTAAAAAAGGTGATGTATATAACGGAACCATTTTACAAAAAAGAATTGCCGATCAAACAAAACCTGATGGTGAAGACATAACCAATTTATACCAAAACAACGGTTACTTGTTCTCTAACATTAATCCAGTAGAGGTTCGAACAGTGAACGATACCATTGATTTTGAAATTAGAATTACAGAAGGACCAATCGCGTACTTTAATAAAATCACTGTTGTTGGGAACGATAAAACAAACGACCATGTCATCTATAGAGAATTACGCACAAAACCGGGTCAAAAATACAGTAAAGAAGATTTAATTCGTTCGATTCGTGAAATTGGCCAATTGGGATTCTTTGATCCTGAAGCTATCAAACCTGATTTTAAAAATGTGGATCCACAAGCGGGTACAGTAGATATCGAATATAATGTTGTTGAAAAAGGAGCCAGTCAAATTGAATTACAAGGAGGCTACGGTGGTGGTGGATTTATTGGAACATTAGGACTTTCCTTCAACAACTTTTCGGCGAGAAATATGTTTAAAAAATCGGCATACAAACCATTGCCAATGGGAGATGGTCAAAAAATGTCTTTGCGTTTACAAGGAAGTTCCTATTTTCAAACCTATAGTTTATCGTTTTCTGAGCCATGGTTTGGGGGTAAAAAACCAATTAGTTTTTCCACCTCTATATCGCACAGTAAACAATTTTTATACAACTATTCAACACGAGATGTTACAAGAAATCAAAGTTTTAATATTACATCTTTATCGGTGGGTATTGCAAAACGTTTAACGGTGCCTGATGATTACT
>DALYCS010000197.1:1139-2309 GCA_031973615.1 Flavobacterium sp. | reverse complement strand
TAGAAATTGCCTGCGAAAAAATGAAAGAAGCAGGTGCCAAACGTGCTTTAATTTTACCTGTAGGCGGAGCGTTTCATTCTCCTATGATGGAACCTGCAAGAGCAGAATTAGCTGCAGCTATAGAGGCAACATCTTTCGCCGCACCTTCTTGTCCAGTTTATCAAAACGTAACTGCAAATGCGGTTACTAATCCCGCAGACATCCAGAAAAATTTAATTTCACAATTAACAGGAGCCGTAAAATGGACCCAATCGGTACAACAAATGATAACGGATGGTGCTACCAGTTTTACGGAAGTTGGCCCAGGAAAAGTACTAGTAGGATTGGTCAATAAAATTGATAAAGAAGTGGCAACCTTTTCTGCGTAAAATTTCCATTTGAGACGCCGTTTTGGCATCTCTTTTGCTAGAGTTACTTCAAACAACTTAATCTTGTCATTATGAAAAAAATAATCGCAGTATTTGCAATAGCCGCTTTTGGTTTTGCTTGCAAACAAGAAACAAAAGAAAAAGTAAAAGTAGCTTCTGAAGCGGTTTCTTCCGATATGAAAGAATCCATAGATTCGGTAAAATTAAAAGCTAAAGCAGTTATTGATTCCACAAAAGTAGGTGAAAAAGCCAAAGAATTATTAGTTAAAGGCGCCGAAAAAGTAGAACAAGGAGCTAAAAAATTAAAAGAATCTGCAAAAAAATAAACCGAAATCCTCATGAAAATAACATGAGGATTTTTTTTATGAAAAAAAGGGACAAAATTGTATCTTGCCAACGTTAAATAGTGCCTATTAAATTAATTACAGTACCATGAAATTATTAAGAATATTACTTGTTTTATTTGTTTTACCAAACTTTGCTCAGCAAGGGGGTATGTGGATTCCTAGCTTATTAAAAGGTTCCAATGAAGCGGAAATGAAAGCTTTGGGAATGAAAATTAGTGCCGATGATATTTATTCGGTCAACACTTCCAGTTTAAAAGATGCGGTTCCCCATTTTGATGGTGGATGTACAGCAGAAATGATTTCCTCAAAAGGACTCTTACTAACCAATCACCACTGTGGTTATGACAACATTCAAAGTCATTCTACGGTTGAACATGACTATTTAACCGACGGTTTTTGGGCTTATAAAATGTCCGATGAGTTACCAAACAAAGATTTAACGGTAACCTTTATCA
>DALYCS010000197.1:0-1129 GCA_031973615.1 Flavobacterium sp. | reverse complement strand
GTTACTACTAAAATTTTTGAAGGAGTAACCGGTCTTGCAACCGAAATTGAAAAGCAAAAGAAAATTCAACAAAACATGGCCGCACTAAGCAAAAGTTTCCCAAGAGAAGCTTGGCAAGAAGCTATGATTCGCACTTTTTATGACGGAAATCAATACCTTTTATTTGTTACAGAAACTTTTAAAGATGTCCGTTTAGTGGGAGCCCCACCAAGCTCCATTGGGAAATTTGGTTCGGATACTGACAACTGGGTTTGGCCTCGCCATACCGGAGATTTCTCTTTGTTTAGAATTTACGCAGACAAAAACAATCACCCAGCTGAATATGCTATAGACAATGTTCCTTACCAACCCAAACACTTTTTCCCTATTTCTGCAAAAGGCATTCAAGAGAATGATTTCACAATGGTAATGGGTTATCCTGGAAGAACACAAGAATATTTACCCTCGTTTGCCGTAGAACAAATTGTAAACGATCTAAATCCTGCAAAAATTGAAATTCGTGATGCTGCATTGAAAGTACAAGACGGATTCATGAGAAAAGACAATGCCATTAAAATTCAGTACGCTTCTAAATATGCAGGAGTGGCAAACTATTGGAAAAAATGGATTGGTGAAACGAAAGGATTAAAAAAATCAAATGCTGTTGCCCTTAAAAAGGATTTCGAGAAAAAATTTCAAGAAAGAGTCAACAAAGCAGGGAAACAATCTGAATACGGAACGCTTTTAAGCGATTTTGAAAAAAACTACAACGAAATTAAACCGTATGCCATTGCTAAAGATTACTTTACAGAAGTTGTCTTGAGAAATTCTGAAATCTTATCATTTGGCTACCGTTTGTATCAATTAGAACAAGTGTATAACTCCAAAGGTGATCAAGCATTTACCGATAGAAAAAACAATCTAATTGCTGGATTTGAGGGTTTGTATAAAGATTATAGTGCTACAGTTGACGAAAAAGTTTTTGAACAATTAATCCATTTGTACGCAACAAAATCGCCCAAACAGTTTTTGCCTGAAGCTATTCAAAAAATAAACCCAGCTGTATCGGCTAGGCTAATATTTGACAACTCAAAATTAACAAACTATAATGGTTTAAAAGAACTATTAAATGGAGATGCTAAATCAGTTG
>DALYCS010000196.1:0-2316 GCA_031973615.1 Flavobacterium sp. | reverse complement strand
ACAACAAAAAGAAATCAACCATGCTATGAACAGCTGTTTCGCTTTGACCTACTCCAACGGTTTCTATTATAATCGTATCAAATCCACAAGCTTCACACAAAATAATAGTTTCTCTTGTTTTTCTTGCCACTCCACCTAAGGTATCACCCGAGGCACTTGGTCGGATAAACGCATTCTTTTCTTTAACCAATTCTTCCATACGGGTTTTGTCGCCCAAAATACTACCGTGGCTTATTGATGAACTGGGATCTACAGCCAATACCGCTACTTTTTTACCAATAGACGTTAGGTACATACCAAAAGCTTCTATAAAGGTGCTTTTGCCTACACCAGGCACACCTGTAATACCAATTCGTACCGAATTATTTGCATGAGGCAAACAACCGTTAATTATCTCATTTGATTTGGCTAAATGATCAGAATTTGTACTTTCGATTAACGTAATGGCTCGGCTCAAAGCGGTTATATCGCCTTGTAAAATTCCTGATATTAAATCTTCTGCTGAAGGTTGATGCTTTCTAAATTGCTGAATTTGTTGAGCAACTAGCGTACTCACGACTTCGGGTTGCTCCACGCCGTGTATTTCAGAAAGTGCAGATTTTTTATTACTTTTACTCAAGAAAAATAGTTTTATTTTGTAAATGTAGCAAATTTTATCCATTATAAACCAATGAACCTAAATCCTGAAGTACTTACTGAACTTGAAAAAATTGTGGGTCACTCCTATCTTTTTACAGATGAAGCTACCCGTAAAACCTATGGTCACGACGAAACGGAAGATTTGTGTTTTCCACCTCATGTGGTAGTAAAACCAGGCAATACCGCTGAAGTTTCACAAATTTTAAAAGTAGCAAACTCCTACAAAATTCCGGCAATTCCAATCGGTGCACGCACGGGTTTAAGTGGAGGTGCTTTATCAATTTATGGCGGAATTGGAATATCCATGGAGCGATTCAATACCATTATTGAAATTGACGAAAAAAACCTACAAGTGACTACTGAACCTGGGGTTATTACACAAGTACTTCGCGAAGCGGTGGCCGAAAAAGGGTTGTTGTATCCAGTTGACCCAAGTAGCATGGGAAGTTGTTGGATTGGTGGCAATGTCGCCGAAAATGCGGGTGGAGCACGTGCGTTAAAATATGGTGTAACAAAAGATTATGTCCTCAATTTAGAAGTTGTATTGCCCACTGGTGAAGTAATTTGGACCGGAGCCAATACCCTAAAAAATTCGACCGGTTATAACCTCACTCAACTGATGGTTGGCAGTGAGGGCACCTTGGGAATAGTAACCAAAATTGTACTAAAATTAATTCCACAAAACAAAAATAATGTTTTACTCTTAGTTCCCTTTTTTAAAGCAGAACAAGCCTGTGAAGCCGTTTCTGCAATTTTTAGAGCAGGTATTGTTCCCAGTGCGCTCGAATTTATGGAACGTGATGCTATTGATTGGTCGTTACAATTTGTGGAAGGATTAAACGTTACAGTTCACGATAATGTTCAAGCTCATTTATTAATTGAAGTCGACGGAAATTATCCCGAAATTTTGATGCAAGAGGCCGAACAAATTTTAACCGTAGTGGAACAATTTGAAATTGAAGAAGTGCTCTTTGCCGATACTGAAGATCAAAAAAATGCCCTTTGGAAAATGCGTCGTTCAGTAGCTGAAGCTGTAAAAGCAAATTCCATCTACAAAGAAGAAGACACTGTTGTACCCCGTTATGAATTACCAAAATTATTAGTAGGAATTAAAGAAATAGGTGCAAAATATGGATTTCAATCGGTGTGTTATGGACATGCAGGCGATGGTAATTTACACGTCAACATCATCAAAGGCAGTATGACCGATGAAAATTGGCGTAAAGAAGTACCAAAAGGAATTCGTGAAATTTTCGAGTTGACTGTGGGATTGAAAGGAACGCTTTCGGGCGAACACGGTATCGGTCTCGTGCAAAAAAACTACATGGATATAGCCTTTTCCAAAGTTCATTTGGAGTTAATGGAACGCATTAAAGCCATCTTTGATCCCAATAATATATTGAATCCTGGAAAGATTTTTCCGGATGCTTCAAATTAATTGTTTGCTAGGAAGTCTATCAAATTTTGATCCGCATTTTTAAATGTGGGTGCTTGTTCGATGATACTGGCTACGCGTTTTTTATTCAATTTCATCGTAATATCAGCTTCAGTAGTAAATAGTAATGCTGATAAAAACGGGTTATTGATGTGGGGTATTAACTCAGATTCTAAATCATCCAAAGCGCATATCTTAACCAATTCTTGCTTTTCGGTAGTATAAATTTTATACGTTAACGA
>DALYCS010000195.1:0-2345 GCA_031973615.1 Flavobacterium sp. | reverse complement strand
CATCTATCGATTTAGCTAATATGGGTTATTACACGTTCCAAATTGGTGATTTTGCTGGAAAACAAAACGTAATTGTTTCGGCAACAGGATATACCGGTTCGGGCGGATTTGAAATTTATTTTAAAAATGAAGATGCCGAATACATTTGGGACAAAGTTTTTGAAGCGGGTGCAGCTTTTGGTATCAAACCCATCGGATTAGCCGCTCGTGATACCTTGCGTTTGGAAATGGGATTTTGCTTATATGGCAACGACATCAACGATACTACTTCGCCATTAGAAGCAGGTTTAGGATGGATTACTAAATTCGATAAAGAATTTACCAATGCTGAGAACTTGCTCCAACAAAAAGAAGCGGGTGTAGCGCGCAAATTGGTCGGATTTGAAATGGTAGAACGAGGAATTCCTCGCCACGATTATGAAATTTGTGATGCAAACGGTACGGTAGTTGGAATTGTTACTTCTGGAACGCAATCACCTTCATTAGGAATCGCTATTGGAATGGGTTATGTGCCTACTGCCCTTGCAACTCCTGATTCTGAAATCTTTATTCGAATTCGAAACAAAGACATCAAAGCCAAAGTGGTAAAAATGCCTTTTTATAAGAAATAATATAAAAAAAAGATCCGCTAATAAGCGGATCTTTTTTTATTAGTCTGTTGGACCTTCCCAGTTGGAAAAACCACCTACCAAATTGAAAACATTTTCAAAACCCAATTGTTGCATCACGCCACAAGCATTTGCACTGCGAACTCCAGCCGCACAATATACATAGAAATTTTTGGTTTTATCCAACTCTTCTATTCTGTAAACAAATCCTTGTCCTTTATAGATATCTATATTTAAAGCACTAGGAATTTTACCACTTTCATATTCATCTTCTGTGCGTACATCAATTATAATGCCGTGTTCGTCATTTAAAAACTGACTCCACCACTCTTTTTGTTCTAAGTTCATCGTGTGATTTTTTTTTCAAAAATACGACCAAATTTGGAATTTAAAAATTTTATAAAAAAATTAACACACATTTGTATATACAAATAAAAAATATACTACATTTGTACCTACAAATATTAGATTACACATGCGAATTGAAGAAATCATAAAAACCACTTTCCCAATGGCACAAGAAAAAAAAGCCTTACTTAATGTAATGTTTACACAGAATGTCATTGCCGATAAATTTAACGAACTGTTGAAACCGTTTGATCTTTCAGCCGAACAGTTCAATGTATTGCGCATATTGCGCGGTCAAAAAGGAAATCCGGTGAATATGTTCACCATTCAAGAACGCATGATTGCCAAAACGAGCAACACAACACGTCTCGTAGATAAGTTACTAGCAAAAGAATTGGTCTTGCGAGAAATTTGCCCACAAAACCGAAGAAAAATGGAAATTACCATTACTACAAAAGGAATGAAATTACTCGAACAATTGGATCCATTAGTCGAGGCACACGAACAAAAATTTGGGAATAACCTTACCGAAAATGAGTTGATCCAATTGAATAACTTATTAGAGAAATTTAGAAATTAATGTATACGCTATGAAAAACAATTTTATTGAAAACCAAAATTGGCGCTACGCCACCAAAAAATTTGATGCTACGAAAAAAATATCAAATGAAAACCTAACCTTTTTAAAGGAAGCCATTCGTTTGAGCGCTTCTTCCTATGGCTTACAGTTGTACAAAATATTCATTATTGAAAACCCGGAAGTAAGAGCCAAGTTACAACCTGCATCATGGGGACAAAGTCAAATTGTTGACGCTTCTCACCTTTTAGTATTTGCACACAACACCGATGTACAAGATGTACACATTGACGAGTATTTAGCAAACATAGCACATACGAGAGGAATCGCTTTAGATGATGTGAAAGGCTATGGCGATTTTATGAAATCAAATTTGGTGGGTTTACCGCAAGATAAAAAAGTCATTTGGACCTCAAAACAAACGTATTTGGCTTTGGGCAACTTATTAAATGCCGCCGCCGAGTTAAAAATTGATGTTACTCCTATTGAAGGATTCTTACCCGAACAATACAATGAAATACTAGGCTTAACAGCTAAAGGGTATGCCGCTTCTCTGGTAGCTGCTGTGGGTTATCGTCATGAAGACGACGCTACGCAACATTTAGCCAAAGTAAGAAAATCAACAGAAGAATTATTTGAAACTATTTAATTATACATTAACACTTAAACATTTACACATGAAAAATTTAAAAACAATTGCAGTAAATAAAAAGGAAATAGGAATGGCTGTGATTGTAATGATCGACATTCTTAGGTTTGCAAGAAACAGAAAGAGAACTAAAAAAACCAAAATTGTGCCAAACTTTAATTTT
>DALYCS010000194.1:0-2364 GCA_031973615.1 Flavobacterium sp. | reverse complement strand
TTACTCATACATAAAATGCTATTATTTTTCAGCGTCAAATTTACAAAATTGTATGACAATTATCATATTTTGTCTCACTTTTCTAGTAGACCTTTGTTTCAGGTAAAATGAGCAAATTATGGATACAGAAAATTGTTTCCATTGTGGTATTGAATATACTAAAAACGAAGAGATTGTTTATGATGATAAGAAATTTTGTTGTAATGGTTGTAAGACTGTTTACGAAATTTTTAGTCAGCATGATTTATCATGTTATTATGATTTTCAATCGGCACCAGGGGCCACTCCACAAGACATACAAGGAAAATATGATTATTTAGACAATGAAGAAATTGTTACAAAACTATTGGATTTCGAAGAGAATGGAACACATATTGTTTCACTCTATATTCCTCATATACATTGTAGTTCGTGTATTTGGATTTTGGAAAATTTACAAAAGCTTCAACCAGGAATAAGTACTTCTCAAGTTAATTTTCCTGAAAAGACAGTTCGTGTAACCTATGCTGCTGCACAAACTTCCTTAAAAGATATTGTATATCTATTAAGTGCCATTGGCTATGAGCCATATATCAGTTTAGAAAACTATGAAGAAGGTAAAAAACAAGTTGATCGCAGTTTAATTTATAAAATTGGCGTTGCTTTTTTCTGTTTTGGTAACATCATGTTGTTGTCATTTCCCGAATATTTTGAAGTAGAGGAATTTTGGATCAATCAATACAGGGGTTTCTTCCGTTGGTTAATCTTTGGATTGTCGTTACCTACTTTTTTGTATTCGGCTTCAGGATATTATGTATCAGCATGGAAAAGTATACAATCAAAATTACTAAATATTGACATTCCTATTGCTTTAGGCATCGTGGTCATGTTCATCCGAAGTACGGTTGATATTATTTTGGGCTCTGGACAAGGTTTTTTTGATAGCATGTCTGGATTAATATTCTTCATGCTATTGGGAAAATTATTCCAACAAAAAACCTATGATTTTTTGTCATTTGAACGCGATTATAAATCCTATTTTCCCATTGCGATTACTAAAATATTGCCTAATGGGTTAGAAGAATCTGTTTCGGTTTATGACATTGAAAAAGGGGATCGATTGTTAATTCGAAACCAAGAATTACTACCCGTAGACGGTATATTAATTTCAGAAAAAGCAGCTATTGATTATAGTTTTGTAACGGGTGAAGCGGTTCAAATTGAAAAAAAATCGGGTGATAAAATATTCGCAGGTGGTAAACAAGTGGGAAAAGTGATCGAAATGGAAGTGCTTTTTTCGGTTTCACAAAGTTATTTGACGCAATTGTGGAGTAACGACGTTTTTCAAAAAAGGGTAGAACAACAGCATAAATCAATTACCGATCGCATCAGTAGATATTTTACTCCGGCATTATTGGTTCTGGCTTTGTTATCTTTTAGTTATTGGATATTTATTGATGTAACCTCAGCATTCAATGTGTTTACAGCTATATTAATTGTCGCCTGTCCGTGTGCCTTGGCCTTAACAGCACCGTTTACTTTTGGAAATGTATTGCGAATTTTAGGCAACCGAAAAATCTATTTGAAGAACACATTAGTAATTGAACAATTGGCAAAAGTTGATACCATTGTTTTCGATAAAACAGGAACAATTACAACCAATAAAAAGACAGCAATCACTTATGAAGGAACTGAATTGAATTCTTTTGAATTGAAATTGTTAAAAAATGCTTTGCGGGGTTCAAACCATCCTTTAAGCAGAAGGTTGTATGAATTTATACCACATCAAGATAAAATGGTCACCACCGATTTTGAAGAAATAATTGGAAAAGGGATAGAGGCACATCTGGAAGGCAATACCATTAAGTTGGGTTCGTCACAATTTCTAAAAACGATGACTGAAAATACCCATAAAAAAACCAAAGTACACGTTGAAATCAACGGAGTTTACAAAGGAAGTTATGTGTTTAATAATCAGTATAGAAAGGGATTGGAGTTGTTATTTGAACAATTAGCCAAGTCGTATCATTTGGTAGTGTTGTCTGGGGATAATGATGGAGAACGTTCGATATTAGAAAAGATGGTTCCTGCGAGAACAACTTTAGTATTCAATCAAAAACCCGAACAAAAATTACAATATATCGCTCAATTACAGTCTGAAGGTAAAAACGTAATGATGGTGGGTGATGGATTGAATGACGCAGGAGCATTAGCTCAAAGTAATATCGGTATTTCCATTTCAGAAAATGTGAATGTGTTTTCTCCGGCATGCGATGGAATTTTAGATGCTACGCAATTTGAAAGAATCAATTTTCTCATGAGGTATTCAAAAAATGCGATGAAAATAATATTTATGAGTTTTGGGTTGTCATTGCTCTACAATAT
>DALYCS010000193.1:0-2375 GCA_031973615.1 Flavobacterium sp. | reverse complement strand
AATTTTCTTTAAAATGCGCTTCTTTTATAAACCCTGATTTTTGTAAAACACGTTCCGAAGCGCTATGTCTCGCATCTATCACTGCTTCGATAGAGTGAAATTGCAGGGTATTAAAGGCATAATCCAATAAGGTATTTACAGCTTCTGTTACATAGCCTTTTCCCCAATGTTCGGGTGCAATCATATAGCCAAGTTCAGTTCTGTAATGCTCGGGTTGTGTTCTGTAGAATCCCATGAGTCCAATGCATGTATTACTCCCTTTTTCTGTAACAGCCCAATTGATATCGCTGTTTTCATCGATTTTATCATTAATCGTTTTGATATGTGCTAGTGCGTCATCGAGATTGGTTGCCAAAGGTCTTGGAATGTATTTCATGGTTTCAGGATTGCCACGAAGTTTTAAGATTTCCGGAGCATCTCCATCGGTTAATTTCCGAAACTGTAAACGCGCTGATTCGAGTAAAGGAAAAGGAGAGAAGTTTAGGTGTAGCATTGAATTTAGATTATTGTTTTGTGATTATTAATCGCAACATCGTGTTTTTTACTAAAGAATAGAAGCATGCAACTCGCACCAATAGTTGCCAAAAGCATATCGGATTGTGTGTCCCAAACATAGCCTTGTGTTCCTAAAAAGGCATCGCCACCTTCACCGGTACTAATGGAAACCCACCATTCAATCCATTCGTAAGCTGCACTAATAGCTAGACATATGGCGATAATAATAAAGTTAAAATAGTTTTTGTTGGATACTACATTTTTTCGAATAAACAATTCACGGGTGATTATTGCGGGTACAAATCCTTGAGCAAAATGACCCAATTTGTCGTAATTGTTGCGGCTGTGATTAAAAGTATCTTTGATCCAATCAAACAATGGTACTTCGGCATAGGTATAATGCCCTCCAATAAATAATATGTAGCAGTGAATCAGTATAAATAAATAGGTAAAATTGGTAAATTGAAACGTTTTAAACGTAAGGATTAAAACGATTAGTCCCACAATAGCAGGTGAAACTTCCAACAACCAAGTGAAATATTCTTTCGGATGAATGCCAGAAAGTAATAAACCAACACAAAAAAGAAGCAAATAAATTTTAGTTAGCTTCATATGATTTCTTATTTTTTCTTGATCAATATAGCGCTTAATAATGAAAAAATTAGTCCCAAAGGCAAAATTTCTGCATAAGTTAAGAGGACGACCATTAGTGGGTTTTTATACATTTCTTTGAATGCATTCATATCTTTGGTTACTTGAACGACATCAGCTGGGCTTGCATTTTTAATTGCCATATCTGTATAATGTTCTGCAAAATTTGGAAAAAAATTATAATAAATAAGCAACCAAACGATGACATATATTGTTGCAATACTGAACGTAATCCAAAAACTTATTTTAAAAGCTTTTCCAAATGAGATTATACCATTGTCAGTATTTTTTTGTTGTTTGATACCTTGTAAAGCAAAGAAAAAAGCAAGAAGCATACTAGCAAAACCATAGAACATGTTTACTACTTTTTCTGGATTTGCTTTCATGTATAGTGTAATAATAACGAGTGATGCAGCAACTATAAGTCCGCCAAATAATCCGTTTTTAAGTATGATTTTGTTCATGTTACTTGTTTTTTGTTGGTTCATCAAATATATAAAAAAACACTTAACATCAATTAAGATGCTAAGTGTTTCTCCAAACTAATTATAAAAAGTATACTCTCTATTATTGGTTTCTAAAAACCAATTGATTCTCAAAACAATCCAATAATATAATACTTTCGGCGGTTACTTTACCAGCTAATATTTCTTTGGAAAGTTGGTTTAATACTTCACGTTGTATAACACGTTTTACAGGTCTGGCACCATAATGTGGGTCATATCCTTTTTGGGCCAAATATGCAATGGCTTCTGGAGTGGCATCCAAAGTAATTTGTTGTTGGGCTAGGATTTTTATTACCCCTTTCAATTGTAAGCCAACAATTTCTCTAATATTAGTAGTGGTCAATGGTGTAAACATTACAATTTCATCGATACGATTGATGAATTCGGGTCGCACAATTTGTTTCAACAAGCCTAAAACTTCTGTTTTTGCTGCTTCAGTAGTTGCCTCAATAGTTCCATTTAACGCGTCAAATTTTTCTTGAATGATGGCGCTCCCCATATTGGATGTCATGATGATGATGGTATTTTTAAAATCGGCTACGCGTCCTTTATTGTCTGTTAATCGACCCTCGTCTAATACTTGCAGTAGGATATTGAAGGTATCGGGATGCGCTTTTTCAATTTCGTCTAACAACACTACAGAATAAGGTTTTCTTCGAACAGCTTCAGTCAATTGCCCGCCTTCGTCATAGCCCACATAGCCAGGAGGTGCTCCTACCAATC
>DALYCS010000192.1:0-2431 GCA_031973615.1 Flavobacterium sp. | reverse complement strand
GGATTTTCAGTTCCAGCACAGGGGTTATATTTAGTAAACGTGGCTTATCCTTATATATAAAGGAGATAAAACAGATAGTAGAATTTAAAAAATGAAGCTCATAAAATCCAATTCACTTAAAAAAGTATTGCACTATGCCAAGCCTTATCATAATAGGTTCAATTGGGTAATTGTTTGGGCTGTATTACTTTCAATCTTTGCAGCAGCCCGTCCGTATTTATTAAAACAGACCGTCGACGAATACATCAAACCCGAAGATAAGTATGGCCTATTAATATACATCGTAATCATGGCGGTCGTATTATTTTTAGAGGGGCTTGCGCAATTTTATTTTACGTATTGGGCCAACTGGCTTGGGCAAGATATTATTCGTGATTTGCGAGACAAACTATTTCATCACATTACATCGTTTAAAATGAAATATTTTGATACCGAGCCTGTAGGAAAATTGGTCACGCGTTCCGTTTCTGATATTGAATCCATAGCCAGTATTTTTAGTCAAGGATTATTCATGATTGTTAGTGATGTATTAAAGATGATTGTCATTTTAGCCATCATGTTTTTTATGAATTGGAAATTATCGCTCATCGTGCTTTTAGCGATGCCTGTATTAATTTTTGCTACGGATATTTTTCAAAAGAAAATGAAAGTTGCCTTTAATGATGTACGAAATGAAGTAGCCAATTTAAATACGTTTGTTCAAGAACGATTGACCGGAATGAAAATCGTTCAATTGTTCCATCGCGAAAAGATTGAATTGGAAAAATTCAAAGAGATCAATCAAAAGCACAACGTGGCCTGGTTAAAAAACATACTCTATAACTCTATCTTCTTCCCTATAGCTGATATTGTTTCATCATTAACTCTTGGTGCCATCGTATATTATGCTGGAATTTCAATCCTAAACGGATCCAATCATAGCACCATTGGTGATTTGTTTGCCTACACCATGCTCATCAACATGCTATTCAATCCCTTGCGTCAAATTGCCGATAAATTTAATGTCATGCAAATGGGGATTGTGGCAGCGGATCGAGTGTTTGAAATTTTAGATACCGAAGAAAATGTACAGGATAATGGTACCGTTGAAGCTTCGCATTTTAATGGAACTATCGAATTAATTGATGTTCGCTTTAGCTACATAAAAAATGAAGAAGTTTTAAAGGGAATAAATCTTCGTGTTCAACCTGGAGAAACCATTGCTATTGTTGGTAGCACAGGTGCAGGAAAATCGACCATTATCAATTTATTAAATCGATTTTATGATATTGATTCGGGCAAAATTACGATCGACAACAGAACCATTAACGACTACACTTTAGAAAGCCTTCGAAAACAAATTGCAATTGTATTGCAAGACGTTTTTTTATTCTCAGACACTATTTACAACAATATCACATTACACAACGAAGCCATTTCGCGTGAAGAAGTTATTAGTGCTGCGAAGAAAATTGGTGTACACGATTTTATCATGACGTTACCCGAAGGGTATGATTACAATGTCAAAGAACGGGGCGTAATGTTATCGTCTGGGCAACGTCAGTTGATTGCCTTTTTAAGAGCCTACGTGAGCAATCCAAGCATTTTGATTTTGGACGAAGCCACCTCTTCTATTGATACGCATTCGGAAGAATTGATTCAAAAAGCTACGGAAACTATTACCAAAGACAGAACTTCCATAGTTATTGCCCATCGCTTAGCTACTATTGTAAACGCCAGTAAAATCATTGTTATGGACCAAGGGCACATTGTGGAAACGGGTACACATCATGAACTTTTAGCCCAACCTACTGGATTTTATAGAAAACTATACGATTCACAATTTGCTGGAGAAGTTGAGTAATTTTGGGATTCAAATTTCAGCATTCCAAAACCACAGATTCAAAGGATTAACACCGATCTTCTTCGCAATACTTAGCATAAAACTTTGCGAACTTTGCGTTTAAACTTTTAAAATAATTCCTTAAATTCGCAACTTATAAATAAAACTGAAATACTTTATAAAAAATGAAATACGACATCATCGTTTTAGGAAGTGGCCCTGGTGGTTATGTAACTGCAATCAGAGCTTCACAATTGGGCTTTAAAGTAGCTGTAATTGAAAAAGAAAATTTGGGAGGAATTTGTTTGAATTGGGGATGTATTCCAACGAAAGCTTTATTAAAATCGGCTCAAGTTTTTGATTACCTAAAACATGCTGCAGATTATGGGTTAACCGTTAAAGACTTTGACAAAGATTTCAATGCCGTTGTAAAACGCTCTCGAGATGTTGCCGATGGCATGAGTAAAGGTGTTCAGTTTTTGATGAAGAAAAACAAAATCGATATCATTGATGGTTTTGGAAAAATAAAACCCGGTAAAAAAGTAGATGTAACTGCTGCCGATGGCAAAGTAACAGAATATTCAGCCGATCACATTATTATTGCAACTG
>DALYCS010000191.1:0-2501 GCA_031973615.1 Flavobacterium sp. | reverse complement strand
GCCTGATGCACAGCTTCCGTGCCGGCACGCATGCCTTTTTCTTGTTCACCACCCAGAATCATCGGCTGGAGCATGGAATTCTTTTTTATGTAAGCAAATCCAATACCTTTCGGACCATGAAATTTGTGTGCAGAAGCGACAAGAAAATCAATTCCCAACTCTTGAACATCTATATTCGTTTTCCCAACAGATTGCACTGTATCGCAATGAAAAAGTGCTTTTGTATACGAACACAACTCTGAAACACGTTTGATGTCTAGAATCGTTCCTATTTCATTATTTACATGAATTAACGAAACTAAAGTAGGAATATCTAAAGGTAATTTTGCTGCTAAATCTTGATAATCGATGTTTCCATTTGGTAAAATGGCAATGTATTCCACTTGAATTCCAAATTCTTTTGCTAAATGTTCAACGGTATGCAATGTAGCATGATGCTCGATTTTAGTCGTGATGATGCGTTGAATCCCTAAATCATTTACAACGCTAGTCAAAATCCAATTGGTCGCTTCAGTAGCACTTGATGTAAAAATGATTTCGGATGCTTGCGCGTTTACTAATTTTGCAATTCCTTTTCGAGCGGATTCCAATAATGTTTTTGCACTTCGACCAAAACTGTGTGTAGAAGAGGGATTTCCATAGTCATTTTGAAGCACTTGTATCATCTCAGTAATTACATCCGGATGAATAGCCGTAGTTGCTGCATTATCTAAATACACTTTTTTCATTTGATACTGGTATTATTTTGTATTGGTCAATAAAATTCGCACCTGAAAAATTCTAAAAAAAACGAAAAATCGTAATGTGCTCATATCATATGGCAAAGATACAAATCATTTTATTTTAGCTCCTTTAAATATGAATTACATTTAAATTAACACTCATTCGTAAATAACTAAATTAAAACCTTTATTTTTGTAACATAAATTTGATTAATACATGAAAAAACTTATTGTTTTAGTTGCTACTGTTTTTTTACTACAAGCCTGTGATGATGGTGATATTACGTTAGAATCATTTAATTTCGATACGGTTGCTGTACAAAATTGTCCGACAAATAACTTGGTGTATAAAATCAAGAGCAATGAATTATTACTTTTAAATATCCCTGCTTCCAGTTTTATAAACGAAGAAACACCCGACGGAAGTCCGAGAATCGTTACCGTAAGTTCATCTAATAAAATTATTTACCGTATTTATTCCGACAACCTAAGTTCTAGTGGAATTTGCAGTATTTTACCACCTGCTACACCCGTGGTAGAAAAAGAATGGAATGCTTCAGGAGGTAGAATAGAAATTATAACAGACAAATTATTTGCAACTGATGGAACAACCGTAACAGGTTATACCCATAACATCAAATTAGTCAATGTAAACTTTTCAAATTCAGACAGTTCATTTAGTTTCACCGAATATATTTTTGGAAACTACAGAACAAACTTATAACACGTTTGAACCAAAATCAAAAAGGACCACTCAATAAATGGTCCTTTTTTTATATTAAATTATAACTTTACTTTACTTGTTGCTTAATATAAACTTCGGTTGCCCCCAAACCATATTTTTGATAACTCGCATCTTGAAAAGAAATTCCATCGTATCGACCCAATAAAAAATCCAATTCTGCTTTTAAAATTCCCTCACCGACACCGTGAATAAAAACTAATTTTGGCATGCGATTTTTAATAGCAAAATCGAGTTGTCGTTTAGCGGTCTCCATTTGCAATGTCAAAATATCATAGTTGCTCATTCCGCGTTTGGAAGGCACGAGTTTTTCAATATGTAAATCTACTTCCAGGACAAACTCATCTTTTCGTGACTTCTTTTCCTTGACAAAACTTCGCTTTTTAGGATCCTCTTTGTCTTTCAAAACAGAACTTAAACTTTGACTTGAAAAAAAACCACTTAAAACACTGGAATTATTTACTTTAACCAACTCTTTTTCATGAAATTTCATAATAAATCCATCGGTTGATTCTATGCTAATTTCGGTACTATTAACCCCAATAACTTTGCCTGAAACAGCCTCATCTAAAACGGCTACCTCATCACCTATTTCAAATTTCTGTGTCATCGTTTTCTTCGTTTTTAGAAGGAATCTTTTTCATTAATTTGTACATGCCGAACATAAAAATACCAATTCCTGCAATCATGATAATTGGATTGGGTTGGGTTTTCGATTGTTCCACTAATGCCATAATTCCGAAGGCGGCTACCACCAAAATAGAAATCACTTGCTTCATTGTTTATTTCTTAAGAATTCAAATGTACTCTTTTTGATGTAACCAAAAAAAACTGTTTCGTGATTTTGACTAAAAACAGCCCTTTACTGATCAACAACAACTCATTAATAAATTTTTTACGCTACA
This sequence comes from Flavobacterium sp., assembly GCA_031973615.1. Lineage (GTDB taxonomy): Bacteria > Bacteroidota > Bacteroidia > Flavobacteriales > Flavobacteriaceae > Flavobacterium. Next base: position 132 of record DALYCS010000191.1, on the reverse strand, counting down.
AAATTAAAGTTTGGCACAGCAATTGGAAACAACTAATCAAGCAACCTTTTTAGAAACAAATTTTAAAATGTAGTTGTTAGTTTAATCTTTAAATATTTGTATCATGAAAAAAATTACACTTTTAGTAGTAGC
>DALYCS010000190.1:685-2542 GCA_031973615.1 Flavobacterium sp. | reverse complement strand
AAAAATAAAAAAAAGTTACATAAACATTGCTAGATTAAAAATAAAATGTAATTTTGCACCCTAAATTAAAAAGTTTATAAACCAAAAGGTTGTGTTTTGTTTACACCTCTATTTTGATAGAGCCGCGGAATAAGATAGAATCGTCAAATAAAAAAGATTTACAAAATGAAAAAAGGTATTCACCCAGAAAATTACAGATTAGTAGCCTTCAAAGACATGTCAAATGAAGATGTTTTTATCACTAAATCTACCGTAGAAACTAAAGAAACTATTACTCACGAAGGTGTTGAGTATCCGGTTTTCAAAATGGAGATTTCTAGAACATCTCACCCTTTTTACACAGGTAAATCGAAACTTATTGATACAGCAGGTCGTATTGATAAATTCAACAGTAAATACGCTAAAAAAGCAAAATAATTTTTTGTTTTTATACAATATTGAAAAGCTTCACTTAGGTGAGGCTTTTTTTATGCCCAACTTTTACTAATTTAGAACTTAACTTTGTAACTTTGAAGCTAAATTTTGAAATTAATACCATGAACTATATACTTTTTGACGGTACTGTTCGTAATGCATTACTACCTTTTACATTTACGCGTCCTGTAGCAGATATCCGCATTGGAATATTAACCCTTCGTGAAAAATGGGAAAATTATTTAGGGTCTACCACGACTACAGTAACGGAAGAGTATTTGATGGAAAAATTCCCTATGGTTGAAATGGAAGAGAATGTAATGATTAATGCTTCTTTTTTGCCCAATGCAACTTTAGTAGAATGGATTCAAAATTTAAATCCGAAGCAAGCGATTGTTTTTGAAGAAGAGATTGTGGCCTTTTATTCCCAAGATACTCAAGAAGAAGTCGATTTTGATCAGTATGATTTGCTGTCCTTTGAAAGCGAATTGATGCGTATTGCAAATACTTGGGATATTTTTGCAAAAAATGATCGTGCCATTAGAGATGATTTTGAATTACTTACTGCAGATCGTACATCCCAACCGATTCCTAAATCGGTAAATGTGATTGCGCCTGAAAATATTTTTATTGAAGAGGGAGCTCAATTGGAATTTGTAACCTTGAATGCATCAACCGGGCCTATCTATATAGGTAAGAATAGTGAAATAATGGAGGGTTCTGTCATCCGTGGACCCTTTGCTTTGTGCGAATCGGGACGTGTAAAGTTAGCCACCAAAGTATATGGTGCTACAACGGTTGGACCACATTCAGTAATTGGTGGTGAAGTTAATAATTCGGTATTATTCGGATATTCTAATAAAGGGCATGATGGTTTTTTAGGAAATTCGGTTTTGGGAGAATGGTGTAATATTGGCGCTGATTCAAACAATTCCAATCTGAAAAACAATTACGAAGAAGTGCGCTTGTGGAGTTATGAAACCGAGGGTTTTGCTAAAACAGGTTTGCAATTTTGCGGACTAATGATGGGAGATCACAGTAAATGCGGTATCAATACGATGTTTAATACAGGAACCGTAGTAGGGGTTTCAGCGAACATTTTTGGCGCTGGATTTCCGCGTAATTTTGTGCCAAGTTTTTCTTGGGGTGGGGCAGCTGGTTTTTCTACTTATTTAACTCAGAAAGCTTTTCAAACAGCAAAAATTGTAATGGCTAGAAGAAATGTTGAATTTACAGAACAAGATGCCGCTATCTTGACGCATGTTTTTGATGAAACAAAAAAATTCAGAAAAGAATAACTATTATTAATACGAATATTCCATAATTTAATACGGTTGTTAATTAACATTAATCGTTTGGTGCAAATTAAACTAAGTTTGTATCATTAAAATAAGATTTTTAGTTCTGTAGGGGGAATTTAAGAATTTTTTAAAAGGCTTGGCT
>DALYCS010000190.1:0-675 GCA_031973615.1 Flavobacterium sp. | reverse complement strand
ATGAAGAAGTTACAGCTGGTACAAAAGTTGAAAGAAATGATGACACAAGAGGAAGATTACAAGTTGAATATACATTCTAATATCTTTAGAATATAAAAACTTTTTCCTAAAGGCTAGAGATTTTTCTCTAGCCTTTTTTTATTTTGGAACTATTTATTTTGTACCTAAATTTGTCGTTCAATTTTTTGACAACGATTTCATGAATTGAATTTACTTATGGAAAACAAAAAAAAGGTTGCCTTCTATACTTTAGGATGCAAATTAAATTTCTCAGAAACATCAACCATAGCCAGAGACTTTCAAAAGGAAGGATTTGATCGCGTTGATTTTGAAGAAATTGCGGATATTTATGTGGTGAATACTTGTTCGGTTACCGAAAATGCAGACAAGCAATTCAAGCAAATTGTAAAAAAAGCTATTAAATTAAATCCCAATGCTTTTGTAGTTGCCGTTGGTTGTTATGCACAATTAAAGCCTGAAGAACTTGCTGCGGTAGATGGAGTTGACTTAGTGTTAGGAGCAACTGAAAAATTCAAAATTACAGACAAGGTGAATGCGAACGGATCTTATTTCATCGCAGGCGCCAAACTATCCGATTCCAATCACGGGATGGGGTATGGGAGTATCACCATCAAAAAAGCATTTGAGAAGTCTTCTAATGTCATCGCGCAAATC
>DALYCS010000189.1:0-2548 GCA_031973615.1 Flavobacterium sp. | reverse complement strand
AGGATCAGTATTTGACCTATTTTGGAGCCGGAAAAGCTGTCTATCAATACAATACTTCCAATAAACTGAAATTTATTGCCTCAGCATACCATACGCAAGAACAAGAATATTACGATATTTTGGCGCAATACCGATTGGGAGAAGTAGATGCAAACATTGGCTCGGAAACGTTTGGCGATGTAGTTTATTCTCGTGGTATAGGTTCACAACTTACTCATGCGAGAAACGATTTAGATGCTTTGATTGTCAATGCTGAAATAAAAGGTTTTCACGAGATTTCCAAAAAATCACAAATAGAATGGGGTGCCAAGTTTACCTTAGAAGACATCAGAGATCGAATAGTAGAGTGGGAAGTTATAGACTCGGCTGGATTCTCTTTACCCAATCCTATTTTAGACTATCAAAATGATCAACCCTATAATCCATATGTAGGCCCATTAGCACCTTATCAAAACGTTCGGGCCACAAATTTTACCCGAATCAATCGGTTGTCGGGTTATTTCCAATGGAACCGGAGAGGTAAAATAGGCGGCCACAGTTATTGGTTGCATGTAGGGGTTCGGGGGCATCAATGGCAGGTTAATGCCGAAGGAAGACCACAAGGTTCGAGCCAAATGACTTTTTCACCACGTTTTCAATTTGCACTTAAGCCCGATTGGGAAAAGGATATATTATTCCGATTGTCGGGAGGATTATACCATCAACCTCCATTTTATAGGGAATTACGAGATAATGATGGGATAGTGCAAACCAATGTTAAGGCCCAACAATCCTTTCATTTGGTCTTTAGTAGCGATTATAGTTTTAAAATGTGGACGCGTCCATTTAAACTGGTTTCGGAAGCGTATTACAAGAATATTACCGATGTAAATACGTATACAATTGACAACGTTCGGATTCGATACCGAGCCAACAATGAGGCCACTGCTTATGCATATGGTTTTGATGCAAGAATCAATGGTGAATTTGTTCCGGGAACAGAGTCGTGGTTTACGTTTGGCTATCTTAAAACGGAAGAAAATCAAAATAATAAAGGCTTTATTGCCCGACCAACCGACCAGCGTTTGAAATTTGGTGTCTTATTTCAAGATTATATGCCAAATATACCCAACTTAAAATTATACCTGAATTTAGTATATAATACGGGATTACCAGGTGGTTCACCATCCTATGCAGATCCATATAATTATCAATTGCGATTGAACGATTATAGAAGAGCTGATGTTGGATTTTCTTTCGTTTTCAAAGACGAGAAATTAACCTCCAGCTTATCTTGGTTGAAACCTTTTGAGGAATTTTCATTGGGTCTAGAAATTTTTAATTTATTCAACAACCAAAATGCCATTACAAATACTTGGGTGCGAGATGTCTATACCAAGTCGCAATATGGTATTCCTAATTACATGACAACTCGTGTTTTTAGTTTGAAACTAATTGCTCGTCTGTAATCCTTGCGTTATTTTTAGTATATTTGATTCTAAAATTAGTGTATATGCGAACCTTATTATCTTTTTTCTTATTGGTTTCTTTAGTAAGTTGTAAACAAGAACAAGAAACGCCAAAAGTGAGCTATGAAACAAGCAAATCCAAAGATGCAAAGGTAACGCCTGATTCTTCTGGAATACAAGTGGCCGATTTACCTATTTTAATGGAGGGTACAAATTATCTCATTCATCCTGTGGGTAATGTTCGCTTGGTAGATGGAGAAAATAAAGTATATGGAAGCAGTAAAACGCATCAGGTGAGTTATGCGATTTCAAATTACAATCAAAATGAGATTACGGGTTATTTTGATAATTTGCATTTTCAGCATATTGATTCTACATCAATTAAACCCTTAACTACAAAAAAAGTTCAAATCCAAACGGCTACTTTTTTAAACACGATTGCTGCTAAAATCAAAAAGCAAATCATCGTCTACACATTGGTAGATGCCGATACAAATAAAGATGGAAGTACAGATCAAAACGATATCAAATCATTGTACGTGAGTACGATGAGTGGTGAAAATTTTACCAAGCTTACGGCAGCGTTTCAAGAATTGATAGATTGGAATATTATTGAAGCACAAAAGCGTTTATATTTCAGATGTATTGAGGATACCAATAAAAACGGAGCTTTCGACAAAAACGATAAAGTACATTACCATTTTGTAGACTTGTCAGCAAACGAATGGAAAGTAGAAGTATATACTCCGAATTAGAGTATTCCCTTGTTGAAAGCCACTTTTTCTAAATTAAAATATCACTTTCTAGGTCAGATTTTTCAATTTCTATATTAAAATTGAGTTTGGATACCAGTTCAATGACTAGTTTTTTATACCAATTTTCACTTTTGGGATGAATGTATATTTTTTCGATCAGTTGGTTGAGGTCAACATTGATTTTAATACCTTCATTAACAGAAATATCGTGCGCACTAACGTCGGTAATGATGCGCACTTCTCGTTCATATTGAAAGCTTTTTCTTTTGAAAAGGAACGGAAAAAAAGCATCGTCAAACGGGATGTATTCTTTCTTATAATCAATATAATTTACATTACCGATAT
>DALYCS010000188.1:0-2565 GCA_031973615.1 Flavobacterium sp. | reverse complement strand
ATTCACTTTCCGGTAAAAAAGGCGAACCATAAATTTGGAATTGCTTTTCGGTGCCGCGACCTAAGCTTACATTCGCGCCTTCAAAAAAGCACAAACTCGCATATAAATTAATGGATTGATCGTTCGGTAAGTTGGGCGAAGGTTTCACGGGTAAACTGTATTTCATAGCGTGCGTATAGTTCAAACAAGGAATTATAGTCAAGTTGCATTGTAACCCGTCTTTTAGCCACTTTTCACCATTAATCATTTTCGCATATTCGCCAATCGTCATGCCATGCAAAACCGGAATTTCGTGCATGCCTACAAAACTTTTGTGTTCTTTTTCTAAAATCGGACCATCAATAACAGTTCCATTTGGGTTGGGGCGATCTAAAACTAGCAATGGAATATTATTTTCGGCACAAGCTTCCATTACATAATGCAACGAAGAGATATAGGTATAAAATCGTGCACCTACGTCTTGCAAATCAAAAACCAAGAGGTCTATGCCTTCTAATTGCTCGGTTTTTGGTTTTTTGTTGTTTCCGTAAAGCGAAATAATGGGTAAATCTGTTTTGGTGTCTTTTCCATCCACAATTAATTCGCCAGCATCAGCGGTTCCTCTAAAACCGTGTTCAGGCGCATAAATTTTCTGAAGATTGATGTTTTGTTCGATTAAAAAATCAACCAAATGTTTTTCTTTGGTGAGAATTCCCGTCTGATTGGTAACAATTCCAACGCGTTTGTCTTTTAATAGCGGTAAATAGCTTTCTATGTTTTCGGCACCTGTTTTGAATTCCCCTTCTTTTAGAGTGCTGATCGAAGGGTCTGTTATTTTATTTGTATTTAAAACAACATTGTTTTTTGTTGTTGAACATCCCACTAAAATTAATAGTATAGAAATAAATAAAACCGTATTTTTGAACTCAATTTTCATATAAGATATCTTGAATTTAGAATATTTCATAGCCAAAAGACTAATTGCTGCTAAAAGTTATAAAAGTAGTATTTCTTCGCCAATTATAAAAATTGCAATTGCAGCTATTGCCATTGGAATTATTATGATGATAATGGCAGTGGCAACGGGTGTTGGACTTCAGGATAAAATTCGTGAAAAAGTTTCCGCATTTAACGGACATATTATTATTTCTAATTTCGATGATAATCAATCGCAAGTCACTACCGAACCTATTTCTATAAATCAAAGTTTCTATCCCCAATTTAAAAATGTAGAGGGTATAAACTATGTGCAAGCAGTTGCCAGTAAAGCGGGAATTATTCGTACGGAAACTGCTTTTGAAGGCATTATATTTAAAGGGGTAGGTGAAGACTATCACTTTGCCAATTTAGAAGAATATTTAGTGGCTGGAACTTTGCCTAATCTAAAATCAGAGCTCAATACTGAAGTCCTTATTTCGGAATATTTAGCCAAACGCTTACAATTGAAAGTGGGAGATAAGTTCCTTACATTTTTTATGAAAGAAAGTGGGAAATTGCCCAACAAAAGAAATTTTAAAATCACCGGAATCTATAATTCGGGTTTTCAGGAATTTGATGCAACGTATGTTATCGGCGATATTCGCCACGTTCAACGCATCAATAAGTGGCTGCCTTCAGAAGTGGGTGCCTTCGAAGTTTTTATTAATGATTTTTCAAAAATCAAAGAAAAAGGAGAAGCGGTTTATAAAGAAATTCCGGCGACTTATAACAGTACTACTATCGAAGAAAAATATTACAGCATCTTTGAATGGCTCAAATTATTTGATTTTAACATTGTAGTAATTTTAATTGTCATGATTGTCGTGGCTACAATTAATATGGTAGTCGCACTTTTAGTGCTAATTTTAGAACGCACTCAGATGATAGGTATATTAAAAGCGATGGGCGCTACCAACTGGAATGTCCGAAAAATTTTCTTGTTCAATGCCTTTTATCTAATAGTGAGAGGATTATTTTGGGGAAATTTCATAGCACTTACCTTATTGTTTGTACAAAAGTATTTTGGTGTCATTCAACTCAATCCCGAAAGCTATTATGTAAATCAAGCTCCGGTTAGTATCAATTTCGTACACATTGCGCTATTGAATGCCGGCACTTTGGCAGTTTGCTTGTTGGTGTTGCTTATTCCTTCTTACATTATCACTAAAATCTCACCAGTTAAGGCCATTCGCTTCGATTAATTTTGAAGCACCAATTTTCTTTTTGTATCACTTATTTTCCCGCTGTTTGTTTCAATCTGCGGATTTTATCCGCAGGATTTCCACGGCCATCGGGGCTATTTGATGTGTTTAGTGTTTCAGTAAGCGTAATTCGAAACTTCTAACGCTGAACTTTCAACTCAAAACAACTAGTTATCAATGCGTTGTAAAATGGAATTAAAAATAAGTAAAAAAGACCTTGTTAGTAGTGAAAAGAATGTTACTTTTGCACCCGCAATACTGAGTAAAGGTTGATTTTTAAGAGCTTAGAATTTAAATTTAAAAAAACTTCAAAAAAAGGCAAAAAAAGGCAAAAAAAGATTTGGAAAAGATAAAGTAAAGTTGGTATCTTTGCCGACCCGAAACGTAAGAATTGGGGGTAAGAGTT
>DALYCS010000187.1:0-2579 GCA_031973615.1 Flavobacterium sp. | reverse complement strand
TAAAACTGCATCAAAACCATGCAAAGCTGCAAAGTCGATATACTCTTTTACATGTTTGGTATTGGCTGCATGTGTTTTATTTGGTTTTACTTTTGAATAATCAGTGATGCCTAATTGCACAGCTGGAACTTCATCTGTATAAGACCACGAACTTTTTCCGGTAATCATTTCCCACCAAACGCCAATATACTTAACGGGTTTGATCCAAGAAGTGTTTGCTATTTTACAAGGTTCGTTTAAATTTAAAGTCATTCTAGAGGCTAAAATGTCACGAGCATCGCTACTGGCAATAATGGTGCGCCATGGCGAAACACAAGGGGCCTGTAAATGACCTTTATTTCCTTTAGCATCGGGTGTTAAGTGCGATTGAAAAACGAAAGTTGCCTCGTCTAAATTTAAGTGCATGCATGAATAGTTGATCAAAGCAGCTTCGTGTATGTTGAGGTAAATTCCATCAGCAGTTTTTAACTGCAACGCGGTTTGCACCCCTGTATCAGAAAATTGTTTTTGAGAGGCATTTCCCGTAACAGCGCCACGAAATAATTTTTTAATTTCCGACAATTTGCTTTCGGTGTAATCATATTCTTGCGTATCATAATCCCCTGGAATCCAGAAGGCAGTGTGGTCGCCTGTCATGGCAAACTCGGTACGTTCTTCTTTCAATACAAAATAAGTCAAGTTTTTCTGTTGCGGAAATTCATATCGAAAACCAAGTCCGTCGTTGAATAAGCGAAAACGAATAACAATCAAACGATCGGTTTCATCTTGTTTCAGTGTAAGGGCTAATTCATTATAATGATTGCGAATGGCTGTTTCTTCTCCCCAAACAGTATTCCAGGTTTCATCAAAAGTATTTCGTACTTCGTTTACCAATTTAAAATCATTGATCAATGATTTGGTGTCTTTTTGAAGTTCTAATCCCAGCTTACTTTTTTTAATAATTTCTTTATTCTTCAAAAATAGTTGGTAGGTTGGGGTACCGTCTTTTTCCAAGGCAAAGATCATTTTGAAATTTCCGTTGGGCGATTGAAATTCTTGGCCCATACTTCCCATTACAGAAAATAAGATGAGTACTATAGATACAAAATACTTTTTCATAAACATTATGCTAATTGAGGTGTTCCGTTGACAATTACTTCTACATCTTTTTGGCCATCAATGGTAACTTGGGTGCCGTTATGATTTACTTGAACTTTTACGATGGCATTTCTAAAATTCACTTTAAAGGAATAGCCTACCCACTCTTTTGGTATTTTAGGGTCAAAATGCAATTGATTGTTTTTTACGCGCATTCCGCCAAAACCTTCAACAATACTCATCCAAGTACCTGCCATTGAAGTAATGTGTAATCCTTCTTCTACTTCTTTATTGTAATCGTCTAAATCTAAACGAGAAGTGCGCAAGTAAAAAGTATAGGCTTGTTCCATTCTACCTAAAACAGCCGCTTGGATCGAGTGAACACAAGGTGAAAGCGAACTTTCGTGTACTGTAAAGGGTTCATAGAAGTCAAAATGTTTTTCTAATTGTTCTCTGGTAAAATGATCTTCGAAGAAGTAAAATCCTTGTAATGTATCAGCTTGTTTAATATAAGGCGAACGCAATATTCTATCCCAAGACCATTTTTGATTGATAGGTCGTTGTGATCGGTCTAAGTTAGCTACTGTGATCAATTCTTTATCCAAGAAACCATCTTGTTGCAAGTATACACCATGCTCTTCAGAATAAGGAAAATACATGTTGTCGGCAACCTTTTTCATATCGGTCATTTCGGTTGCATCAATTTTCACTTTATTGATGATGCGTGCATAATCATCTGGATATTCATCCGCTGTTTTTTCTATTTGCTCTAAGGTATATTGGATACACCATTTCGCAATATAGTTGGTGTAAAAGTTATTATTTACGTTGTTTTCGTATTCGTTTGGTCCTGTAACACCTAAAATTACATATTTATTTTTGGTTGTTGAGAACGTGGCTCTTTGATGCCAAAAACGTGCAATACCAATGAGTACTTCCAACCCTTTTTCAGGTATATATGAGTAATCTCCTGTAAAACGATAGTAGTTATAAATAGCAAAAGCAATGGCACCGTTTCTATGGATTTCCTCAAAAGTAATTTCCCATTCGTTGTGGCATTCTTCACCATTCATGGTAACCATAGGATAGAGAGCGGCTCCGTTTTTAAATCCTAATTTTTCAGCATTTTCAATGGCTTTATCCAATTGATTGTAGCGATAGGCTAATAAACTACGGGCTACTTGCTGGTCTTTAGTGGCCATATAAAAAGGAATACAATAGGCTTCAGTATCCCAATACGTAGATCCGCCATATTTTTCACCTGTAAATCCTTTTGGGCCAATATTTAAGCGGGAATCCTTTCCTAAATAGGTTTGATTCAATTGGAAAATATTGAAGCGAATTCCTTGTTGTGCTTTAACATCACCTTCAATAGTAATATCGCTCATTTCCCAAATTTTTGCCCAAGCTGTTTTTTGGAGGGCTGTCAATTGACTCATTCCAATTTCTAAGGCTTCTGCAATAACATTTTCGGCTGCTTTTACCGTATTTTCATGGTTTAG
>DALYCS010000186.1:0-2639 GCA_031973615.1 Flavobacterium sp. | reverse complement strand
CATAGTTATTGTTAAAAATAAACTGGCTGCTATGTATATAAATTTTTTCATATTCTTCAAATATTAGTTTTGCGCTTTATCTTTAGCAGGAACATAGTCTAATATTAATCGCTGGTTGGCGTTTAAATATTTTTTTGAAATTTCTCTAATTTCTTCTCTTGTAATAGAGCGGTAAATATCAATTTCGGTATTGATTAAATTGATGTCGCCATACAACATATAATAGGTTGCTAAATTATCAGCAATTCCTTCAACAGAAGCATTGTTGCTTACATAGTTGCTTTCAAATTTATTTTGAAGCTTTTGGAAATCGTTTTCTGAAATTAACTCGGTTTGCATTTTAACAATTTCTTCATCTATTTCTTTTAAGATCGATTCCGAAGTGTTTTCACCCATTGGTAAACCGTAAATCAAGTACATGCCATAGTCTTCTTGGCTGTAATTGAAGGCGCCAATTTGCAGTGCCATTTTTTTATCGTCCACGATTTTTTTATACAATTTAGAGCTTTTACCATCGGACAAATACGAAGAGATCATGTCCAATACTCGAGCATCGCGTGATTTCATAGATGGCGTTCTGTAGGATGCAACCAACATAGGGATTTGAATATTAGGATCTTCCCAAGTTGCTTTGAATGCCTCGGTAATTGGTGCTTCTTCAATTTTTTGACGCATTACAGGAGCTCCTTTTGGAATGCTTCCAAAATAGCGAGTGATCCATTCTTTCGCTTGCGCTTTGTCAAATTGACCCGCCACCACTAAAACGGCATTATTAGGTACATAGAATTTTTTATTAAATGCTTGAAATTCTTCTAAAGTAGCAGCATCTAAATGCTCCATTTCCCCAATGGTAGTCCATTTGTATGGGTGTACTTTAAACATGTTTTGTTTCACGGCTTTGATCAAGTTACCGTATGGTTGATTGTCTACACGCAGTCTTTTTTCTTCTTTTACCACTTCATTTTGCGTGTCTACTCCAATTTGATTAATAACAGGATGCATCAAACGTTCTGATTCCATCCATAAGGCCAATTCTAAATTGTTTGAAGGGAATACCTCATAATAATACGTTCTGTCGTCTGTAGTGTTGGCGTTGTTATTACCACCGTTAGCGGTAACTAATTTAAACCACTCACCACGAGCAATATTTTTAGTTCCTTCAAATAAAAGGTGTTCAAAAAAGTGCGCAAATCCTGTTCGATTTGGTTGTTCGTCTTTAGCGCCCACATGGTACATTACTGAAGTAATTACCACCGGTGCAGAATTGTCTTGATGCAATACAACGTGTAATCCGTTGTCTAGATCAAACTCTTCAAAGGTTACTTTTTGTGCAGAAGCAGTTCCGCCTAGCATTAGTGCAGTTCCCAAAGCCATGAAAGATTTTTTCATACGTTATTAATTTGTTGATATAATTGTCATTAGTACATATTTTAATAAATTTGTTACAAAAATGGCCGCATATTGTTTAAATTATTTTTTGGAACAATAAAAAAATCAATTTATTTGAACTTATAGTTGTTTGGTTTATAATTTATTGTATATTTGCAACCTTAAAATTTTTAACTAAACTCATTGTTATGTACGCAATCGTAGAGATAGCAGGGCAACAATTCAAAGTAAGCAAAGACCAAAAGGTTTATGTTCACCGTTTAGCTTCAGAAGAAGGTTCGAAAGTTTCTTTCGATAAAGTTCTTTTGTTAGATGATAATGGAAACATAACTTTAGGCGCCCCAGCTGTAGAAGGTGCTTCAGTAGAAGCCAAAGTGTTACAACACTTAAAAGGTGATAAAGTAATTGTCTTCAAAAAGAAAAGAAGAAAAGGTTACAAAAAGAAAAACGGTCACAGACAATCATTCACTCAAATTTTAATTGAGGGAATTGTAGCTGCTGCAGCTAAGAAAAAAGCGACTAAAAAAGAAGTTGAGGTTGAAGTAACTGAAACTGCTGAAGAAGTTAAGCCAAAGGCGAAAGCAACTCGTAAACCAAAAACAGAAGAATAACATTTAAAATATTACATCATGGCTCACAAGAAAGGTGTCGGTAGTTCGAAGAATGGTAGAGAATCAGAATCGAAACGTTTAGGCGTTAAGATTTATGGTGGACAAGCTGCTATTGCTGGAAACATCATTGTTAGACAAAGAGGTTCTAAGCACAACCCAGGTGAAAATGTTTACATGGGAAAAGATCACACGTTGCATGCTAAAGTTGATGGAGTTGTAAAATTCCAGAAAAAAGCGGAAAATAAATCGTTCGTTTCGATTATTCCATTTGAAGCGTAATACGTTTTTAAACATAACAAAAACCTCTCTTTTTAGGGAGGTTTTTTTATTTTTAGTCTTAAAATAAATGCATTTAGTTTTGCAATTTTAAACGAAAGCGTTATATTTGCACTCCAATTATCGCGGGTATGGTGAAATTGGTAGACACGCCAGACTTAGGATCTGGTGCCGCAAGGTGTGAAGGTTCGAGTCCTTTTACCCGCACTGATTTCAAACTCTAAAATCTATTTAATGGATTTTAGAGTTTTTTTATGGGTGAAATGGTTACTGATTCTTTTGCTTTCCATAGTTTTCCATCCAAGCGTGTAACTGATCCGGAGATTTTAATTTGACTAATATTTTCAAATTAGAATCCAATAA
>DALYCS010000185.1:0-2640 GCA_031973615.1 Flavobacterium sp. | reverse complement strand
TGGTAGTGGATGACCTTCTGGGTCATTGTTTTCAAAATTTGAAGGGTGACCCATTACAAATTTCCAAATTAAAATTCCAATTACAATACAAATTACAATTGTTAAAGCTGCAAATACATTTGAACTTTTAGAGCTTGCTCCGTTTTCAACAGATTCGTTAGATACGTTTGTCATTTTTTTTAAATTTTATTAGTTTTAAAATGTCGATAATATTGCTAAGACCGAAATAGATACTTAACAGGGTCCAAATTTAAATTTTTACTTTGAAAAAAAAAACTTTTTTTATGTTTTTACTTCTAATGTTAAGAAATAATAACATTATGTTTACCCTCACGTAAAGTTATTGTTAAGTCGTACTTTTTTTAAATCTCATAACATTAACATATTACCTATAAAAACGGAAGAATTCTTCTTTTATTATGATCAATCATTGAGTTGTTTTTTAAAAAAATAAAATCTTGTATATTTGAATTGCACTATATAGAAAAAAGCAAAAGAAATTAATCATGAAAAAATATTTTATCCAAAAGACCCCATTTAGTGTTCCAACTACTGATGGCAAATTAATTGAAGAACATCATGGTGTAGCAGCTACAAACAATTCTGCTATTTCTATTGCTCATATGATTGCACCTCCAGGGTGGAGCGAACCTTTTCAAACCCCTAACTTTGACGAATACACATATATAATTAAGGGGAAAAAACAATTTATTATTGAAGACGAATGCATCATTTTAGAAGCAGGACAATCCATTAAAATTGAAAAAAATACGCGCATACAATATTCAAATCCATTTCACGAATCGTGTGAGTATATAGCGATTTGTATGCCTGCCTTTACTATAGAATCGGTTAACCGAGAAGACTAATGCTTTTTAAGAAGTTCTAGAATTTTATTTTCTACTATTGGTGAATTCCAAATTTCTTCAATATTGTCTAAAGTCAGTACTTCTTGCATAATGTTGTTTTGAAAATCGCCTACGGAAAGAGCTTCAACATAAGGTTGCAAACTAAAAGTAACCCGACTATAAATTGGCATCCACTTATCGGGATGCTTTTCTGAAAACCATTTTTCGATTTTCTTTTGGAGAAGAAATTTTTCATCGGCCGTTTTAGCACTCATTTCTATAAAATTTCTTCGCGAAAGTTCCGCAATAGCATCGGCATTTGGTTTTCTAGATATTTCGTAAGCTTTGAAAATTTTATTCCAATCGTCACCATTTTCTTTCATCAATTCATTCAGAATCGTAATATCTTCAAAACCCGCATTCATTCCATGACCGTAAAAAGGAACTATCGCATGTGCCGAATCACCTATTAAAGCTACCTTATCTTCAAATGTCCAAGGAAAACATTTCATGACTACTAAGGAACTGGTAGGATTATTAAAATAATCACGAACTAAATCGGGAATTACCGCTTGGGTGTCTGGAAAATATTCTGCAAAAAACGAAACCAGTTTTTCTTCATTTATTAATGATTCGAATGAGTTTTCGCCTTCAATAGGCATAAACAAAGTACATGTAAATGTATTGTCCAAATTTGCCAATCCCATCAACATGAAATTTCCTCTAGGCCAAATGTGTAATGAATGAATATCAATTTTTGGAGAGCCATCTGCATTTGCCGGAATATGCAATTCTTTGTAGCCTATTTTCATAAACTCTTGGGAATAATTAAACATTGATTGCCTCTGCATTCTATGTCTAATCCTTGAAAAAGCACCGTCGGCACCAAAAACTTTATCGTATTTTAATTCTTTCCATTCGCCTTGTTCCGATTCGCCTTCCCACAAACTAGCGGTTGCTAATGTTACATCCCAAATTTTGCGTTCGAAGAAAAATTCTACACCTTCTGCTTCAGCTAAATCAACCATTTTTCGATTCAAAACACCTCGTGATAATGAAAAAATTGCTTCGCCTTCTTTTCCGTAAGATTGATAATTTAACTTACCATCTTGAAGATGTATGGCTCTTTTATCAACTGGAATTCCTATTGATCTTATGGCTTCATCTAAACCTACATCTTCCAATGTTTTCCAACCACGATTTGACATCACCAAATTAATAGAGCGACCCGAAAACTTAACAGTTCTAATGTCTGGACTTCTGTCGAAAACATGTACTGTATGTCCAGCTCTTTTTAAGTAGATTGCTAATAAAGTTCCTACTAATCCAGAACCTACAACGGCAATTTTTTGTGGTGTTTGCATGAAGTTATTGTAAAATAGAATACAAAAGTAAACAATAAAGCCATTTTGATGCTATTAAATAATAGTGATTTTATCATAAAATTATTTGTTTAATTATTTTTATTATTTATTAAACAAGTGTACTTTTGAAAAAAAATTACATGAAAAAAATATCGCTTTCAGAAATTATAAAAATGGACAAAGTGCCTCGTTTAAATCTAATTAATAGTGCAACGGGTTACAAATCGGCAAATTTAATTGGAACACGCTCCAGCGACGGTATTGAAAATGTAGCTATTTTTAGTAGTGTAACTCATCTTGGTAGTGAACCGCCATTGGTTGGATTCATTTTACGTCCCACTACTGTGCCCAGAGATACCTATAAAAACATTAAGGAAACCGATTTTTTTACAATAAATCACATTACCGGAGAAATGATAGCAGACGCG
>DALYCS010000184.1:0-2675 GCA_031973615.1 Flavobacterium sp. | reverse complement strand
TGGTAAATCCGCAAGTGAAAGAAGTGTTTCAAAAAAGAACAAAATTGTTTACAGCCATGCGAACGTTTTTCAACGACGCTGGTTATATGGAAGTCGAAACTCCGGTTTTACAATCGATTCCAGGTGGCGCTGCAGCACGTCCGTTTATTACCCATCATAACAGTTTAGACATTCCATTGTACATGCGAATTGCCAACGAATTATATTTGAAAAGATTAATTGTTGGCGGATTTGATGGCGTTTACGAATTTTCTAAAAACTTCCGTAACGAAGGAATGGATAGAACCCACAACCCAGAATTTACTGCCATGGAAATCTATGTAGCCTACAAAGACTACAACTGGATGATGAACATGACCGAAAATCTTTTGGAATATTGCGCTTTACAAGTAAACGGAACTACAGAAGCTACTTTTGGCGAACATACAGTCGATTTTAAAGCACCGTATGCACGCGTTACGATGACCGATGCCATCAAACAATTCACAGGTTTTGACATCTCCGGAAAATCGGAAGATGAACTGCGTGAAGCTGCTAAATCAATGGGTATTGAAGTGAACGATACTATGGGTAAAGGAAAATTAATCGATGAAATTTTTGGAGAGAAATGTGAAGGCAACTTCATTCAACCTACCTTCATCACCGATTATCCAAAAGAGATGTCGCCATTGTGTAAATCACACCGCGATAACCCTGAATTAACGGAGCGTTTTGAATTGATGGTGTGTGGAAAAGAAATTGCGAATGCCTATTCTGAATTGAATGATCCTATTGACCAACGCGAACGTTTTGAAGCGCAAATGGCATTAGCTGAAAAAGGTGATGATGAAGCAAACGGCATTATCGATGAAGATTTCTTAAGAGCTTTAGAATATGGAATGCCGCCAACCTCTGGCTTAGGAATTGGAATGGACCGATTGATCATGTTCTTAACCAATAATCCTTCGATTCAAGAAGTGTTATTCTTCCCACAAATGCGCCCAGAGAAAAAAGGTCCTGAATTGACTGAAGATGAAAAACATATTATTGAAATTTTAAAAGCTAACGAAGGTATTTCAATTGGTGACTTAAAAACAAAATCAGCGTTGAGCGGAAAAAAATGGGATGCTGCCAGTAAAGGAATTAGTAAACATGGCTTAATGAAGGTTGTAGTTGATGGCGAAAATAAAATTGCAGAATATTTAGGAAAATAAAAAAAGGGACTCGAATGAGTCCCTTTTTTATTTATAAACTATAATTAATATTTACACTCCAACGGTAATTGGCTTCCACATTGCCGCCTGTTAAATTTTGCTGAATGGGTAGCATGACACTGGCACCCAATGAAAATTTATTTTTTCCTATTTCTAAACCAACTTTTCCCATAATAATATCGCCAGCGGTATGAAGTACTTTTTGTCCTAATTGATAATTATCTGCGTATACTTCTCCTGCAAAACCGAGTTGTGGTGCAAAAGAATACTTGGCATTTTCATATAAATAAAAAAAAGTTGTGGCATAATTGAATTGATTTCCAAAACGATACTGCTTTTCGTTTTCAGTTTTGATTACATAATTTAGCATCGAATTTATTCCGAATTGTTTTCTTTTTACAACATATTCTGTTGCCATAATAAAATCCCAACTCCCTGTTCCTACTTGGTAACTTGGATTAATACTACCATTATTAGCTTGGTCAAATTTTCCAAATGGAATTTTTACACCTCCACCTAATTGCAAGGTATGAACTAATACCGTACTATCTTTGTGGGTTTGATATATTTTATACATTCCTAAAACGGTAGCATCTCCTATACCTGTTTCTCGATTGTGATGATGATAAGGCAATAATACAGAAACTTGAAAATTTTTAATCACCGGAAAGCGAGCCCACACTTGAACAGTATTGAAACTCTCAGTATACCAAGGCGAATTTGAATACAATCCATCAGTACTTTTATAGGATTGATTAAAATAACGAATTCCAATAAAATTTGTGTTTAGCATTGATGCAAAACCCATACTTCCTCCACTTGCTGAACAACCACAAGCATCGCAATCGTCTTCTAATTCATAAGCAAATTGATGAAATTTTTTAAATGGATTTGTAACGGATAAACTATCCTTTTTAACTGCAAATGTGCATTGCACAGTCAATAAAAACAAGATGATGTATTTTTTCATTTTAAAATTCTGCAAATTTTGGATTCGATAAAAATTCGTTATCCGTTAAAGTTTTAAGAAAAGCAATAAGTTGTGCTTTTTCGGATGATGATAATGGAATTCCAAGAGCGCCAGTGTGTTGTAAACTTGGATCTAAATTTTGGGTTTGTGTAACTCCTGAATCATAATGATCTAAAACAGCATCTAGTGTATAAAAACGCCCATCGTGCATGTATGGTGCTGTTTTTTCAATATTTCGCAAACTTGGTACTTTAAATTTATATTTATCCTCATCGAGTCCTGTAACGCGATATCTTCCTTTATCATTAATTGATGGATTTATTGGTAACCCATTGTTTCTAAACGAATTATCCGTAAAAATATCCGTTGCATGACAAGAAGCACATTTTTGATTAAAAACAGCATAACCGGCCAATTCTTGAGGTGTTAATGTTCCCCCCGACTCATTTCTTCTATACTTATCAAAACGCGAATTAGAGGATGTGAGCACCGCCATAAACTGCGCTAAGGCT
>DALYCS010000183.1:1977-2677 GCA_031973615.1 Flavobacterium sp. | reverse complement strand
GGCCGATCGTCGATTGTATTGCAAGTCCTTCATTGTTTTTAGTGAAAATTTGCCACATGGCAAACGATTCATATTCATTGATGTGCCAGCTACTAATCACCACCTTTTCCCGATGTGATTTATAATAATCTAAAAATTCGGGTTTGTTTGCGGCTATTTTTTTTATTTCTTCAAAGGTGGGTTCTGAAAAGGTCCCTTCATATTGGTCTTCAAATTTATCCGAACGCGACATAAATAACTGTTGCGACAACAACATGTCTAAAAACTTAGACAGGTCTAAATATTTCCAGACAATGGTTTCATTGTCTTCAGGGAGTGAAATACTTGAGTTGTTTATATACATGTGTTATTTAAATTTAAAATAGGCTACAATCTAATATTAGTTACCTTCAAACCTCATGAACATTTTACCAACTCTTACTCGAAACTCTGCATCATTACTAACTTCGAATAGGTTCCGTTAAGGGCTAATAATTCGTCATGTGTTCCTTGTTCCACAATTTCGCCTTTGTGCATCACTACAATTTTATCGGCTTTTTGAATGGTAGATAATCGGTGTGCAATTACAATAGACGTACGATTTTGCATCATGTTTTCTAGGGCAACCTGCACAAATTTTTCACTTTCTGTATCCAATGCCGAAGTCGCCTCATCCAAAATCATAATGGGTGGATTTTTCAAAACGGCTCTCGCAATTGAC
>DALYCS010000183.1:0-1967 GCA_031973615.1 Flavobacterium sp. | reverse complement strand
GAAAGTTTTCCACCGGCATCGCCAATATTGGTTTCAATTCCGTTGGGTAAATCTTTTACGAATTCGTATGCATTAGCTATTTTTAAAGCTGCAATAATTTCATCATCGGTTGCGTCTTGCTTGCCGAGTAGGATATTGTTTTTTATTGTATCGTTGAATAAAATCGAATCCTGAGTAACCAATCCCATTAAATCTCGCAACGATTCTAACGTCATATCTTTAATGTCTATACCGTCGATTTTTACACTTCCTTCTTGTACATCATAAAAACGAGTCAATAAATTCGCAATCGTGCTTTTTCCGGATCCCGATTGTCCCACTAAAGCCACAGTTTTGCCTTTGGTAACTTCTAGTGAGAAGTTTTTCAGGACGTTTTCATCTTCGTATTTAAAGTGGATATTTTCAAGGGTAATTGTAGTATCAAAAGATGATTTTTCCACTGCATTTGGTTTGTTGGTGATGGCATTTTCGACTTCTAAAACGTCAAAAACACGTTCGGCGGCTGCCAAACCACTTTTCACTTGGTAAGAGGCTTTAGAGATTGCCTTTGCAGGCGTTAAAATATTATAGGCCAATCCCATGTAAGCAATAAATTTTGAACCTTCCAGTAAAGGTGTACCATTTGCAAACGTTTCTACTAAAACCATATTCCCTCCATACCAAAGTAAGATGGCAATTACGACTATGCCCATAAATTCACTCATAGGTGAAGAGAGGTTGTTTTTTCTTCCAATACTGTTGGTTAATCGATATAATCGGTGAATTGAGTTGTTAAATTTGTTGGTAAAAGCACCTTCTGCATTATAGCTTTTTACAACTTTTAATCCACCTAAAGTTTCTTCTACTACCGAAATCAAATACCCATTTTCATCCTGTGCTCTTTTAGATTTTCCTTTTAAACTTTTACCTATTTTAGAAATGACAAAACCCGAAATAGGGATAAAAACAAAGACAAA
The DNA here is from genome assembly GCA_031973615.1 of Flavobacterium sp. Classification (GTDB taxonomy): domain Bacteria; phylum Bacteroidota; class Bacteroidia; order Flavobacteriales; family Flavobacteriaceae; genus Flavobacterium. The sequence goes on along the minus strand of DALYCS010000183.1, from coordinate 1,011 downwards.
TAAGGTCAATTTAAAGCTAATAACAATCATGGCTCCAATTGTAAATACAATCGTCATCGGCTCTTTGATGACTAATTCCAAAATATTAAAAAATGAATTTCTAACTTCGTTTACATCGCCAAGCATTCGGGCCATCATGTCGCCTTTTCGTTTTTCAGAATAGTATGAAATCGGAAGGCTGATGATTTTATCAAACATTTTATTTCGTAAATCCCTAAGTACACCATTTTTTAATAGCATTAAATGGTTTAAAGCCAGGTAATTAAATATGTTTTTTAGTAAAAAGGTTGTAATAATAATAGTTACAACCAAAAGCAAAGCGTATTGCGCTCCACTTTCATTCGTTAATTTTGTAATGTAGAAATACAAATAATCGTTTCCATAATTGGTAATATCCCATATGGAAGTGAATTTTGGCTCCTCAACAATTTTTTCTGCATCTTTAAACAAAACGTCTAGCATGGGGATTAATGCAATAAATGATAAGGTGCTAAAAAGTGCATACAGAATATTGTAAAAGACATTGAATACAATATCTTTTTTGTATTTCAATGCAAACGGAATTATTTTCTTTAAATTTTCGTCCATTTAGTTGAGTTTCATTGCCGATATAATACCAGCAATTTTGTTATCCAATTCTTGTTCTACGGATTTAGCGTTTTCTATGGTGTCTAAAACTCCATTTACGCTGAAATAGAATTTGATTTTGGGTTCGGTACCGCTGGGTCGAGCACATATTTTACTGCCGTCTTCCAAATAGTAAATCAATACATTTGATTTGGGAATGTTAATTTCAAATTCCTCATTATTCATAAAATCTTTCCCTTTGGACGCTTGATAGTCTTCAATGCAAATCACCCGTTGCCCGTTAATTTCTTTGAGCGGATTTTCACGCAAATCAACCATCATTTGTTTGATTTCGTTAGCCCCTTCCATTCCTTTTTTGGTAATCGATATCAATGATTCTTTGTAAAATCCAAAATCGATGTATAAATTCAGTAATTCGCGGTA
>DALYCS010000182.1:495-2696 GCA_031973615.1 Flavobacterium sp. | reverse complement strand
CATGGATCCTTTGGATGCCGAAACACTAAGAGCGATTTTAACCGAACCTAAAAATGCTTTAGTAAAACAATATCACAAGTTGTTTGAGATGGACGAAGTAGCCTTAACTTTTGAAGAAGATGCCTTAGACTATATTGTGGAAAAAGCTCTAGAATATAAATTAGGCGCTAGAGGACTGCGTTCGTTGTGCGAAGCCATTTTAACCGATGCCATGTATGAATTGCCTAGTTCAAACGACAAGCACTTGCAAGTAACCAAAGACTACGCCGAAAACAGTTTGAGTAAAAATTTATTACAACGACTGAAAGCAGTTTCGTAAATTATATTTAAATACAAACAACACCTGCTTGGTTTTCAAAAACTAGTGGGTGTTTTTTATTGCCGGTATTAAAATGAGGTACTAGTTTTACATTCACCTCACACCGTCTTGGGCCACAACCATAACGTTTGGGTCCACAAGACGCCACAACAATCAAGCAAAGGGCTACTAGTATTTTTTTATGAAGGATCATAATTTCAATAAGCTTTCCAAGTAGGTACGCTCGTTTGATAATCTTGGCACTTTGTGTTGGCCCCCTAATTTGTCTTGTTGTTTCAACCAGTCATAAAATAGTTTTTCTCTCGCTACATTTAGCACTAAAGGGTTTAACGTCATATTATTGTAGCGTTTGGCTTCATAATCAGAATTTACCGCTTGGATATTTTCATCCAAAGCCTGGCTAAATTTTGCGATATCTTCGGGCGGATTTTTAAATTCAATAATCCATTCGTGAGCTCCTTTTTCCTTGTCTTTCATAAAGATAGGAGCCACAGTATAATCGATCATTTCGCATTGGAAAGCTTTGCAGGTTTTGGTCAAGGCCGTATCGGTGTTTTCAACCATGAGTTCTTCGCCAAAAACATTGATGTGGTGTTTGGTTCTACCGGTAACTTTAATGCGATAAGGGTTTAAAGAGGTAAATCGAATGGTATCGCCAATTAAATAGCGCCACAATCCCGAATTCGTCGTGATGACAACCGCATAATTTTTATTTAATTCCACTTGATTCAATCGAATTATACGTTGGTTGAGCGTGCCAAAAGTATCCATTGGAATAAACTCATAAAAAATACCATAATCGAGCATCAATAATAATTCATCGCTACCATTTTGATCTTGAATGGCAAAAAAACCTTCCGAAGCATTATAAATTTCGTAGTATTTAAAACTGTCTTTCGGAAATAATTTTTTGTATTGTTCTTTATACGGTTCAAAACTCACGCCACCATGAAAATAGACCTCGGCATTAGGCCACACTTCTAACAAGTTCGATTTTCCGGTGGTTTCCAAGGCTTTTTGCAACAAAACAAGCATCCAACTCGGTACTCCCGCTAAACTGGTTACATTCTCATTAACGGTTTCATTAATAATCGCAGGAAGTTTGGTTTCCCAATCGCCCATCAACGAAATTTTACTGCTGGGGGTGGAGCTAAATTCGGCCCAAATGGGCATATTGTCAATCAATATGGCCGATAAATCGCCAAAAAAAGTATTGTTGTCTTCATACAATTGCTTGCTACCACCCAAGCGTAAACTTTTTCCTGTAAACAATTCCGAATCTTCGTTATTATTCAAATACAAGCACAATAAGTCTTTACTGGCTTTGTAATGACAATTTTCTAGGGCTTCGCTACTTACAGGGATAAATTTACTTTTGGCATTGGTAGTCCCGCTTGATTTAGCAAACCATTTAATATTAGAATGCCAAAAAACATTTTGTTCCCCTTTTCGTGTTAGTTCAATTAAAGTTTCTAAATCTTCGTAACTTGATACAGGCACTCGTTCACTAAAAGTCGTATAATTTTTTATCGAACTAAAGTCATATTTTTTCCCAATTTGAGTGGCTTCAGCCGATTTCATCAAACTAAACAACAATTCTTCTTGTACTTCATGCGGATATTTTAAAAACAATTCCATTTGATGAATTCGTTTTTTTAAAATCCAAGTGGCAAAAGAATTGATGATTTGTAGTGGCATTTTGCGCGTTTGATTTTGAATTATGAATAGGGAATAATAACTTTACCAAAAATAGCATTTTTTTTATACAATCGCGCAAAAATCTAAATCTAAACGCAAATGATCTATCAAGGAACCTTGACCAAAATGCAAACCGAATACGGTACGCCCATTCAGTATTATTTGGTTTTTGAAAACAATTTTT
>DALYCS010000182.1:0-485 GCA_031973615.1 Flavobacterium sp. | reverse complement strand
CGAGGAAAATAAATCTTGGTTAAGAGGCCTGAGTTGCCCACCAATGAATTGACGGCACTGGTGAGTGAGTTTGAGAACAGTGTCCACGGTAATAAGCCAGCATAGAGATAAACCGAATACGGTACGCCCATTCAGTATTATTTGGTTTTTGAAAACAATTTTTTGCACCTCAACCAGCTTTTGGGAAAAGAGCTTACCCTTGCATTTCAGGGATACCAATGTTTGAATTGTGGCAAAGCCAAGAAAATTTTTCGTCAAGGTTTTTGTTACGATTGTTTCATGAGCAGTCCTGCGGTAGGCGACTGGATCATGAAACCCGAATTGAGCACAGCTCATTTGGATATTGAAGATCGCGATTTGGCCTACGAAAAACGTGTGCAATTGCAGCCCCATGTAGTCTATTTGGCATTATCAAGTGAAGTGAAAGTGGGAGTAACCCGAAAAACGCAAGTCCCCACTCGATGGATCGATCAAGGCGCTGTACA
>DALYCS010000181.1:0-2705 GCA_031973615.1 Flavobacterium sp. | reverse complement strand
GTCGTTCAGTTTTAATACATAATAATAGGTGCCTTCTGGTGCTTTTTCACCGCCGACAGCATTGGGGACTGTTCCGTCCCAGTCTTCTTTGGAGTTGTTGCCCGTCCAAACTAATTTGCCCCAACGGTTGTAAACTTCCAAGTTAAAATTCACAAATACATCCCGCAAGCCATCAATAAAAAAAGTATCGTTTGAGCCATCACCATTTGCAGAAACTGCATTATATACGGTAGGTGGGCAATTTTTTGTATACAATGTAAACGAAGTAATGGCATAACAATTATCGTTATCTACGCGAACGAAAATTTCTTTAGGTGTTGCTTGTGCCATATAGTTGCTACTGTTCGATATGGGTTGCATTCCAGCTGTAGCTTCGGCACTATTTTCGTAAAAATGTGCGATCTGTGTAGGATCAGTTTTAACCTCTGATTCATATGATGAAAAATCAAACAGACCAGACGTAAGCCCTAAATTACAAGAAGTAATATTTTCTAATGTATTGAATTCTGGAGAAGTTGTCAATTCGACCGGGATGGAAAAAGTATTGTTATTTTCATTGAGTTCATTAACGATGCCAATTCCGTTGCCAGCATCATCAACAACCGCTTGAATATTTAAATTATTGGGTAGCGATGCGGCAATGTTGAGCGAAAAACTTCCCGTTTCTGAACCTCCAATCGCTATGGAATTCTGTGTGATTGTTCTGCCTACAATTTGTCCACCAATGTAAAAGGAAATGGGGGTATTGGCGGGTAATATTTCAGTAGAATTGGTGTTGTAAACGGTATAGTTTAAGGTGATGTCGCGGCTATTACAAGTTGTTTCCACGTTATTAATGACAAGGGTAGCATCGGGTAATTGGCTATTAAGTTTAGTTATAACCGTATTGATCATAATAAAATCTTGAGACGACGAAAGGGTTATCGAAGCACTGGTGTCGCCAATCGCTACATAATTATCAATCTCGTAGATGTCCAAATCCATGTTGTAAAGTGTGTTAGAACCCGTTACTGAATTCGTACTATTAAATACATTGTTGATTGGATTGATGGCATTACTTATGGCAATATTGTTTACTGAAAAAGTTTCTGTAGGTAGCTGAGAGTCGCCTTCCCATGCAATAAATCCAGCTTTTGCATTGGTATTATTGAGTACAAATAAATTGGTTAAATTGATTTGTAAGGCATCTGGCACTCCTTGTAATCCATCATAAATATTAAGTTGGTTTAAGGTTAAATTCGGATTTTCATATACGATTAATATGGCCCATCCAGCAAAATTTGTTTTTCGGGAATAGTGTAAGGGTTCAAACGCAGAAATATCCAATTCAGAAAGGGTATAAGTGCCGTTTCCTGTTGCTTGTACATACGAAGTAATATCTTTGAACGCGCTAAAATAGGTAAACGTATTGGGCGAAAAAAAACGAGAATGCGAAAAAGTACGGTCAGCAGTAATTGGATTTCCGTTTAGGTTGACTTGAAAGTCACCGTCGCCACTTCCGGCCCAATACAAATAGGCGCGAATGATTTGATCTGCTGGCGACATGTTTAATTGTGCTGAAGAGGAAGAACTGGTAATGTAACCAAATGTTGGGTTGTTCTCTGCACTGTTCATGGTATTTCCTATGAATGTAAAATCATAGCGCCCATTAATCTGTTCATGGAGCGTAATATCCTGAGCATTCAATAGCGAAGTTCCTAAAAACATGAGCATTACTATATGATAATGCAGCTTTTTAATTTTTTTCAAACCTGTAATTTTGCACCTAATTTACTACATTTTATTTAAAAAACTTAAAATTGAAACTTTGTCAGCTAAAAAATTAGTAATTTTCCACAATTAAAATTGCGTTTTGAAAAGTTATTACGTTAGAACATATCAATCAACAGATTATGCGTCTTGGAATGAATTTGTGGCCCAATCCAAAAACGCCACTTTTTTATTTCATAGGGATTTTATGGAATACCATAGCGATCGATTTGACGATTTTTCATTGTTAATTTTAGATGAAAAGCAACAAATAAAAGCCATTTTGCCAGCAAATAAAGTGGGTAACGCACTTTATTCACACCAAGGATTGACCTATGGTGGATTGGTGTTGCAACAAAAAACGAAACTACAAGATGTGATTGAGATGATGAAAGTAATGTTGCAATTTTTGCAAGATCAACATATTGATAGGTTGCAATTGAAACAATTGCCATCTATTTATTCTGACTTTCCTTCCGATGAAATGGAACAGTTGTGTTTTTTACTCAAAGCGCAAAGAGTAAGGAGTGAAGCATTGGCTGTGGTTGATTTATCAAATAAAATGGAAGTTTCTAGGGTGCGAAAACGAGGCATTGAAAGAGGACAAAAGATGGAATTAGATATCAAAGAAGTTTCCGATTTCGAAGAATTTTGGTCTAAAATGCTAGTGCCTAATTTGCAAGAGCGGTACGATGCATTCAATGTCTATTTTGAAAATAAAATTATTGGTGGTGTAACCCTTTTTGTAACGAAAAATGTATTGCATCCGCAGTATATTTCTGGCAACAAAAAGTTCAATACAAAATATGGTGGTTTGGATTTTTTATATCATTACGTCATGACAAATCTTGCCACAACTCAACGCTATTTTAATTTTGGGAGTTCAAGCGAAAATAACGGGCTTCAAATCAATACGAGTCTGCATTATTGGAAGGAATCCTTTGGTGGTCGAACAG
>DALYCS010000180.1:2363-2761 GCA_031973615.1 Flavobacterium sp. | reverse complement strand
TCATAAATCTGCGTAATTTTAGAATCGCGCATCATTCGCTCAACGTGGTATTCACTCACATAACCGTTTCCTCCGTGAATTTGTACCGCTTCATTCGCCACTTCTAAAGCAATTTCTGAAGCGTATAATTTTGCCATAGCTCCTGAATGTGCAATGTCTTCACCGTTGTCTTTTTCGGAAGCTGCTTTGTGAATTAATAAACGCGCACAGGTAATTTTTACATGCATGTCGGCCAATTTAAACGCAATGGCTTGGTGGTTGAAAATAGGTTTTCCAAACGCCACGCGCTCTTGCGAATATTTTAAAGCCAATTCATAAGCGCCTTGTGCAATTCCTAAGGCTTGAGAAGCAATTCCAATACGACCTCCGTTTAAGGTAGACATCGCAAAGGCAAATCC
>DALYCS010000180.1:0-2353 GCA_031973615.1 Flavobacterium sp. | reverse complement strand
GTCAGCGCCAATTCTATTTTCTTTTGGTACTTTTACATCATTGAATAATAAAGTATGGGTATCTGATCCGCGAATCCCCATTTTCTTTTCTTTTGGTCCCACTTCAAAACCAGGCATTCCTTTTTCAACAATCAATACATTGATTCCTTTGTGTCCTTTTGCAGCATCGGTTTGTGCAATGACCAAATAGGTAGAAGCCGTTCCGCCATTCGTAATCCAGTTTTTGGTTCCGTTTACTAAATAGTGGTCGCCCATGTCAATAGCTGTTGTTCTTTGCGAAGTAGCATCAGATCCTGCTTCGGGTTCCGATAAACAGAAAGCTCCAATAACTTCACCTTTAGCTAATGGGGTTAAATATTTTATTTTTTGTTCTTCTGAACCGTATTTTTCTAATCCGGCACACACTAATGAGTTGTTTACCGACATAATTACGGCAGCTGAAGCGTCTACTTTTGCAATTTCTTCCATGGCCAATACATAGGACAAACTGTCTAAACCAGCACCGCCATATTGTGGGGCTACCATCATTCCCATAAACCCAAGTTCGCCCATCATTTTGACTTGCTCGGTTGGAAATTTGGAGTGTTCGTCTCTTTCAATAACTCCAGGTAATAATTCGGTTTGCGCAAAATCTCTTGCGGCTTGCTGAATCATTAAATGCTCTTCGGTTAATTTAAAATCCATATAATTTTGATGTATTGTTTGATGATTTACTATTTTGAGTCCCCAAATGTAACTAATAATTAGGAAAATTTCAATAACAATTTGTAATTTTAACCCATGTTTAGAGAAAACTACAACGTTATCGGAGTTATGTCGGGCACATCCTTAGACGGAGTCGATTTAGCCTACATAAACTTCAATATTTTAGAGCAATGGACGTTTGAAATTTTGCATTCGGAAACCGTTTCGTATTCCGACGAATGGCAGAGCAAATTAAAAAACGCTATTCAATTCAATTCTACTGAATTAGAACAACTGAATAGTGACTATACAAAACTTTTGGCTTCGATTATTTCTGAATTTATTTCGAAACATAATCTTACAGATATTGATGCCGTTTGCAGTCATGGTCACACAATATTACACCAACCCCAAAACGGTTTCACACTTCAAATAGGGAATTTGCCTTTATTGCGTGACTTACTACCTTATACTATCGTGTGCGATTATAGAGTCCAAGATGTGCAATTGGGTGGTCAAGGTGCGCCATTGGTTCCTATTGGTGATGCAATATTATTTGCAGAATATGATTATTGTTTGAATTTGGGTGGTTTTTCGAACATTTCCTTTGATGACCATGGAATCCGAAAGGCCTTTGATATTTCACCAGTCAATACGGTTTTAAATTATTATGCGAATACATTAGGATTGCCTTATGATGATGGGGGAAATATTGCCAAAACTGGTACAATTCATGCGGAATTATTAGATCAATTGAATGGGCTGCCGTATTATAAAGCGGCCTTTCCCAAATCTTTAGGAATGGAGTTTGTTCGGGATACTATTTTTCCAATTCTGCATTCATTTGCGATTCCAACTGTTGATATTTTGCGCACTTTTGTAGAACATATTGCCATACAGATTACAGCGTTTTGCCAGCCCAATTCCAAATTATTTGTGACGGGCGGCGGGGCTTATCATACCTTTTTGATTGACCGATTACAACAGTATGTGCCATCGGTTCAAATTACGATTCCAGATGATAAAACCATACAATTTAAAGAGGCCTTAATTTTTGCCTTGTTAGGCGTGTTGCGATTGCGAAACGAGATCAATGTGTTGGCTTCGGTTACGGGCGCTCAAAAAGATCATTCTTCTGGCCAAATTTATTCCTAAAATTTACCACCAAAAAATAGTTATTAATTCCAAGAGCTTATACAGAATATGTATATTTGCAAAACCATAAAACGAATGTTATCATGAAAGATTTATTGCAAAAATTTGAAAATAAAGAACCAGAAATCGTATTCCATTGGAAAGACCCTGAAACAGAAGCGGAGGGTTGGACGGTTATTAATTCCCTTCGAGGTGGTGCTGCCGGAGGTGGAACTCGTATGCGAAAAGGTTTGGATATGAATGAAGTACTTTCGTTGGCCAAAACTATGGAAGTTAAATTTTCGGTTTCAGGACCTGCTATTGGTGGTGCAAAATCGGGAATTAACTTTGATCCAAACGATCCCAGAAAAAAAGGGGTTTTGGAACGTTGGTACAAGGCGGTTTCTCCTTTGTTAAAAAATTATTATGGAACCGGAGGTGATTTGAATGTGGATGAAATCCATGAAGTAATTCCAATGACAGAAGATTGTGGTGTTTGGCATCCGCAAGAAGGGGTTTTTAACGGCCATTTTAG
>DALYCS010000179.1:1963-2784 GCA_031973615.1 Flavobacterium sp. | reverse complement strand
CAATAGTTACATCTGTACCTTCTCTTTTTATATCTGCCACTCCTAATGGAATCGTATATTCTCCTTCTGGAACTTCTCCTTTATCGCCATACATTTGCTCTGATTCCATAAAAATTACAGGATCGTTATCACGAATAGCGGCCTTCAACAATCCTTTGGCATCATAAACCGTTGATGGAACTACTACTTTTAATCCTGGCGTATTGGCAAACCAATTTTCAAAAGCTTGCGAATGGGTAGCTCCTAACTGACCCGCAGAAGCGGTTGGTCCTCTAAACACCATAGGCATTGGGAATTGTCCCGCTGACATTTGACGCATTTTTGCCGCGTTGTTAATAATTTGATCAATTCCAACCAATGAGAAATTAAATGTCATAAATTCTACAATCGGACGGTTTCCATTCATGGCCGATCCAACAGCAATTCCTGCAAAACCTAATTCTGCAATGGGTGTATCAATAACACGTTTGGGTCCAAATTCATCGAGCATACCTTTGGATGCTTTGTAAGCCCCATTGTATTCTGCTACTTCTTCCCCCATTAAATAGATGGTTTCATCGCGACGCATCTCTTCACTCATCGCTTCACAAATTGCTTCTCTAAATTGTATCGTTCTCATGAAATTAATTTCTAATTGAATTATGATTCGCAAAAATAAGAAAAATAACATTATCCTTTCGTGTTATCTAAAAAAATGATTTTTTTTCTACTAAATCGTTTTAGTTAACAATATGCTTAAAAACAAGTCAAATTAGGAATTTAAATTACATTTTAAATTGAAAAATTGAATTTTTGGTAAGAAATTCGCATTTGTTATGCGT
>DALYCS010000179.1:0-1953 GCA_031973615.1 Flavobacterium sp. | reverse complement strand
AATGTTTAAAAAAAATACAATTTTAAATACTCAAATTGCATTTAATCCATTAAAAACTGATTTTTTATACGAAATTCATATTTATTATGCGTGCATAGTTTTTTATTTCATTTTATTTTGTATTTTCGTAGCTGTATAACAGAACACTTAAATCGTATCAAATGAAAATATTAGTTTGCATCAGTCACGTACCTGATACTACTTCAAAAATTAATTTTACCAATGGCGACAGTGAGTTTGACACCAATGGTGTACAATTTGTCATCAACCCAAATGATGAATTTGGTTTGACCCGCGCCATTTGGTTCAAAGAACAACAAGGCGCAACAGTAACTGTTGTGAATGTAGGTGGAGCTGATGCTGAAGCTACATTGAGAAAAGCACTAGCAATTGGTGCCGACGAAGCCATTCGTATCAATGCAACACCAACAGACGGTTTATTTGTAGCCAAACAACTTGCTAAAGTTGTAAAAGAAGGTGGTTATGATTTAGTAATTGCCGGAAAAGAATCTTTAGACTATAATGGAGGCATGGTTCCAGGAATGCTCGCAGGAATTTTAGGATATAACTTTATTAATGCTTGTGTAGGAATAGACCTCAACGGAAGCGAAGCCAAAGTAACACGTGAAATTGATGGTGGAAAAGAAATTATTTCGGCCGGATTACCATTAGTTGTTGGTGGACAAAAAGGAATCGTAGAAGAAAAAGACTTACGTATTCCAAACATGAGAGGCATCATGATGGCACGAACAAAAGCACTTACCATAATTGAACCAACAAGTGATGTTGCGGCTACCCAATCCATTAAATTTGAAAAGCCAGCTGCAAAATCAGCTGTGAAATTAGTGAATGCGGACAATCTAGATGAATTAATTAGTTTGTTACATAACGAAGCGAAAGTAATTTAATTACGAATTAAGAAATTTTTCAATCTTTAAATTAGAAAACATGTCAATAGTAATATATGCTGAATCAGCAGAAGGAAAAATAAAAAAAGTAGCATTTGAATTGGCTTCTTACGCAAAAAAAGTAGCTTCCACAATGGGAACCAGCGTTACTGCAATAACCATAAATAATACTGACAATTCTGCTTTAGCAGCTTATGGGGTCGACAAAGTAGTAACCGTTTCAAACGACAAACTAAATAGCTTTAGTGCAAAAGCATATGCTGATGTTATTGCTCAAGTAGCAAAAAAAGAAAGTGCTCAAATTGTGTTGGTTTCTTCATCGACAGATAGTTTGTATATCGCGCCATTAGTTGCTGTAGCTTTGGAAGCTGGTTATGCATCTAATGTTGTGGCTTTACCAGTAAGTACTTCGCCTTTCCAAGTAAAAAGAACCGCTTTTTCAAACAAAGCATTTAATTTAACTGAAATCAATACCCCTGTAAAAGTGTTAGGGATTGCTAAAAATTCATTTGGCTTAGTCGAAAATACATCTTCATTTACTGAAGAAAGCTTTACTCCATCTTTAAATGATGCTGATTTTAGCCTCAAAGTAGAAAGTGTTGAAAAAGCGTCTGGCAAAGTAACGATTGCAGATGCTGAAATTGTGGTTTCTGCAGGTCGCGGAATGAAAGGTCCAGAAAACTGGGGAATGATTGAAGATCTAGCTTCATTATTAGGTGCTGCAACAGCATGTTCAAAACCAGTTTCAGACATCGGTTGGAGACCGCATAGCGAACACGTTGGACAAACCGGAAAACCAGTGGCTGCTAACTTGTATATTGCAGTTGGAATTTCAGGTGCTATCCAACATATTGCAGGCATCAATTCTTCAAAAGTAAAAGTAGTTATCAACACCGATCCAGAAGCACCTTTCTTTAAAGTGGCCGATTACGGAGTTGTAGGAGATGCCTTTACTGTAGTACCCCAATTGATTGAAAAATTAAAGGCTTTCAAAGCCAGCAATTCGTAATACAATATTTGGTTAATAACTAAATTAAATTAAATG
>DALYCS010000178.1:0-2813 GCA_031973615.1 Flavobacterium sp. | reverse complement strand
GTAGAAAGAATGAATCAAGATCCAGCCTATCAATTGGTGAAATTAATTGCCGATAGTTATCAAAAAATTGTTGCACCAAAATTTGATGAAATCAATATAAAAAATATCGCATTACAGCGTACCTATATGAAAGGTATAATGGAATTTTTTCCAAATGATCGAATTTTCCCTGATGCCAACAGCACTTTACGGGTAACTTATGGCCAAGTAAAAGGCTACAAACCAAGCGATGCTGTCGTTTATGAACCTGTAAGTTATTTAGATGGCGTAATCGAAAAATATGTGCCGGGGGATTACGAGTTTGACGTTCCAAAAAAATTAATTGATTTGTATTACGCAAAAGATTTCGGAAACTATGCAGATAAAAATGGCAAAATGCCTTTGGCGTTTATTGCTACCAATCATACCACAGGAGGAAACTCCGGAAGTCCTGCACTCGATGCCAATGGTAACCTTATTGGATTGAATTTTGACCGTGTATGGGAAGGCACAATGAGCGATATTTATTACAGTCCTGAGATCTGTAGAAACATCATGGTAGATGCACGATATATTTTATTTATAATTGATAAATTTGCGCGCGCAACTAATTTAATTGAAGAGCTCACTATCGTGTATCCCAAGTCCAAAAAATCGAAATAATTATACCTTTTCATACAATTAATAATTTTGGCATAGCCTTTGAAAGAATAAATTTTGGAAATCAAAGAAAAAAAATGAAAAAAATTGTCTAAAAATATTTTGACATGTTAAAAAATTTATATCTTTGCTCCGAATTAATAATTAACCTTTATAATTTAGTAAGATGAAAAAAGTTGTATTAAGTTTAGCATTCGTTGCTGCTATGTTCGTTTCTTGTAAAGAAAATGCTGCTGAAACTACAGAAACTGTAGATTCAACTGCTGTTGAAGCTCCTGCTGTTGAAGAAGCACCTGCTGCTGATTCTACTGCTGTTGATAGCGCTGCTGCACCTGCTGAAGCTGCACCTGCTGCTGAAGCTGCACCTGCTAAGTAATTTATTGCTACAGAAAAAATTAAGCTCCACTAGGTGGGGCTTTTTTTTTACACTCTATTCAAAAATAAAATTTTACCTTTTATACTTAAAAAAATGAAAAAAGTTATATTAAGTTTAACAGCTGTTGCTGCTATGTTCGTTTCTTGTAAAGAAGCTGCTGAAAACACTGAAACTACTGTTGATTCAACTGTAGTTGAAACTCCTGCTGTAGATTCTACTGCTGTAGCTACTGATTCTAGTGAGACTCCTGCTAAACCTGCCCAAACCGAGGAAAGCAATTTAGAAGATGAGATCATGAAAAAGGAAGCAGAACATGAAGAATCTGAAAATTAATTAGTTTCTAGTTATAAAAAAAGCCCTGCTATGCAGGGCTTTTTTTATACTAAGGTGTTCCAAAAATATCTTCTGCCGATGAAAAGTCTAAAAATTCTGCTTTATGAGCATAATTCACAATTTCATCAATTCCTTTCTGAAGTAATAATTGGGTTGTATACCTTCTACTCACTGCTAGCTCGTGCTCATCTAAAATCAAACGAAAGAAAAATTTACCCCCCGAAGATTTAAAACGCAAAAACACACAGCGTTCAATTGCATTTTTCAACAGTTCTATTTGTTCCTCGCATTCAAAACGCAATTCAAAGTCATTACTTGTAAAAATGGTTTTTCCTTTTCGTGATACAAACTCATATTTATAAGGTCCGCTCGCGCGTTGTGTAATGACAAATGTGCCCATAAAATAAATTGAATGATGTTACTCTTTTAAAGAAAACGAATATAACAAAAAAAGCTCCAAACATAGTTTGAAGCTTTTTGTACTCAAGGCGGGACTTGAACCCGCACGGGCATTACTACCCACTGGATTTTAAGTCCAGCGTGTCTACCAATTCCACCACTCAAGCAAATATTTTTGGTAATAGAGCGAAAAACGGGGTTCGAACCCGCGACCTCGACCTTGGCAAGGTCGCGCTCTACCAACTGAGCTATTTTCGCGTTTCGTTTGTTAACTTAAAAAGAACGTCGCATCCTTGTTTCATAATGCGAGTGCAAATATAGTACATATTTTTATTCTTGCAAGTACTTTTGAAATAAAAATAAAATCTTTTTTATAACCTTTTGATACCGAATATTTTATTCAAATAATTTATTTTTTTATCAGCATTCGCTTGATTTCATTCAATTTCATCAAGGCTTCAACCGGTGTTAAGGTGTTGATGTCGATATTCAAGATTTCTTCTTTTATTTCCTCTAATAAAGGGTCGTCCAAGTTAAAGAAACTCAATTGTAACTCGTCATTTGCTGTCTTAATTCCCGATAATTCTTCACTCGAATGACGCTTCTCCAATTGCTTCAATAGCTTTTGTGCTTTTTGAATTACAATTTGGGGCATTCCTGCCATTTTTGCAACATGAATTCCAAAACTATGAGCACTACCTCCTTTAACTAATTTTCTTAGAAACAAGACGGTATCTTTTAATTCCTTAACCGAAACATTATAATTTTGTATGCGATCAAACGTCACTTCCATTTCGTTCAACTCGTGATAATGGGTTGCAAATAGTGTTTTGGGTTTGTTAGGATGTTCGTGTAAATATTCGGATATGGCCCAAGCAATTGAAATACCGTCGTAAGTAGACGTTCCTCTTCCAATCTCGTCTAACAATACCAAACTTCTTTCCGAAATATTATTCAAAATGGAAGCGGTTTCATTCATTTCCACCATAAAAGTAGATTCGCCCATCGAAATATTATCACTTGCACCAACACGTGTAAAAATTTTATCCGTTAATGGGATCGAAGC
>DALYCS010000177.1:0-2941 GCA_031973615.1 Flavobacterium sp. | reverse complement strand
ACTACTTGATGAAATAAGCTTTGAATTCCAAATATACCGATTCTGTTTCCAATAAATGCTGGCGTATCTTTTGCAACGACAGAAGTTTTTCCAAGAAATTTTTCTCCATATACTTTTAAGAAACCTACTACTTCATTAGACGTTTGGGGTCCTGGAATGATTTCAAATAATTTTAAGTAACGAGCAGGGTTGAAAAAGTGTGTTCCACAGAAATGTTGTTGGAAATCGTTGCTTCTTCCTTCACTCATAAAATGAATTGGTATTCCTGAAGTATTCGAAGTAACTAAAGTTCCCGGCTTTCTGTAGGTATCAATTTGTTCGAATACTATTTTTTTAATGTCTAAACGTTCAACTACAACTTCAATGATCCAATCACAATTCGCGATTTTAGGCATATCATCTGAAGTATTTCCAGTAGTTATTCTAGAGGCAAAACGCTGCTGGTAAATAGGAGATGGTTTTGATTTTAAGGCAGTTGCCAAATGATCATTTACCACTCGGTTTCTAACTGATTTTGAGGATAAATTGAGTCCTTTTTTTTCTTCAGCTTCGGTCAATTCGGTCGGTGCTACATCTAGCAAGAGCACTTCAACTCCTATATTAGCAAAATGACATGCAATGCCACTTCCCATTATACCCGAACCAATTACCGCAACTTTTTTGATATTTCGTTTCATCAGGAGATTGGGTTTATTTTTCTTTGAATATTTTTTTGTCGGCAATTAACTGGTTTATGATTTCAGCAACTGCTATAAAATTTTTGAGTTGTTCTTCTGTAATATGTTTTTTGATGATTTCATTGAATTGCAATACAGTGTTTTTAGAAAGCTCCCTTTTTTCTTTGCCTTCTTCTGTAAGGTAGAGCAGTACACCTCTGCCGTCAGATGGATTCTTTTTTTTGCTGATAAGTTCTCGTTCTTCCAACATTTTTAACGTACGTGTAAGACTTGTAGCTTCCATACCCATCTTCGGACCTAAAGAAGTGGAAGGCGTCCCTTTTTCTTTATCGATACTCAATAATGTATAGCCAGTGGCCATAGTGGCACCATATTTAGTAGCTTCTTCATTATACATGCGCGCAATGGCTTGCCAAGTTGATTTAATGATATAGTCTATCGTTTGATCTTTCATACTTTGAAATATTCTATTTACAAATATAATCAAAAAATACTATGCATGCATAGTATTTAGAATAATTAACAAAATTTTTAAATAAAAAAACTCCCTAAGGAGTTTTAATAGTGTTAGTTATAAATTTTAGCATACAACTCTTTGTACTTTTCAACAATAATTTTACGCTTCAATTTCATGGTAGGAGTAAGGTGCCCGCCTTCAATTGACCAAATATCCGATGTTAATTCAAAGCGTTTCACTTTTTCCCAATTGCCAAAGCGTTCGTTAATAGCGTCCACTTCTTTTTGGATGCGTTTGATAACCACATCATTTTTGATGATTTCTTCAGGAGTTGCTCCAAGATTGATTCCTTTTCGGTGTGACCATTCGGCTAAAAATTCAAAACTTGGTTGAATAAATGCGGCAGGCATTTTTTCACCATCACCAATTACCATGATTTGTTCAATAAAACGCGATTGTTTGAAATGATTTTCTAACATTTGTGGCGCTATGTATTTACCCCCAGATGTTTTGAACATTTCTTTTTTACGGTCGGTAATTTTTAAGAAACCATCTGCATCGAATTCGCCAATGTCACCCGTATGAAAATAACCATCTTTAATTACTTCGTTCGTTTGGGCTTCATCTTTATAGTATCCAATCATTACGTTAGAACCTTGGCATAATATTTCTCCATCTTCGGCAATTTTTACAGTAACACCATCCAATACTTTACCAACAGAGCCTACTCTAAAGCCTTTGTTTCTCATATCATTTACAGAGATCACAGGCGACGTTTCAGTTAGACCATATCCTTCCATAACAGGAATTCCTGCGGCACAAAATACTTTTGATAAACGCGTTTGTAATGCAGCACTTCCACAAACTAATAATTCTAATTCGCCACCCAAACCTTCTTGCCATTTCGAAAAAATAAGTTTGCGAGCAATTTTAAGTTTGAATTCATACCAAGCACCATTTTCTCCATAAGGTTTGTAGTCCATACCTAAATCTAAGGCCCAGAAGAATAAACGTTTCTTGATTCCGGTTAAATCGGCACCCTTTGCATAAATTTTGTCATAGACCTTTTCTAAAAGGCGAGGAACAACCGACATTACATGTGGATGCACTTCTTTCAAATTATCTGATATTTTTTCAATGCTTTCCGCAAAATAAATAGAAATTCCATAATATTGATACAAATAGGTCAGCATTCGTTCGAAAATATGTATCTCCAGGACGAAGGGGAACTCTTGGTGCGCTCATTAACACATCGGAAACGATATTTTGATGCGTTAGCATTACGCCTTTTGGTCTTCCCGTTGTTCCGGAGGTATAAATGATAGTAGCCAAATCTGTAGTTGAGACATTATTTTTACGATCTTCTACCACATCTTGATTAGAGGTGTCTGCGCCTAATTCAAGTACTTCGGTCCAGCTTTTACATCCTTCAATAGTGTTATAGGAAAAAATTTCCTTTAGATTGGGTAAGTTCTTTTGAACAGCAATTAATTTATCATAAACTTCTTGATCTGATACAAAACAATAGCTAGACTCTGAGTGATTCAAAATGTATTCGTAGTCCTCAGATGAAATTGTTGGATAGATTGGCACAGTTTGAGCACCAGTTTGCAATGCGCCTATATCGGTCATGTGCCATTCGGTTCTATTTGTAGATGAAATGATAGCAATTTTATCATTTTTATTTACTCCTAATCGAAGTAACCCTCTTGATAGTGCATTGGCTTTGTCAAGGTATTCTTGTGTAGAAGTCTTGATCCATTCACCATCATATTTGGTTACTAAGGCATCGGGTAAATTATATTTT
>DALYCS010000176.1:0-2975 GCA_031973615.1 Flavobacterium sp. | reverse complement strand
TTGCCGATTTTAAGTAATGATAAGCTGCCATGAATGTTCCGCTAAATCCAGGAATTTTTAAGGTCCCAATAACCGATGCTATATTAATATTAGGAAGCAATACGAGAGCAATGGGAGTTTGAATTAAGCCACCACCACCTACAATAGCATCAACAAATCCAGCCACAAATGAGGCTAGACAAAGAAAAATAATAACATAAGATTCCATCTCAGTAGGCTGTGTTCAGTTTTAAGTAATCAGTAATGACTGGATAAACGCCAACACATTACTGAAGACTGCAAACTGAATTATACTCTAACAATATCAGCACCTATAGCACGAAGTCTTTCGTCTATGCGTTCATAACCTCTATCGATTTGTTCAATGTTTTGAATTGTACTCGTTCCTTTAGCCGTTAATGCAGCAATAAGAAGTGAAATACCGGCACGAATATCCGGAGAACTCATAGATGTTGCTTTAAGTTGCGATTGGAAATTATGTCCCATTACTACTGCTCTATGCGGATCACACAACATAATTTTTGCTCCCATATCAATCAATTTATCCACAAAGAACAAACGACTTTCAAACATTTTTTGGTGAATCAATACATCACCGTGAGCTTGCGTACAAACAACAAGCACTATACTAAGCAAATCAGGTGTAAATCCAGGCCAAGGCGCATCGGCGATCGTTAGAATAGATCCGTCGATATCAGTTTTGATTTCATACCCATCTTTATGAGCAGGAATATAAATATCATCACCTTTACGTTCTAATGTAATTCCTAATTTGCGGAACACATTCGGAATTTGTCCCAAGTTGTCCCAACTCACATTTTTGATGGTAATTTCACTACGTGTCATTGCCGCCAATCCGATCCAAGATCCAATTTCAACCATATCCGGTAAAATACGGTGCTCACAACCTCCTAATTTTTCTACTCCTTCAATTGTTAGTAAATTTGAACCTACTCCAGTGATCTTAGCACCCATAGCGTTCAACATTCTACACAATTGTTGCAAATAAGGTTCACAAGCTGCATTGTATATAGTAGTAGTACCTTCTGCTAATACAGCAGCCATTACTATGTTAGCGGTTCCGGTTACAGAGGCTTCGTCCAAAAGCATGTAAGTTCCTTTTAATCTACCATCTATTTCTACACCATAAAAATGGTCTTCCTTTTCATATCTAAAGGTAGCTCCTAAGTTGATAAACCCTTCAAAATGCGTATCTAGACGTCTTCTTCCGATTTTATCTCCTCCAGGTTTTGGTATATAACCACAACCAAAACGAGCCAACAAAGGTCCTACAATCATGATCGAACCACGCAAACTTCCACCTTCTTTTTTGAATGCTTCCGTTTTCAAATAATTCACATTCACTTCATCAGCTTGAAAAGTATAATCACCAGGACCATTTTTTTGAATTTTTACGCCCAAATTTCCAAGTAACGTAATCAATTTATTGACATCAATAATGTCTGGTATATTCGTTACACGAACCTTTTCCGAGGTTAGTAATACGGGGCATAAAACTTGTAAAGCTTCATTTTTAGCACCTTGAGGAGTAATTTCTCCTTTTAACGATTTACCCCCTTCAATTTTAAATGTTCCCATACTGCTTAACTATTTTTTTTGAATGTGTTTTTATTATTCTTATTGAGATGATTTTTGCTATTGGTATTCTTTTTTACAATTCCGGATTTATTAGCCGTGAATTGAGTTTTATTGGATACTTTTTTATTCACTTTCATTAAATCTTGCGTGTTTGAAAGCTCTTCATTAGATTTGGAAAGGTTTAATTTACCTCCCGAAAGTTCCATCAAGTGTTCAAAAATTACTTCATCGGTTACGGTGTCCTTATTCCAACTCAAATAACATTTTTTCATGTGATTGGCAATAACCAAAACCAAAGCGCTTTTCAATTCACTTTCCTCCCAGCTATTCGCCACATCAATCATGTACTTGATGTTATTTCCATAAAAGCGGTATTTTGGGAAATTTTGTGGATAAGCTAACCGGTCAGGTTTTTGGGTCAAAATATCTTTAGAAGGAATCGGATAAGGCGAATCTACATCCAAATTAAAATCAGACATGATAAATAATTGATCCCATAATTTGTGCTGAAAATCCAACACATCTCTCAAATGCGGATTCAAAGATCCCATCACCGAAATTATATATCTTGCTGCTTTGTTTCGCTCTTCTCTATCTTCAATTGCAGTCGCTTGATCGATTAATTTTTGCAAATGTCTTCCATATTCTGGAATAATCAAATGGCTGCGTTGTGAATTGTATTCTAAATAACTAACTTCTTCTATCATAATTTTATAATGAAATAATGCCCTCTATGTCAGAAACAGCAATATATTTATCGATAACACTTTGTGGGCTTTGCATGGTTACACTAATCGAAACACTGGTAAATTTACCCGTTTTAGATTGTTGGGTAGTAATAACGGCTCCCATGTCGTTAAATTCGGATTCGATTTTCGCAATACCCGAATTGGATGAAGGTAAAATAAATTTATACAAATACTCTGAAGGCCAAAGCGTTGAGTTTGACAGTTCTTCTTTTAGTCTACTATAGAAATCTTCTGTTTTCTTATCCATCATCTGCATCGATATTAAAAAGCAAATATACTTTTTTATGTTCAGAATTATATTGTTACCACTTATAAAATTTTAAAGTTGATTAGATTTTTAAAAAAACTTACTTTTGTGGCATAGATTTCAGTTTATGAATAAAGAAATTGTAGTATTAATTGGCGGACCAAGTTCGGGAAAAACAACCTTAATTGAAGCACTCAAAGCGAAAGGACATACTTGCTATCCCGAAATTTCACGAGAAGTAATCAAAGAAGCACAAGAACAAGGAATCGAGCAATTGTTTTTAGAAAATCCGTTACTTTTTAGCGAACTTTTACTAGAAGGCAGAAAAAAACAATTTGTATCGGCACAAAATGAAACCGCTCCTGTAGTCTTTCTCGACC
>DALYCS010000175.1:0-2982 GCA_031973615.1 Flavobacterium sp. | reverse complement strand
GGTAGAGTTTAATAAAATCAACAGTCGTTTTAATGATATCAATCTAAATTTACTGGAAAAAAGATTAAAAAACGATCTCAAACCAAATCCTAAAACAGCCGATAGCATTGAAGATGCTTATCAAAAATTATTGATTCGTAAATACCGTTATACAGCTAATTTTGCAGTAACCCACTCCGAATATGAAATAGCACCTTATTTGGCGCTTTCAGAAATTGCAAACATTACTATCCCTTATTTAGATACCATTCAAAAAAGTATGAAGCCAAAAGTGGCAACTTCCAAATATGGTAAAATGTTGACCTCTTATTTAAAAGAACGCAAAGCAACCGAAGGAAAATAATCCAGTTGCGCATAAAAAACAAAAACCATCACAATGTGATGGTTTTTTCATTTAGAGCCGATAGAGGGACTCGAACCCACGACCTGCTGATTACAAATCAGCTGCTCTAGCCAGCTGAGCTACACCGGCAACTCTAATGCGGTGCAAATATAATTCTGAAATTTAAAATTCCAAAAAAAATCGGCACTTTTATCGCACTTTTTTTTAGTTTAATCCGTTTATTTTTGCAACAAATTGATTAGCAGCTTCTTCGTAATCTTTACGAATTTGTTTGAAGTGTGCTTTTTTGTTTTCTACATCTTTTTGATTTGCTTTCGTCATTAAAGCATCAAACGTTTCGTAAATTTCATCTACCAATTTATCAGAAGCTTCCGTTGGTTTTCCTACAGTAGTCATTTCCCATACGTAAACGATATTTACAATATCTCCTAAAACGTAGTTGATTTCTTTTTTCAAGTTTTTAACGCTTGCCATTTTTTATGTGTTTAAAATTTGATGCAAAATTACATAATATATTTTGTTCTCAATACATTATATCGAAATTTCTAATAACGTAGCCTTCCCTTTCAATGTCAATTGATCAATGATCGCTGGAATTAATAGTGTATCTCCCATTTTATAATGCATGATTTCATCATTAAAAACCAATTCGAATTGTCCGTTAGTACACATAAATACTGTAAAAGCATCTGTGGTTTTCTTCCAATGCAAATGATCTTGTAGGGCTATGATATTCGTCTTAAAGTAAGGACAATCTACTACAGCTGTAGAACTATCAGGCGTTTCGGTATACGTAATTTTAGACGGAGTTGTAGAATAATTTATGGCTTCTAGAGCAAGATCGGTGTGTAATTCTCTTGCATTTCCTTCAGCATCTACCCTATCCCAATCATAAATCCGATAGGTAATATCACTCGTTTGCTGTATTTCAGCCACAACTACACCTGCTCCAATAGCATGAATAGTTCCTGTTTCTAAAAAGAAAACATCCCCTTTTTGAACCGGATGCATCTCTAATAAATCTACCACTTTTTTACGCTGTAAATGGTCAAGATATTCTTTCGAATTGGATTCTTTTTTAAAACCAACAACTAATCGTGCCGCTTCATCAGCTTGCATAACATACCACATTTCAGTTTTACCAAACGAATTGTGTCGTTCTTTTGCTAAGGCATCATTGGGATGCAACTGAATGGAAAGATCTTCTTTGGCATCAATAAACTTAAACAATAATGGAAACTGTATTCCAAATCGAGATATAACCGATTCTCCTAAAATTTCCTCGGGATACAAGGCAATCACTTCATTGATGTTTTTTCCAGCCAATGCTCCCGAGCGCACCACACTAATATCATCGGGTACTGTAGATATTTCCCAACTTTCGCCAGTTGTTTGCGATACGATATCCTTATTTAAATAAGTCTTTAATTTGGTTCCTCCCCAAATGCGGTCTTTTAATATCGGTACAAATGTTAACGGATAAAATTTCATGACATGGAGTAATTGAATTGCAAAGATGCAAAATTATTGAAAAAAACGGACTATTTTTGTTGCGCTCCCTGCAGCGCTTGCAAAGCTTTAGCGATGTGTCCTTTAGCACTCAAACTATCAAAAATATAAATACAAATTCCTGAAGCATCAAATACATACGTTACTCTTCCAGGCAGAAATCCAAAAAAGGCAGTAGGAACACCAAACAACTTTCGCAATTTGCGATCGGCATCGGATAGCAACACAAAAGGCAATTTGTATTTATTTTTAAAATTTTGATGCGAACGAACGGAATCACTACTCACCCCAATGACTTCAGCACCCAAATCTTGAAAATCTTGATAGGCATCTCTAAAACTACAGGCTTGTGCTGTACAACCTGGCGTGTTATCTTTTGGATAAAAATAAATGACTACAGGTTTTTGCAAAACCGACTTATTATCAAATGATGCACCGTCTTGAGTAAGGGCTGTAAAGTGAGGTAATTTATCTCCAATTTGTATCGCCATGACTTAATTCCCGTTGTAGGTTACAAAATTTCTGGGCGTTTCGTATAAAGTAATTTCTAATTCTTTGTCGGCAGCAATAAATACTCTTAGCTTATTCCAAATTACAAAAGCAATGTGTTCTGCTGTAGGATTCAAATCAAAAAATTCAGGCACATCTTCATTTAGATTTTTATGATCTAAAGCCTCCTCAATATGCTCCTTAATGATATCGGAAAGTATTTTGGTATCCATCACATAACCTGTTTCTGGATCCACATTTCCGGTAACTGAAACAATCAACTCATAATTGTGGCCGTGAAAGTTTGGATTGTTACATTTACCAAAGACTTCCTGATTTTTTTCCATGGACCAATCCTTTCGATACAATCTATGGGCAGCATTGAAATGGGCTTTTCTTGATACAGTTACTCTCATAAGAATTTAGGAATTTGGATTCAGAATTTTTGATGTATTTATAATTTATGCTCTTCAAGGTAATGGTAAAACTCGTCAAATATTATTTTAAACCAAACAGTGTAATCGGCTGGATTTTGAATCATATCCTCTTTAATGGCTTCTATTTTCATCCATTTCCAACTCGCTACTTCTTCAGGATTGATAGCGGGTTCGTTATTAGAATACCCTATCATCACATGATCC
>DALYCS010000174.1:903-2988 GCA_031973615.1 Flavobacterium sp. | reverse complement strand
GCTGTTTTTGAGGAAGACGACTACATAAGAACCTTTGCGGATTTTTTACAATCAAAAGATTAATGATACACCGAAAAATCAATCCCATTTTTTTTCAACAACTGTTTGATAGCTAACAATAATCGCAAAATAAAACCGGGTATCACCAATAACAGTTTTGTTTTGAAAGGTATCTTAGAAGCAATATCTTTGAGATAAAAATTTGATTTTTCTGTTGCACCAGCTATTTTAAAATGCAAGGCATATTCCAAACGGTACACGTCTAAAAATTTTTTCAAACTTTTATTTGTTGCTTCGGCAGCAGCAAATTGAGAAAAATCCATCAATTTTTTTTCTAAAATAGGGGTTTTGGCAAGTGAATTTGGCGTTTCAAAATGATATAAAACGGTATATTCATTATGCAGTGCCACAGTATAGCGGATGCCAATTTTAGTAAACAATTCTAAATCTTGACCGCTGCTTACTTCCGTATTAAATACAAAACCATTTTTTAATACCTTTTTGGGTATAGCGCAGGCAGATGTGAGACTCACACGATGGATCAAACTAGCTTCAAAATAATCGGATAGTATGCCTCTGTAATTATCTGGAATGCTATTTGAATAAGTAGGATTAAGAATGGTTTTCTTTGAAATTTTTGTTTGATAACGACTGCAATACAACCCGCAATTTGGAAAATCGGCATGCAATTTAAAAAGTGTTTCTAAATGATGGGGAAACCAATAATCATCGGCATCTAAAAAAGCAATCAATTCCCCAGTAGCTTTTTCAATTCCCGCATTTCGAGCTGCTGCTGCCCCAAGATTAGGTTGTTGCACCAACAGAATACGCGCATCTGTAAATTGCGACACTAGAGCAAAACCATCGTCCGTTGATCCATCATCGATGACTATGACTTCAAAATCGGTATAGGTTTGTTGCAACACCGATGCAAGGGTTTCTTTTATGCTGAAAGCCTTGTTGAATAATGGTATGATGACAGAAAATGTACTCATTACTTTTTATGGTATAAGTGCATGAAATACCCTAATTTATAAAAATCAAAGAGAAATAATTTCGGTTTGGAAGAACACAAGTTGCGCACTAACGATGTTCTAAAAACTTTGAATCCTAAACAAATTAGACTATTTACTGGAAAAAAATCAAGTTTGCTTTTCCAAAGGCTAATACGAGTTGACTTTGGGGATACTATTTTTGTTTCAATCAGTTGTTTGAGATTGTTTAAGGCTTCTTCTGTTTTGTTTAAAAAAATCGATCCTGTTTCTAGATTATCATGAAATAATGGATTGTGTATGTGTTTAATCGCAATTCCTTTTTTCTCTAATTCCAAAACAAAAACCAAATCTTCATAACCATATTTTTGAATGTTAGGATGAAAAGGAGTGGCTTCTAAAATAGCTTTTTGTATTAATAAATTAGAGGTTAGGGTGTGTTGGTATGGTTTTTTTTCTCGAACGGCTAGCGGTATGGCTTCTCTAGTAGTGCCATATTTCCAGCGTAAATGTGCATCGTGTTGAGGTGCTTCATTGTGGTAGCAAATGCCACCATATATAACCGCATCATTTTTTTGGTGGATCAAAGCGATATAGTTACTGATAAAAAACGCATCTACCGGTAACATGTCACAATCAAGTAATAATACCCAGTGGTATTGTGCCTTTTGAATCAATAAATTTCTATTGGAACCTCGGCCTACATTTTGTTGCAGTTGTATGTATTGAACAAATGGAAAATCTGATAAATTGCTGTTTTGATTTGCAATTGCAGATTGTGTTGACGCATCATCTTGTATGATTATTTCATAGTCGATTTTTACGCCATTAGCTTGTTGTATTAATTCACTAACCAAAGGAACAACATTGTAGTTGTATGTAGGAATTAATATGGATAACATTACATCGTTCTTTGAACTACTTCAAACATTTTGCCTTCCTCAAATTTTAAAGTCTTTGAAGGATATTTTAATACTAAGGCATAGTCATGAGTGGCCATTAATATGGATTTACCATTAGCATTGATCGTTCGAAGTACTTCCATTACTTCAATACTAGTTTGAGGGTCTAAATTTCCGGTAGGTTCATCGGC
>DALYCS010000174.1:0-803 GCA_031973615.1 Flavobacterium sp. | reverse complement strand
TCTTCTATTTTAGCATCCATTGCATCTTTTTCAGTCCAACCGGTAGCTTTCAACACAAACAGTAAGTTATCTTTAATGCTTCGATCGGGTAATAATTTAAAATCTTGGAAAACAATACCAAGTTTTCTTCTTAAATACGGTATGTCGCTTTCTTTTAAAGTGGCTAAATTATAGCCTACAACACTTCCTTCACCTTCGGTTAAAGATAAATCTGCATATAAGGTTTTTAAGAAACTACTTTTTCCAGATCCTGTTCTACCAATTAAGTAGAGGAATTCACCATGGTTTACGTCAATATTAACGTCGCTTAATACAGGGTTTTTATCTTGATAAATGGTTGCGTTTTTTAACGAAAGAACTGTTTCTGACATAGTATGGTATGATTTTAAAATGTAAAAGTAATAACTTATCGTTGCGTTTCAAAATTTTATCCGCTTTTCAATTAAAAATAGTGCTTTTGGTTAAAAACTCTGTTTAAAAATCGCACAATATTATGTTTGATATCTTCGTTTATAAAGGTAATAAAGCTTATATTTGAAATTCATAAATAGCGGATCAAAATGATTAAGTATCTCCAAATTTCTTTTTTATTTGTGTTCTTTTCGGGAGCACTTTTTGCCCAAAAATCAGCCGTATATACGCACGATTTGAACGACTTCAATCGAGCGGTAGAATTGTATAACGACAAACAGTATTTGTCGGCTCAGCTGTTGTTTGAAAAAGTTAAAACCAATCAAAAGACATTTGAAGTAGCTTCAGATTGCGCCTATTATATTGCGAATTGCGCCTTGCATTTAAAACAA
>DALYCS010000173.1:0-2988 GCA_031973615.1 Flavobacterium sp. | reverse complement strand
CCGTGAGGTTAAAAACAAAGAATGGTCTTTATATGATTCTTGTGGGTGTTCGTATTTACGAAAACATTCTTGTGCGGCATCGTCGTCGTGCTTGACACTATCTCCAGTCCATTCTTTATGACATTTTATCCCGAAATGATTGTTTGCCGAAAGGGCCAACTTTCCTTTTCCTGCTCCGGATTCTAGTATTCCCTGCGCTAAAGTAACACTCGCCGGAACCCCATGAGATTTCATGTTTTCTTTGGCAATTTCATTGAAGTTAGCAATATACAATTTGATTTCTTCCTCGTAAGTTCTTACGTTTGAAGTAGCCACCAAATCAATTTCAGCGCCATTTTTTTTTGTAAGAGTCGAATTATTCGGCGTTTGAGAAACAACGGCTTTAGATGCTGTCGATTCTTTTTTCTTAACCGAAGTTGACTTCGAAGTTGATGTTGTTCTCACTACAGATTTTGTACTCGTACAACTAAGCACGACTAAAACAACAAAAAGTAATCCAATTTTTTTAACCATTATAGTGTATTATTTCTTTATTTTTTGCGTGTAACATTTGATTCATTCCTGCAATACCTTGTAACCCACCTGTATGTATAGCTAGTATTTTTGAATGGGGTGGAAAATAATCCTGTTGTATTAATTCTAAGATGCCAAACATCATTTTTCCAGTATAAACAGGATCTAAAGGCAGTTTATGATTTGCATAAAAAGCGTTTAAAAACCTAATTAATTCGTCTGTAACTTTCCCATATCCTCCGAAATGAAACGTTTCATTGATGGTCCAATTTTTTTTCTGTACAAAACTACAAATTACCTCAGACAAAAAATCACCTTTTAGGGAAGAAAATCCAACAATTTGTTGGGTATCACTTGAAGAATTGATAATTCCCGATAAGGTTCCTGCTGTTCCAACAGCACAACAGATGTGCGAAAATTCTAATTTGTCTTGGGCAGTAAGTATTTCTTCACAGCCTTTTATCGCCAATGCATTGGTTCCGCCCTCGGGAATCAAATAGAAAGAGCCATAACGTTCCGCTAAATGTGCCAAAAAATTAGAATCCATTTTATTACGATATTGGGTGCGATCTACAAAATTAAATTGCATTCCAAAGTGTTGCGCTTTTAACAATGAAGGGTTTTCTTGAATTTTATCTTGTAATTCGTCACCTCGAATTAACCCAATTGTTTCAAACCCAAATTCTTTTCCGGCTCCAGCAACAGCAACAATATGATTGGAAAAAGCCCCACCAAAAGTGAGCAATTTTGTATGCCCTAATCGTTTAGCTTCTAGTATATTATATTTTAATTTTCGAAATTTATTACCCGAAATAATGGGATGCAACAAATCTTCACGCTTCACATGGAGTTCAATTCCATTAGGAAAATCGAGTACTATTTTTTGATTTTGAACGGTCATTTTCTGTTTATGCAAGGCGCTTAACCAATTCTTTAATTATTAATTTATAGGATTAGGGTAAATATTATCAAACGATTACAATCATTTGTAGCAAAGTTCTTAAATTTGTAGCTATGAACCATAAAATAGATCCAAATAATTTAAAAGAAGGAGAAGATTATTATTTTACTCCTGAAGGATTCAAATGTTTTACAGAAAAATACCACTTAAAAAGAGGCTATTGCTGTAAAAGCGGTTGCCGCCATTGCCCATATGGTTATGATAAAAAAACAGGGAACATAAAAAAATAATAGAAAAGTGATTGCATGTAATGTAATATTACCTCAAAATTATGATGACATTTAAAGAACAAATTGCCGAAGGGATACCCGAAACATTACCAGCGCCAAAACCCTACGAAACGGAAATAAATCATGCGCCTATTCGAAAAAAAATTCTTTCGGATGAAGAGAAAAAATTGGCCTTAAAAAATGCCTTACGTTATTTTGACGCAAAACATCATGCCGCATTAGTACCTGAATTTAAAGAAGAATTAGAGACCTATGGTCGGATTTACATGTATCGCTTTCGTCCTGATTACGAAATGAAAGCGCGACCTATATCAGAATATCCTGGAAAATCGGAACAAGCCAAAGCGATCATGTTAATGATTCAAAATAATTTGGATTATGCAGTAGCACAACACCCGCACGAATTAATCACCTATGGTGGAAACGGTGCGGTATTTCAAAATTGGGCCCAATATCGCCTAACCATGCACTATTTAGCTGAAATGACCGACGAACAAACTTTGGCCATGTATTCGGGACATCCGATGGGTTTATTCCCATCACACAAAGAAGCGCCGCGGGTTGTAGTAACAAACGGAATGGTCATTCCGAACTATTCCAAGCCCGATGATTGGGAAAAAATGAATGCTTTAGGTGTTTCTCAATACGGCCAAATGACAGCCGGAAGTTATATGTACATTGGCCCTCAAGGCATTGTTCACGGAACTACAATTACTGTTTTAAACGGTTTTCGAAAAATAAAAAAAGCACCACGTGGCGGATTGTTTGTCACTTCTGGATTAGGAGGTATGAGTGGTGCCCAACCCAAAGCAGGTACAATTGCAGGTTGTGTTACCGTTTGTGCTGAAGTCAACCCAAAAATTACAAAAATCAGACACGAACAGGGTTGGATCCACGAAATTGTGGAGGACCTTACATTATTGGTCACGCGAGTGCGTAAAGCTTTGGAGAATAAAGAAGTGGTTTCTATTGCGTATTTGGGAAATATCGTGGAAGTTTGGGAACGATTTGACCAAGAAAATATACATGTCGATTTGGGATCCGATCAAACATCCTTGCATAATCCGTGGGCGGGAGGGTATTATCCATTAGGATTTACCTTTGAACAATCGAACGAACTAATGGCTACACAACCTGAAAAATTCAAAGAAGAAGTACAAAAAACATTACGCCGACATGCTGATGCCATCAACAAACATACTGCAAAAGGCACTTATTTCTTTGACTACGGAAATGCCTTTTTATTAGAAGCCTCAAGAGCAGGTGCTGATGTTATGGCTCCCA
>DALYCS010000172.1:0-3145 GCA_031973615.1 Flavobacterium sp. | reverse complement strand
TTAAAAATAGGGATAAAAAAATAGCTCAAACGAGTGATTTGAGCTATTACAATCCAGTAATTTTTATTTTAAGGATGTTGTATGATTTGATCAATACCAATATTATCGGGTAATTGACCAATATTTTGCAACTTAATGGCGGCTAACTTTTGTGCAATAGTAATACTCTCATCTAATGTGTAATATTGTAGTTGAGCATACAAAAATCCTGTCCAAAAAGCATCTCCTGCTCCAGTAGTGTCTTTAATTTCATCAACCTCTAAGGCATTTTGTCTAATTATCCCTTTAGTTTTATCCGAAACAACTACTCCATTTTTTCCTTTAGTCAAACAAATTGTAGTTACACCTAACCCATGAAAATAGTCAAAAATAAAATCCTCCGATTTTTGTTCTGAGAATAATCTATAACAATCATCCTCACTTAATTTTACTAATGGATCATTCGATAAATACTCTTTTAAAACGGCTATTGCTTCTTCTCGATTCGGCCATATTTTTTCGGAAAAATTAATATCTATACTCAATTTTAATCCGAGTTCTTTTGCCTTTGTTGCCCTATTTAAAATGGTAGATCTTGCAGGATTTTGACTTAAAGCGAAACACGTTGTATGAAAAATTTTAGCATTGGCCAATACAGTATCTGGTAATTGCTGAACTTCTATCTGACAATCCGCTTGACGATAGGCAATGAAGTCTGGTGTTTCGGTAGATTTAGAAACAAAAATGACTGAAGTTGGATGTATTTGTGATTTTTGGATGCTATCAAGTATTACTTTATTCGATTTTAATTTTCGAACCAAATAATCACCTAAACCATCTTGACCACAAGTAGCCACAAGCAAGGCGTTTAATCCTAATCTAGATGCATTTACAGCAACGTTGGTTGGAGAACCTCCTAAATAACGATGATAATCTTTTGTTCGATTGATCGACCTATTCATTTCATGTCCAATAAAATCAATAACGATTTCTCCTATACTAATGATGTCTATGGTTTTCAAACTAAATTAAAAATTTAAAATTATGATAAATGGATTGATGGGCAAGTATTCCTGCTGCTGCGCTCCAAGCACAGAAAGCAACACCATTTGGTTCTTGTGTTTGCGTATTGAAATTTTCGTAAAACGAAAAATCATTTTGAGCATTTGCTGTATTGATATTTTGCAATAGTAATCTAGCTTTTTCGATTTCATTTTTGGATTGATAGGCCATGCAAAAAAAACCATTGACCATTGACCAGCTTCCTCCGTTATGAAATTCGTAGGGATAATTTCTAAACTCATACTTACAATTATTCTCTAACAAATTCCAGTGTTCGTCTTGTGGGAAAACAGGAGGCCAAAAAGCGGGAATTAACCCCATTGGAGTTGATACAGCCAATTGAGAAGTAAATTCCATTAAATTATCTTGAAAAGTATTCGTACCCAAATTTAACAATAATAATAAACCGTTTGCAAAAGCGTCGAATTGCATTTTATATCCAGATGGCGAAAAGGAGCAGGGAGCAAAATCAGCAAAATTAATTGCATTGTAGGCTCTTGGATGAAATGGCTCAACGGTTGCATTAGGCAAAAAATTGGCTTCAATTTGCTGAATAATAGCTTCTATTTTAGTAGCAATAGCTGAATTTTTATTAAAATGCGCATAACATTTTAAGGCCCAAACACGCAATAATTGATCATACAACACATATCCGTCTGTAATGTATTCGTCGGCCCAGTTACCCGAAAGCGGCACATAAACCAGTTGTTTATTATTGAATTCCCAAGCTGCCAATAATTGAAAACATTTTTCAATTTGATGCGAATACTTATCTACAAATGCGGAATCATTTTGATGAAATCCGTATTGACAAACCCCAATTATAAACCATGTCAAAGCATCTACTCTACCCGCTAAACCACCATAACTTACTTCGGCTTGATTTCCTGATACGAAAACATTGGAAGGAATTGTACCTACTTCATGTTGGTAACGCGCTAAGGTCTCCAACGTGATTTTAAATGTAGCTATTAATTTTTCATCTTTTGATGCTAATGCGGCCAATCCACAAATGACTCCGTCTCTAGCCCAAACCCTTTGATAATTAGAGGTGTTCTCTGCACTTGCCAAAAAACCGCTCGGCGAAGCTACTCGATGCAATAAAGCAATGGATTTTTCATAGTGAATTGTATGCATCCTACAAAGTAATTTGTTTTTTAGATTGGATTCGAAGGGTCAAAAGTGCACCAATAAGTAATAATACTCCTGCAAATGTGATGGCATTTCTTGGGTCATTTCCCAAAAAATTCTTTAAAATTGAACCAAAAGTTAGATTTTGAATTATCATAGGAATTACTATCATCATGTTAATGATTCCCATATATACACCATAACGTTCTTTTGGTATGTTTGCAACTATCATCAAATAAGGAATTCCCATCATGCTAGCCCAACCAATGCCAAAGCCCGTAATCGCGAAAAATAATAAGGTTTTATTTTCAATATGCGGAAAAGCTAAAAAACCGAGGGCAGCCAGGAATAAACAAAAAGCATGTACGTATTTTGCCCCATATTTTTTTGCATAGCCTACCAATGCAAAGGCTACTAGAAAAGTAACGATATTGTACCATCCGTTAACTAATCCAGACCAACTGACTGCTTTCTCATATGCCTCAGGGTTTGATTTAGGAGTTGCATCCCAAACAGATAAAGCAATACTTTTGGATGAATTTTGCCAATAACAAAACAATGCATACCATTGGAATAGATACACCAAAGCCAATTGCCACATTACTTTTGGCATTTCAACAATGGCCTTACCAATTTCTAGCAGGGAATGAATTAGTCCTCCTTTTTTTGCTTTCATTTCGCCAATTTCTTTTTCACTAGGCGGTATTTCAGGGGTGGTTTTCATGCTCCACCAAATGGAACCTATGGAACAAATGGCACCCAAGAAAAAAGAAGCGTAAACCCAAGTAGGCAATGCCCCTGTTTTTCCAATAAAAATCATTGGAAAAATAAACAACGACAAATTGGCTAGTGTTTGCCCGAATCCGGTAAAAAAACTTTGCATTTGAAAACCCAATGGTTGTTGGTCTCCATCTAATTTATCAGCTACAAATGCACGATAGGGTTCCATAGCCGTATTATTTCCGGCATCTAG
>DALYCS010000171.1:852-3175 GCA_031973615.1 Flavobacterium sp. | reverse complement strand
CCTTTTCTTGTCCTTCATAGTATACCAAAAGAGCTATTGGCTCGCTTACCGTACCAAAATTAGTTTGACGACTGAGCGGTTGATAATTGTAGTTGTTTTGAGAAATATTCCCTAAAAAACTAAAATTCCATTGGGTAGAAGCATTGAAATTAAGCAGGGTTTGTACATCAAAAAAAGTAGGTTTAAAATTGGTTTGCGTTTCCTGACTGTTTACTAACAAACTATTATCACGGTATCTTACCCCCGTAATATTTGACCACTTTTGATTTTTTGAAACCCCTTCAGCGGTAACACTACCCCCTAATAAGCTCGCTTCTATACCAGCTCTAAAACGTTTGGGATTGCGATAGCTAATATCTAACACCGATGAGAGTTTATCACCATATTTGGATTGAAATCCTCCGGCAGAAAAATCAACATTTTCGACCATATTGGTATTGGTAAAACTCAAACCTTCTTGTTGCCCCGAACGAATTAAAAAGGGTCGGTAAACTTCAATTTCGTTAACATAGACCAAATTTTCATCATAATTACCACCACGCACAGCATATGAAGTACTCAATTCATTATTGGAATAGACACCAGGAAGCGTTTTTATGATATTTTCTACTCCCGCATTGGCTCCGGGAATCAATCGAATGGTTATTGGATCAATTGTAGTGACACCTTCAATACGCTTTTTACTATCACTGGTAATTACAAGCTCGCCCATTTGTTCAATTTTAGTGTTCAAAACGGGGTTTAACTCGAAGTCTTCGTTGGGTTTCAACTCAACAGTTACCGAACTATTTTTAAAAGTAGGGTGAGAAAAAACAAGCATTACTTTTTGCTGGGCTGGAATTTCAAGAGTATAAAATCCGTTAGCATTAGTAAAAACCACTTTGTCAAGTCCTTTTACGGTAACTTGCTCTATAGGATTTTGCATTTCGTCTAAAATAACCCCTTTTACGCGTGCTTTTTGGGCAAAAGTGACTAAAGTACACAAACAAAAAAAGAAAAATAAACAGTTGTTTTTCAAAACTATCGGAATTAATTATTTAAAAAAATAAGATTCAAAGGTAGTTGAATTTTGCAAACTATCCGTCACCACAATCTTTAAATCATTCCTACCAGTAACGCATATGGCATCGTCTAAATTGTGCAGCAGCTTGTTCGTTTTGTAATCATATTCCAACAAAATCCATTTCCCGTTCAAATACCCCTTATATGAAGCAATATCGGAATGCAAATCGGCAGCACAAACACTTATTGTTTTTTGATCTTTCAACGTTTTCCCTTCCACAAAATTAACATTATAAATACGAGGTGGCGTAGTATCTTGAGCCAGCTTATAGGTTCCCAAAGACTTAACTTTAGTAGAAAAGGAATTGCCTTTGCGGGTAGTTTTGTTAAAATCCAATTTATACCCCTCTAAAGTAGCGATATAGGTTTTACTCAATTGCTCTTCGGTTAATCCGCTAACTTCATTGAAGGTCAATGTGATATTTTTATGAACCGGTACACTATCATCGTGCAGTGAAACTACATCACCATTGACATCAAAATTCATATAAAAGTTAGCATAAAATGCATTCTCGGGTACATACACCGAAACTTTATTTTTTTCAAAAATAGATTCGGTTTTAGCTTTTACAAAATAAGGTGTTTTTTTAATTGTTTTTTTTATCGAAGGGACTTGAGATCCATATTCAATTGGAATAATTAGTTCTATTTTATTTTGATGAAAATCATACAATTCTACACGATACGTATAATTGGCATTAGGAACAATTTTCAACGTACCGTCTTTTACGTTTCCTGCTACAATTGAGAGTGGATAATTGTTCAACTCAAATAATTTTTGAACGCGTTGTCCCATATCATGAAAACGTTCATAATCGATGAAATTATTAATATAACGCGATTCGTCAAAAGCAAATGTATCAAATCCATATTGATATTGTAACACACCGTTAAGATAGGCTTTAACTTTATACAATCCGTTTTT
Source organism: Flavobacterium sp. (assembly GCA_031973615.1). Taxonomy (GTDB): domain Bacteria; phylum Bacteroidota; class Bacteroidia; order Flavobacteriales; family Flavobacteriaceae; genus Flavobacterium. The sequence continues at coordinate 1,188 of DALYCS010000171.1, read as the reverse complement.
GTTATAGGCATTGGTGCAATTATCATAAGCATTTATACCGAAAGCGATTCTTCCGTTGGCTTTAACTTTGGTACACAGATAGGTACCATCGGATTGCTTATTAAATGAAATATTAATAGGTTTTTGTGCATTATTTACTACGGTAGAATCTAATGGATAAACCACGACTCCTTGGATGATTGGCTTTCGTTCGTCCTTAATCATTTTTTTAAATCCAAAATGCATGGGATTGATAATTTGTTCTGATTTTGTATCACGAAATTCAAAATGCAAATGTGGTCCACCGCTTCCGCCAGAATTTCCTGTGAAAGCAATGATTTCTCCTTTTTTTATTGG
>DALYCS010000171.1:0-780 GCA_031973615.1 Flavobacterium sp. | reverse complement strand
CCGAAGTATACCCATTGGGATGCGTAATATAAAGCGCTTTTCCATAGCCAAAAGGAGAAATTTTAATGCGAGAAACATAACCATCTGCAGTGGCATATACAGGTAATCCTTCCACACCTGCAGTTTTAAAATCCAATCCCGAATGAAAATGATTGCTGCGTAATTCACCGAAAGAACCCGAAATATCTAAGGGTATGGCTAAAGGCGACTGAAAGGCATCTTGAGGATAATTTTCTTGACTAAAAATAAATAGAGGAACTAGTAAAATGGCTAATACAAATTTCATAACGCTGCTGTTTAGTGCTAAAATAGTAAAAAAAAATAAGTCTAACACAAAAAGTAGCGAAGGAAAACAATCGACTAATTGTCAATTACTTAGTGCAAAATAAAATTTAATTATAAAATTTAACAAAAACTATTGCGATTTTTGAATACTAATGCTAACTTTGTGACTTATTGAAATGAATTTCATCGTTAATGAATGGATTATCCGAATTAATTGATTCTCTAGAAGTTAAGTTTTTCAAGCTCAATCAAAAGTTGATTCAGTTGGAAAAGAAAAACTCTGAATTACAAGAAGAATTGTTGCTTTCAAAAAAGATGCAACAGCAACAAGCAATTGACTTAACTTCTTTTCAAAATCAATTGGATACCCTTAAAATGGTGAATTCGTTATTAGGCAGTGAAGAAAATAAACGAGAAACAAAACTCAAAATAAATTCATTAATTCGAGAAATCGATTATTGTATAGCCCAACTTTCTGATTAGAAAGCACATGAG
>DALYCS010000170.1:641-3201 GCA_031973615.1 Flavobacterium sp. | reverse complement strand
ATTTTTCATGCATCCGGTTAGCGATATGAAATTAAATTGTTTGCCCGAATGCATTGATGAAAAAAACCCAAAATTATTTGAAGACATCACTGCTGGTGATTATTTAAACGAGCGATTGGTGGAATTAGGATTGATTAAAAAATAAATAATTAAGATAGGAATAAAAAATTGGGAGTTAGAAATTTTTTTGATTTTTAATTCTCAATTTTTAATTTAAAAGTTTCATGGATTTACAAGAACAATTAAAAAAACTTTTTCCCGACCACGAAGTATCTAACGAATCGGAACCAATTGCAGCAACACCTCATGAGTTATACGTTCAGCAAGAACCTATGATTTGCAAGTACGAAAAACGAAAAGGAAAGCCTACTACCATCATATCGGGTTACGAGGGTGACGATGAAGATTTTAAAGTACTCGCCAAAGAAATTAAGAGTAAATTAGCAGTAGGCGGTTCGTTCAAGGATAGTGAAATTATCATTCAAGGAGATTATCGTGATAAGATTATGAAACTTTTACAAGAAAAAGGTTTCAAAACAAAACGAGTTGGCGGTTAATTTTCTTTCAAGTTCAAAAAAACGAATCTGAAGCCTGATCCGAGTCGAATCCGAACAAAGCAAAGCTAAACTTTATACAAAAGAAAATGATAGCAGCATCAGAATTAATAGTAAATCCAGATGGAAGTGTATACCACATCAATCTAAAACCCGGGCAGGTAGCCAGAGACATTATTTTTGTTGGGGATCAAGACCGTGTGGAAAAAATCACCCAGCATTTTGAAACGATTGAAGTCAGTACCCAAAAACGGGAATTTAAATCTCAAACAGGCACCTACAAAGGCAAACGAATAACGGTGATATCAACAGGTATTGGCCCCGATAATATAGACATTGTAATGAACGAATTAGATGCTTTATTCAATGTTGATTTTGAGACGAGGAAAATAAAAAAAGAAGTAACTACATTAAATATCATTCGTATTGGCACATCTGGTTCCCTGCAAAAGCATATTCCTTGTGACAGTATCGTAATGAGTCAGTATGGGCTTGGTTTAGACAACATGCTTCGCTCCTATTCAATCGATGCAATTTCAGAAATAGGAATTGAAGAAGCTTTTATTATGCAAACCCAATGGGACCTTCGCAAAGGCCGACCTTATGTGATAGCTGGAAGTTCAAAATTGGTAAAACAATTTGAAAGTAACACCATTTTTAAAGGGTTCACAGGAACTGTCGGTGGGTTTTACGGACCGCAAGGACGTGTCATACGTTTGGAAATTCAAGATCCAACATTAAATCATAAAATGGATCAGTTTCAATATAAGGGCATTTCGATGACCAATCTAGAAATGGAAACCGCTGCCATATATGGTTTGGGCAAATTACTAGGACACGAATGCTTGTCACTGAATGCAATTATTGCCAATCGTGCCACAGGAACCTTTAGTGAAGATCCTTACAAAACGGTAGATGCTTTGATTGAATATACTTTACATAAATTAGTAGAGTAAAATGACATTTCGTTTTGCACGACATACCAATGATTTAGAACAAATTAAAACCTTTTATATTGCTATTTTAGGTTTTGAATTGCTTGGCGCTTTTGAAAATCACAATGGCTATGATGGCATTTTTATTGGGAAATCAACTGAAAATTGGCATTTAGAATTTACAAAAACAAAAGAAGTTATTTGTTTTGATTTTAAAGAGGACGATACACTCGTTTTTTACCCAGAAAGTAAAATGGAGTTTGACTTACTTATAAATAAATTACAATCTCATGAAATTGAATTTATTAAAGCTAAAAATCCCTATTGGAATGAAAATGGAAAAATGTTTTTAGATCCAGATGGCTATAGAATACTAATTTCAGATTTAAAAATTAGAACATGAGTATACTTGAATCTTCGCGACTTCTTTATCGTCCTTTTGAGGTGTCAGATGCACAGGACTTATTTACAATGGATGCTAATCCTATTGTGCATAAATACCTTTGGCAAAAACCTTCCATTCATATGGACGAATCGCTCCAAATTATTCACTATCTACTGAAACAGTACAACGAAAATGGAATTGGTCGTTATGCCACAATTTTAAAAGAAACAGGAGAATTCATAGGCTGGACAGGCATCAAATACATCAACGACCACGTAGAAAATGGGCACACCAATTTTTACGATTATGGTTACCGATTAAATGAACCCTTTTGGAATAAAGGCTATGCTACTGAAGCTACAGCGTTTTGGTTGGACCATGGTTTCAATACTATGAAAATAACAACAATGAATGCATACACCCATGCAGAAAATGGAGCTTCTAATCATATATTAAGAAAAGCAGGTTTTCAAGAAATCGAAACCTATTACAACGATGACAATGTGGCTTGGAAATGGTGGCAATTAAAAAATAATCTCATTAAATAGCCTTACTTTTGTAGGCAAGAACAATTCAAATGAAAATAATCCTTACAGGTGCAACTGGTGTTTTAGGCTCACATATCATGTATGATGTTTTAGAGCACTTTATCCATAATGACATCCAAGGCACCTTATTTTTAATTA
>DALYCS010000170.1:0-631 GCA_031973615.1 Flavobacterium sp. | reverse complement strand
CAATAAAGGAAAAGTAGCAGCAAAAGACCGAATAACCGAATTGCTTTCCAGCCATTATACCCCTAAATTTTTATCGGATAAAGGAACAGCAACCTTACTGAAGTATATTACAATCATTGATACCGATTTAGCTCAACTCGAAAATACTGCAATTGAAGAATTAAAAGGGTCTTACTTTATTCATTCGGCGGGCTATGTCAATTTATCGACAGACGAGGATCAAAAAGAAAAAATATTTCACGAAAACGCTTCTCTTACTAAGGCTATATTTACATCGTTTTCACCCTTTATAAAAAAATTTATTTACATCAGCACGGCATTTTCTTCGGGAGCTCGATCCGGACTGATCGCGAATGATTTTCATAATTTAGAATTTGAATTAGACCATCGAAATGCCTATGAAAATGCAAAATTTCATTCTGAAGCATTCGTCATTCAACAATGTACTTCCTTACAATTACCTTATCAAATTTTACGTCCCAGTGTCATTGGAGGAAAAATGTTGGGTCAAGAAAACCGGTATTTTATTCCAAAATATATGGTATTTTATTTGATGGCCAAATTTTTTCATTTCACAGCCCAACGTAAAGCATTACAAGAAAACGTGCGTTTCAACATTACTGAAAGTACA
>DALYCS010000169.1:2984-3229 GCA_031973615.1 Flavobacterium sp. | reverse complement strand
TAACCGGACCAGTTATTGGACGTCCTAAATCGGCTACATTTAGAACAGTTGATGTGGTTGGATTGGATACTTTAGTACATGTTGCTAATGGTATCTATGAAAACTGCCCAACAGACGAAGCCCATGATTTATTTCAACTTCCCGAATTTGTATCTAAAATGATGGAAAACAAATGGTTGGGTAGTAAAACAGGCCAAGGTTTCTACAAAAAAGAAGGCAAAGAAATTCTAACACTTGATTTAAAC
>DALYCS010000169.1:0-2974 GCA_031973615.1 Flavobacterium sp. | reverse complement strand
AGAATTGACAAAATCAATTGACAAACCTATTGATCGTTTTAAAATTTTAATAACTGGAAAAGATAAAGCAGGAGATTTCTATAGAAAAAATTTCGCAGCCATGTTTCAATATTGTTCAAATAGAATTCCTGAAATATCGGATGCATTCTATACAATTGACGATGCCATGAAAGCTGGATTTGGATGGGAAAATGGGCCCTTTGAAATATGGGATGCCATAGGTGTTGAAAAAGGTATAGAAATGATGAAAACAGAAGGATTTGAACCTGCTACATGGGTAACAGAAATGATCGCTTCTGGTCATACTACATTTTATACCGTTAAAGAAGGAGCAACTTATTACTACTCCATTCCCCATAAAACAATAGATAAAATCCCTGGACAAGATGCTTTCATTATCTTAAATAATATTAGAGATACTAAAAAAATATGGAATAATAGTGAAGCAATCATTACCGATTTAGGTGATGGTATCCTCAATTTAGAATTTGCATCCAAAATGAATTCAATAGGTGCAGGCGTTTTACAAGGCATTAACAAAGCCATCGACCTCGCTGAAAAAGACTATAACGGATTAGTTATTGGAAATCAAGGTGCCAATTTTTCGGTTGGTGCCAATTTAGGAATGATTTTTATGATGGCTGTCGAGCAAGAATATGACGAATTAAATATGGCGATCAAAATGTTTCAAGATACCATGATGCGATGTCGCTACTCGGCAATTCCAGTAATCGCTGCACCGCATGGAATGACTCTTGGTGGTGGTTGTGAATTGGTCATGCATTCCGATAGAGCCGTTGCCGCAGCAGAAACCTATATTGGTTTAGTTGAATTTGGTGTGGGTGTAATTCCCGGCGGTGGAGGTTCTAAAGAAATGGCTTTGCGAGCATCGGATTTATTCCGTAAAAACGATGTGGAATTAAACGTTTTACAAGAATATTTTTTAACCGTTGGCATGGCTAAAGTTGCAACTTCCGCCTACGAAGGATTTGATACCGGAGTGTTACAAAATGGAAGAGATATTGTGGTGGTTAACAAAGACCGCCAAATTGCCACAGCAAAACAAATTGCGCTACAAATGGTAGAACAAGGGTATACACAACCTGTAAAAAGAAAAGATATCAAAGTATTAGGAAAACAAGCATTAGGTATGTTTCTAGTTGGAACCGACCAAATGCAAGCAGGAAATTTTATTTCAGAACACGATAAAAAAATTGCTAACAAATTAGCCTATGTTATGGCGGGTGGTGATTTATCGGAACCCACTTTAGTTTCAGAACAATACTTGTTGGATTTAGAGCGTGAAGCCTTTTTGTCATTAACCGCAGAACGAAAATCGCTTGAACGCATTCAGTACATGTTAACCAAAGGAAAACCGTTAAGAAACTAAGACATGAAAACAGCATATATAGTAAAAGGATACCGAACAGCAGTTGGAAAAGCTCCAAAAGGCTTGTTTCGATTTAAAAGACCTGATGAATTAGCAGCAGAGACCATCGAATTTATGATGGCACAATTGCCTGATTTTGACAAAACACGTATCGATGATGTTATGGTTGGAAACGCCATGCCAGAAGCCGAACAAGGCTTGAATGTTGGACGATTAATTTCATTAATGGGATTAAAAATTACGGATGTACCAGGGGTTACCGTGAACCGTTATTGTGCTTCTGGTCTAGAAACAATTGCCATGGCAACTGCTAAAATACAATCGGGTATGGCAGATTGCATTATTGCTGGGGGTGCCGAAAGCATGAGTTACATCCCAATGGGAGGTTATAAACCTACTCCCGATTATAAAATTACTGCAGCGGGTCATGAAGATTATTATTGGGGAATGGGATTAACGGCTGAAGCCGTAGCACAACAATTCAACGCCGACCAAGATGAATTTGCTTTTCAATCGCACATGAAAGCTCTAAAAGCACAAGCGGATGGAAAATTTGACGCACAAATTGTACCGATTACAGTTGAACAAACTTTTGTCAATGAAAACGGTAAAAAAGAAAGTAAATCTTATGTTGTGAACAAAGATGAAGGACCTCGTGCAGGAACTTCATTGGATGCATTAGCAGGATTAAAGCCTGTATTTGCTGCCGATGGTTCAGTTACAGCTGGTAATTCTTCACAAATGAGTGATGGTGCTGCTTTTGTTTTAATCATGAGCGAAACAATGGTTAAGGAATTAAACTTAGAACCTATCGCTAGAATGGTGAGCTATGCAGCTTCTGGTGTAGAGCCCAGAATTATGGGAATTGGTCCGGTTACAGCCATTCCGAAAGCGTTAAAACAAGCTGGATTACAACAAAATCAAATCGATTTAATTGAATTGAACGAAGCCTTTGCTGCTCAGTCATTAGCTGTTGTAAGAGAATTGGGTTTAAATCCGGATATCGTTAACGTAAACGGTGGCGCGATTGCATTAGGGCATCCTCTAGGCTGCACGGGTGCTAAACTTTCTGTGCAACTGTTTGACGAGATGCGATTGCGAAAAAACAAATACGGTATCGTTTCGATGTGTGTTGGAACAGGTCAAGGTGCAGCCGGAGTTTTTGAATTTTTGAATTAATACAATCCTAAACGTTTTAAAAAAACGTAGCAGGATAAACACTAAAAAAAATAAGTTATGTCAGATACGATTAGAGGTGGTCAATTCCTTATAAAAGAAACAAAATGTGAAGACATCTTCACTATAGAAGATTTCAACGAAGAGCAAATCATGATGCGTGATTCGGTAATCGAATTTGTAGACAAAGAAATTTGGCCCCACAAAGAGCGTTTTGAGAAAAAAGATTTTGCATTAACAGAGGGAGTCATGCGAAAAGCAGGTGAACTAGGCTATTTAAGTGTTGCTGTTCCTGCTGCTTACGGCGGGATGGAAATGGGATTTATTAATACCGTTTTAGTGTGTGATTATATTTCGGGTGCTACGGGTTCATTTTCAACAGCATTTGGAGCACATACCGGAATAGGT
>DALYCS010000168.1:0-3233 GCA_031973615.1 Flavobacterium sp. | reverse complement strand
AGTCGCGATCCAAATAAACATCATTAGAAATATACGGCACTCCCACAGGCAACTGCTTTTCAATGACCGGATGACGTCCTTCTTTTATTTCCAAATCAAAACTATCATCTATTTCAGGACAAACATATTTATTGTCAATTGCCAATTGGGTAAAAGAAGTCAAACAATCCAATTGCGCTACTAGACTAGCATTCAATTGAACGTGCTTGATGTAAGTAGCAATCCAATGCACCAATTGCTCAAACAATTGGGATTCTAATTGATGTATCTTTTCTTCGGCACCTAAAATTTTTGATTCGTATTCTTTAAGTTCTTCTGTAATATAACGTTCTGCATTTACAAGGGTTTGCTTACGAATCCACGCTGCAGGAACTTTATCTTTATGGGTGTTTCGAACTTCGATATAATACCCAAAAACATTATTGAACGACACTTTCAACGAAGGAATACCCGATGCAACGCTTTCACGTTGTTCTAATTCTTCTAAATAACCCTTGCCCGTTGATGAAATGGCGCGTAATTCATCCAATTCCGTATGAACTCCCACCGCAATAGCATTTCCTTTATGAATACTAACCGGTGCCTCTTCTTGAAGGGTGGTATTAATTTTCTCGCGCAGCATTTCGCATGCATGCAAACGATCCCCAATACTACGCAACGCTTCATTATCGCTAGCTAAAGCCAATGTTTTAATCGGAACAATGGCCTCAAGCGAATCTTTCAAAAAATTCACTTCTCTTGGCGAAATCTTACCCGTTGCAACTTTTGAAATCAAACGCTCCAAATCGGAAATTTGTTGGATTTGATTTTGAATTTGTTGTAAAATCTCGGGGTTTTCTTTCAAATGAGTAATCACCTCATGACGACTTCTTATCTTTGAAACATCCTTTAATGGCAGAGCCAACCAACGTTTCAACAACCTGGCCCCCATGGGTGAAAGCGTTTTGTCAATTACATCTAAAAGTGTAACTGCATTGGGATTATAACTGTGATATAATTCTAAATTTCGAATGGTAAATTTATCCATCCACACATAGGCATCCTCAGCAATTCGTTGGATATTGGTTATGTGTTGGATTTTGTTGTGTTGCGTTTCCGACAAATAATACAAAATGGCCCCAGAAGCAATCAAGCCCTCAGCTAATTCTTCAACGCCAAATCCTTTTAGTGAATTGGTTTGAAAATGTTTGGTCAAACTTTCTAAGGCAAAATCTTCTTTATACACCCAATCTTCTAAAAAGAAGGTGTGAAAATCAGTACCGAATGCCGTATTGAATTGGTTCTTAAATTGCTTTGGAATTAATATTTCGCTTGGTCTAAAATTTTGCAACAATTTGTCTATGTATTCATCATTGCCTTGTGAAACTAAAAATTCACCTGTAGAAACATCTAAAAAAGAAACACCCAATACTTTTTTTCCGAAATGAATGGCCGCTAAAAAATTATTGGATTTGGACTGCAACACCTCATCATTCATAGACACTCCTGGGGTAACCAATTCAGTGACTCCACGTTTAACAATCGTTTTGGTCATTTTGGGATCTTCCAATTGATCGCAAATCGCTACTCGAAGTCCGGCTTTAACTAACTTGGGTAAATAGGTATTAATTGAATGATGCGGAAATCCTGCTAAAGCAGTTTCGGTTTCAGAACCTGCACCACGTTTAGTTAATGTAATGCCTAAAATTTGTGACGCACGCACGGCATCTTCGCCAAAAGTTTCATAAAAATCGCCCACACGAAACAACAAACACGCATCGGGATATTTGTTTTTTATCTCGTTGTATTGTTTCATTAATGGGGTTTCCTTAGGTGCTTTGTCAGGAACGGCTGCCGATTTCTTTGCCACAGTTGATTCATTTAAGTATGATTGCGAAGGTAAGAAAATCAATAACAATTTCAAGGGCTAGGACAGGAACAATTTTTTAATTTCAATTTCAAATATAAAATTGGCCCGTCGACAAATTGCCTAATTGTCACATTTATCCTATTTTTGCGTCATGAGAAAGTTAGCCAACGCCGAATTAGATCGAAAAAATATCAACGAGTTTAAAGTGGCTCAAAAAACACCAATAATCGTTGTGCTTGATGACATTAGAAGCTTGCACAATATTGGTTCTGTTTTCAGAACTTCGGATGCCTTTTTGATTGAAAAAATATATTTGTGTGGCATTACGGCAACTCCTCCCAACAAAGAAATTCATAAAACCGCACTTGGTGCAACTGAAACAGTTGCATGGGAATATGCAAAAAATGTATTAGAAGTAGTACAGCAATTAAAATCTGAAAAAACAAAAGTTTTTGCAGTAGAACAAACTGAAAACGCCATAATGTTAGATCATTTTCAACCGGAAACTCATACAAAACATGCCTTAATTTTTGGAAATGAAGTAAAAGGTGTTTCACAAGAAGCTATAAACGTATGCGATGGTGTGATTGAAATACCTCAATTGGGCAGCAAACATTCGCTGAATATTTCAGTAAGTGCTGGGATTGTTATTTGGGATTTATTTCAAAAAATTACTGCGTCAAACTAATTCTTTCGCATTATATTTGTGCCATGCAATTGATTCAAAAAATTACTTTTCTATTTCTTTTCTTTTCTAGCATTATAGTAGGGCAAAATGTAGCACCAGTATTGCAAGCGACAGGAAATCAAATATATTGTCCACAAACTACACTTCCTATCGTAACCAATATGTCTATTACCGACCCAGATGATGTAGGCATTAGTGCCATGTATATCCAAATTTCTTCGGGCTATATCTTTGGGCAAGATGTATTAACCTTAACAGGAGTTCATCCAAGTATTGTAGCTTCTTGGAATGCAATAGAAGGAAAATTAACATTAAATGGCATAAGTGGCAGTCCTACTTATATAGCTTTTGAAGCCGCTATTGAAGCCGTTTTTTTTTCTACTACAAGTTCAAATCCTAGCGGTCAGCGTGTGTTTTCTATTACTGTAGGACAAGCAAATTATTTAGCGTCAACCGATCATTATTACGAATTTGTACCCAATATTGGAATCAATTGGAATGCCGCAAAAAATGCAGCTGCAGCTTCTACTTACTATGGATTACAAGGTTATTTAGCTACGATTACCACAATGGATGAAGTCCAAATTTCTGGTGTACAAGCTTCAGGTGCTGGTTGGATTGGCGGTACTGATTCAGATGTCGAAGGGGTTTGGAAATGGGCAACGGGTCCAGAATTAGGGACCATATTTTGGAACG
>DALYCS010000167.1:0-3273 GCA_031973615.1 Flavobacterium sp. | reverse complement strand
AAATCGTCAGGCTTTTTGATATTATTTTGTCAATTCTTTCAAATGGGCAATCGTTGCTATGGGGTCTTGCGCGCCAAAAACATAACTTCCAGCTACTAATACATCGGCGCCAGCTTCGACTAGCTGTTTCGCGTTTTTATCGGTTACGCCACCGTCAATTTCGATGATTGTAGCGGCATTTTTTTTGTTGATTAACGCTTTTAGTTTTTCAACTTTTGCATACGTATTTTCAATAAACGATTGTCCTCCAAAACCAGGGTTAACACTCATGATACATACTAAATCGATATCTTGAATCACATCTTCTAATACATCTACATTAGTATGTGGATTTAAGGCCACACCCGCTTTCATACCTTCGGCTTTGATGGCTTGAAGGGTTCTGTGTAAATGGGTACAGGCCTCGTAATGTACAGTTAACACATCGGCACCCAATTTTTTAAAGGTAGTAATATACCGATCGGGATCTATGATCATTAAATGAACATCTATCGTTTTTTTTGCGTGCTTTTGAATGGCTTCTAAAACAGGCATTCCAAAAGAAATATTAGGCACAAAAACACCATCCATAATATCAATATGAAACCAATCGGCTTCACTAGCATTAATCATTTCGATGTCGCGTTGTAAATTGGCAAAATCAGCGGCTAGAACGGAAGGGGCTATACGTGTATTTTTCATGTTGTAATTATGTTGTTTATTGTAGATTTAAAATTCGTTGTTCAACATTGAATATTCAATCTTTTTGCAAATGTACAAATTATAAACTTTCATTTTTTGAGTTTTGAATAATCAACTTGGAATTTTGAATCTTTAAAAAAAAACTCCGGAACAAGGCCGGAGTTTTTACTAGGTTTACCCTAAATATGTTTTTAAAATTTTACTTCTAGAAGTATGTTTTAATCGACGAATTGCTTTTTCTTTAATTTGACGTACTCGCTCACGCGTTAAGTCAAAGGTTTCACCAATTTCTTCTAAAGTCATTGGATGTTGATCACCCAAACCAAAGTACAAACGCACTACATCTGCTTCTCTCGGTGTTAAAGTTTCTAAGGCTCTTTCAATTTCCGTTTGAAGGGATTCATGGATTAATTCACGATCCGGATTTGGTGATTCACCCGAACGCAATACATCATATAAATTTGAATCTTCACCTTCTACTAAAGGAGCATCCATTGACAAATGGCGCCCCGAGTTTTTCATTGACTCTTTAACGTCATTTACGGTCATGTCCAATTCTTTGGCAATTTCTTCTGCAGAAGGAGCACGTTCTTGTGATTGTTCTAACAAGGCGTACATTTTATTGATTTTATTGATCGAACCAATTTTATTCAAAGGTAAACGAACGATACGTGATTGTTCTGCTAAAGCTTGAAGGATCGATTGACGAATCCACCAAACGGCATATGAAATAAATTTAAATCCACGCGTTTCATCAAAACGTTGTGCCGCTTTAATTAAGCCTAAATTCCCTTCGTTAATTAAATCGGGAAGTGTAAGTCCTTGATTTTGATATTGTTTTGCTACAGAAACCACAAAACGCAAATTGGCTTTGGTTAATTTCTCTAAAGCTCTTTGATCACCGGCTTTGATTTTTTGAGCTAATTCTACTTCTTCGTCAGCAGTAATTAAGTCTACTTTTCCAATTTCTTGTAAATATTTATCTAAAGAAGCAGTTTCACGATTGGTTACCTGCTTGGTGATTTTAAGCTGTCTCATGTATATTATCCTAACATTAATTATTTCTGTTGGTTATACGCAGAAATTTTAAAAAAGTTACAAAAAATGTAAATTACTTTGATGGCTAATTTTCAGTACTTACTTTACTTCAAAATATTCTTTAATTGAAACTGGGGTTCCGTTTTTTGAAAAGCCCTCAAGCGAAATTTCAAACAATCCTTCTACATCCGATGTAAAAAACGTTTGGGTAGTATTTGTTTTATTTAATTTGATTGATGGTTCCCAAGCGAGTTGGTAGCGATAATCGGGAATTCGACTATAATCGGTTTGAGTGTCATATTTTTTTGGCACAAAAGCGCTGTCATCTTTGCATCGTTCAAATTGAACGGGTACAATTGAATTGGATTTTGATGCATACGCTTTAGAAAACGTTGTGATCGAAATTACACCACTAAAAATTTTTGATCCGTAGGCATATGCCTTATTGATGACATCAATTTTATAGATGTTTTTTGTGTTGTAATCAAATAGTTCAGTTACGTCTTGTAATAACAAACCATCAATAATAACCAATGCACTTCCAAAGGAATCACCGCCGGTTTGATAGTCTCTAATGTGTAACGAAAAGTCGCCATTATTTTCTTTAAAGTATACGGCCGGAATAATTTCTATAATGGTTTCCTTAAAGGAAGGAAATCGTTTGTAATTATCTAATACATATTCTTTTGCATTGTAATGATAAAAAGGAACCGTTGTTGAATTTCCTGAAATACTGTCTTTAACAGCATAGGCATTCACAATTTGGCTTGCTACCAATCGCTCTTCTATTGTTGCAATGTCTTTTTCTGTAATCTTAACTTTGGAAAAGTTAGTAGGCGTTGCAATTTTAGCAGGTGGATTAATCGTAAGTTGGTAATCTGTTATGGAATTTTCAATGAGTTGAAGTTGCAATTTTGGCGTATTGATGGTTTCGTCTAAAATAAAATGAAAGGTCCCATCTGAATTGGTTTTTACAATTTTCAAATCAAAGGGTTCGCCCACGATTGATGCACTCACATGAACGTCTTTAATGCTTTTGTTTTCGTCGCGAGTTGTTATTTTTCCCGATACGATTTCACCTCTTAATTCGGGTAAATATTTTGGAGCATCAATTGCTATAAGAGGTTCTGATGTTTTTTGCATGAATTCGGCGCTCGAAGGGCTATTTTTTTGAGAGAGACCATCAATTTTTCTTACCGATAGCGAGTAATTACCATCAGTAAATTGCCCTGTATCATCTGATAAAGCGATACTGACCGCTTCCCTTTTGGAATATATTGATTTGTTTGATTTCAGGGTAATGGCACTAGATTGTAGTGGCATAGGTTGCGCAACAGTAGTGGAAGATACAATCGTTTCAGAAGTCGTTTCTTTTTTGTTTTTATACGGTAAAAACGGATTGATGACTGTCAATTCAGTTTCAAAATAGGTATTGACAACATTGTTGAGCATCCAATTGGTGTAAGCGACTAGTTTGTAAGTACCTGTTGTAAATTGTGTAGATATGAACATCTCGTTTGAAGCCACACCCTCTTTTAAAATAATTTTATCACG
>DALYCS010000166.1:1345-3277 GCA_031973615.1 Flavobacterium sp. | reverse complement strand
CACAGTTGACATGACAACCATCAACACTACCGATTTAGAAGGTAAAGGAAAAGCTAGCTTAGACGGTCACTTAAAATCGGATGATTTTTTTGGGACTGAAAAATTCCCAACGGCTACTTTAGTTATCAAGTCTATTGGAGAAAAAGCAGCTAATGTGTATTCAGTAACGGCAGATTTAACCATCAAAGGTAAAACTGAGCCGGTAAAATTTGAATTAAACGTAGCGGGTACTACTGCAACAGCAGCATTAAAAGTAAACCGTACAAAATATGATATCAAATACGGATCTGGAAGTTTCTTTTCTGATTTAGGAGACAAAACGATTTCTGATGATTTTGACTTAAACGTAAAATTAGCGTTCTAATTATTACCATTAGTTCCCAAAAAGCCTTGAAGAATCTTCAAGGCTTTTTTTATGCCCATAAAAAAAGCTCCGAGTTGCCTCGAAGCTTTATAATTGAAAGGGTGAAAGACGGGTCTCGAACCCGCGACCTTCGGAACCACAATCCGACGCTCTAACCAACTGAGCTACAATCACCATTTGTTTTGACAAACAAAGCAGGGCCTCATTTGCGAGTGCAAATATAATTCTTTCCAACTATCTTGCAAAGGTTTTTTGTGTTTTTTTATTTCAAATCGCTTAACGAATTGACGGTCACATATCTTTCAGTGGTAAATCCTTCAGCATAGGTTACTCCTACCAGTCTTCCCAGATCTTGCGCACGGTATTGAATGCTCTCGAGAAAGTTCTTAGAAGCAATCGGTGTAACCGGCTCTTTGGAGTTGGGATCATAAAATTGCGAAGCATAGGCTTGCACGGCCTCCATTTTTTGCGTCATGAAATCGGAAATATCTACCACAAAATCGGGTTCGATAGTTTGCCATTGGATATAATGATACACCACCTTAGGTCGCCAAGCAGCTTGCTGCTGCCCGTTATGATGGGTTTCAATTTTAGTCAAGCCCGACAAAAAGCAGGCATCGCTAACCAATTGACTCCCTTTACCATGATCAATATGTCGGTCTTGTATCGCATTACACAACACGATCTCGGGTTGGTACTTGCGAATCATTTCAATCACCTTTAATTGGTGAGCTTCGTCATTTATAAAAAAACCATCACGCATATCTAAATTTTCACGCACCTGAACACCTAAAATTGATGAGGCTTCAGCCGATTCAGCATTTCGAATAGCAACCGAACCTCTCGTGCCCAATTCACCTCGAGTCAAGTCAATAATACCGACTTGCTTGCCCAAAGCTACTTCTTTGGCCAACGTACCACTACAACCCAATTCTACATCATCGGGATGAGCTCCAAAAGCGAGTATATCTAATTTCACAGCTTATTATTATTAATTTTTACTAAAACATTTCTCATGGTCATGGATTTGTTTTCCGTTTCGATGTATTCGAGTTTGGGATCACTGTCAGCAGTAATGCCACAACCTACATATACATGAACAACTTCCTTTTCCCACTGCATGCAGCGCAAATTTACAAATAAATCGGTAGCATCTTTGGAATTATATTCACCCAAAAAACCGGAATAATAACTTCTATTGTAGTTTTCATTTTCTAAAATGAAAGCTGTAGCCGTTGCTTTTGGTAGCCCACAAACGGCCGGTGTTGGATGCAAAGTAGTAATCAAGTCAAGAGCTGAAAAATCAGCGGTCAATTGGCCTGTGATGACCGACTTTAAATGCACCAAATTTCCTGCTTGTATGGTTTGTGGTTCAGAAACAGCGATATTATTTGCCCGAGTACTAATTTTTGAAACTATATATTCGGTCACTATTTTTTGCTCGGTCATTTCTTTAGGAGTCCAATCTTCTGCGTCGGAAACTAATTTGGTGCCTGCCAAAGCTACCGTTTCAAATTGACCCTTCATAATTTGAACCAATTGTTCGGGTGTTGCACCCAACCATACCC
>DALYCS010000166.1:0-1235 GCA_031973615.1 Flavobacterium sp. | reverse complement strand
ATTTTCGGATGAAAAAACAAATACCGAAAAGCTGTAGGATAGGTATTAATTATATTTTTAAAAGAAGCTAAAATAGAAAAATGCCCTGGAATCGTTAGTTTTCGTGACAACACTACTTTATCCAATATACCTTCATTTATTGTAGCAATTCCAGTAGCGACTAATTTTTCAAAAGTTTCTTTTTGATCGGTAGCCGTTTGACATTCAGTGAAAGTACATTCTTCATAAGCATCGAGTATTCCATATGAAAAATGAGCCACATCAAAAGGAATAACCACAGGATCACCACTATCAAAAGGCATAAATACAAATCCACTCTGGCCTGTAAAAAGATGCACATCATCTGTTGATTGCACCCCTAATTGCCAACGCATTTCATTTGGCTTAAAGTAGCAAACAAAAGGCTTCTGATCGGAAATTAGCGACTGTATGGTATTAAAAACTGACATTATTGTCTTCTAGATAAGACCATATTGGTTAATTTACAAAGGGAGATTAATGCTCCTTTTTCATCCACGATTCGAATTTCCCACAAATGAATACTTGCACCTTTATGAATGATTTTTGCCGTAGCTGTTACCATTCCTTCTCTTTTACTTTTCAAGTGATTGGCAGAAATTTCGATACCACGAACTTCTTGCTTTTCTGGATTTACAAACATTAACGAAGCGGCACTTCCAACACTTTCTGCTAACGCCACGGTAGCCCCACCATGCAATAACCCCATAGGTTGATGCACTCTAGGATTGACTGGCATAGTAGCGGTTAGAAAATCTTCACCCGCATCGGTGTAAACAATATCCAACGTATTCATCAAGGTATTTTTACTCCATTCGTTGCACAATTGCAACATGGTATCTCTATCAAACATAGTGGTTCTTTTTTTTGTAAAATTAATCATAATTACGAGAATAAAAGAGAATAATTTTCGTTTTAGTGGAGTGCATTTGCATTGATTAACTTTTACAATTTCAAATTAATAAGGACTTTTACAAAAAATCGCAATACATGTATCGTTTAGTATTACTATTAATTCTAGGATTTTCTTTGGCTTTAACCTCTTGCCGCAATGATTTTGATTTTGAATCGGCAACAGGAAGTCTACGTTTTTCAAAAGATACAGTCTATTTAGATACTGTATTTACCAATATCGGTTCGAGTACCTACACCTTAAAAGTATACAACAAAAGTAATAAAAACATATCCATTCCTAGGGTCGCTTTAGGCAAAGGCAA
>DALYCS010000165.1:0-3334 GCA_031973615.1 Flavobacterium sp. | reverse complement strand
ATCCATTTTCACATCCATTTTATAGTCAACGTGTTGTTGCCAATAACCCGGATTTGGATTGTTTTGTGCCCATAAAAAGAGGGGAAAACAGCTTATAAAAAGAAATTTTTTCATAGTTGATTTTAAAAGAATTCCTACAAAGCCATGCAACCTTGTAGGAATAGGAGTTAATAGAAATTTTCGGTTATTTTTTTACCGTTTTTTTTGCTAAAAGCAGTGCGTTATAAGCATTGATGATGCGACCCGATTTAGAAGCTTCAGCAAAATTTGTTTTGTGTTTATCTTCACCTAAAAGTACCGTGTTTTTTATTGCTATCCCGCTTTCCATAATGATTTGTTTTACTTGAACGGCAGTTAAATTAGGATAGTAGGAACGAACTAAAGCAGCTACTCCGGCAACATTTGGTGATGCCATTGAAGTTCCTTGTAAATATTCATATGTATTCAAAGGTGTTGTTGCATAAATTTGATCGCCAGGTGCATAAATGTCTACATTATTTTTTCCATAATTTGAAAAATCGGCTACCATTTTAGTATCGTAACTTGGTGAAAGTGCTCCAACAATTAACACATTATTTGCATATTCTGGACTACCATCATAGGTGTCGTTTGGATATTTATTGGTCACATCCAAATCATACGATTCGTTTCCAGCAGCAACGACCACTAATACATCTTTTGAGGCCGCATATTTGATAGCGTCCATCACCCATTCTTTGTTTTGAGAAAAATATTTTCCAAAAGAACCGTTGATTACTTTAGCACCATTGTCTACAGCATAACGAATACCTAGCGCAATGTCTTTATCGTATTCATCGCCGTTTGGAACTGCTCGAATAACCATAATTTCGGCAGTATTGCTAACACCATCACCCCCTATATTGTTGCCTCTTACTTGAGCCACAATACCAGCTACATGCGTGCCGTGTTTTGCTGCTTTTGGATCGGGGCCAAATACGTTGTTGTTTCCATATTTTGTATCGTTGAGGTCGTTTGGATTATCACCAACAACAGATCGGCCATCATATGCTACATTAAATTTGTAATTGAGATTGCCATAAACATAGTCTTTGTATTCTTCAATTTCGGCATCAAATTTATCTTTAGTCGTTGTGCTTAAAAATTGAGTAAACATAGCTTTCGCTTGTTTTACACTCGTTTCATTTGAAACAATTCCTTTGACGTCTTCTAGTGTAAAAGTTTCTTTATTTAGATGTGTTTTAATTGCTTTTTCGGCATTTAAAATAAAATCAAGTTGTTGTTTTTCTTTTGTAATGCCTTTTATTTCTTCGTCTAATTTTTCTTTAGCTTTTTCATAGTCTGGTGTACCAGGCCCCTTTTTAACGATGCGCGTCATTTCAAGCTGTTCATTTACGGCATTGCCTAAAAAATTCCAGCCGTGCATATCATCGATGTAGCCGTTATTGTCATCGTCAATTCCGTTTTCAGCGATTTCCTTTGGGTTGGTCCAAATGGCTGCTTTCAAATCTTCGTGGTTAATATCCACTCCAGAATCTACGATACCAACAATCACTTTTTGACCTTTTTTATTCTTGAGAATTTCATTGTAAGCTTTGTCAACACTCATTCCGGGCACCGTGTCTTTCAGTAAATCTACATGACTCCATCGCATTAAATCATTTTCTGCAACCGGGGTTGTTTTTAAAGATAATTTAGCAAGATCTGTTGTCGTGATCGGTTTTTGGGTTCCACAGCTTGTTAATGCGATCGTAAGCGCCAAGCCTAAATTAAAGGGTATAAAATTTCTTTTCATGGGTATAATTAATTTCAGTTATTGGACTGATCTAAGTTGTATTTGTTACAATTAAGTGAGGGTTTATCAAAAATTAAAAAAGATCATCGCATCGCAAGACCTCTTTTAGCCGAACACCTTTTTCTGTTTTTTCTACGGTAATGATTTGATTGTGCGCATCATGTTCTAAAAACAAATAATAATTATTTTCGGCGGCTGCGTTCATAAACTTAGTTTTCTCATCCATAGTTAAAAGTGGTCTTGTGTCGTAGCCCATTACATAAGGAATCGGAATATGGCCCGCAGTTGCTAATAAATCCCCACAAAAAACTACCGTTTTGCCTTTGTATTGAATATGTGGTATCATTTGCTTTTCGGTGTGGCCGTCGGCAAAAAATACCCCAAAGCCCAATTCAGATTCTTGTAAATAATCACCTTCAGGGCGTTTGATAAATTGCAATTGACCGCTTTCTTGCATAGGAATAATGTTTTCATGTAAAAAAGAAGCCTTTTCTCTAGAGTTGGGTTTTGTAGCCCACTCCCAGTGTTTGTCATTGGTCCAATAGTTTGCGTTTTTAAAAGCAACTTCAAACCCGGTTTTGGCTGCGTTCCAATTGACACTTCCACCACAATGATCAAAATGCAGATGGGTCATGAATACATCGGTAACGTCATCACGATGAAAACCTGCTAATTTTAAGGATTGGTCTAAGGAATGATCACCCCAAAGGGAATAGTAACTAAAAAATTTATCCGACTGCTTGTTCCCCATTCCGGTGTCAATCAAAATCAATCGGTTTCCGTCTTCAATTAATAGGCATCGAGCGGCAATGTCAATAAGGTTGTTTTCATCAGCGGGATTGGTTTTATTCCAAATGGTTTTGGGCACCACACCAAACATGGCTCCCCCATCTAATTTAAAATTTCCGGCCTCTATAGCGTGCAATTTCATGGTTTGTTATTTTGAGCCAAATTACAAAAAATACCATAAACAAAAACTATGTTAACATAAGTTATAAAAATGTTAGCAAATCTTGTAAAAAGTAATTTATGGATTATCTTTGCGGTTAATTTAGACAAAATCAAAATAAGCTATGCAATAAGCAACACCGAAAAGTAATTTTATAAATCACTTTTTTTAAGCGTATTACATAACACAATTATAATAATAAATACAGACGAGGTTATGATTAAAGTTTCTGACACAGCAAGTAAAAAAATCATTGCCATGATGCAAGAAGATGGCTTTGATGCCGCCCAAGATTATGTTAGAGTAGGCGTTAAAAGTGGCGGTTGCTCTGGCTTGTCTTATGAATTGAAATTTGATAAAGAAACAGGAGAGAACGATAAAATATTTGAAGACAATGCCATTAAAATTGTGGTTGAAAAAAAGAGTTTTCTTTATTTGGCCGGAACTGTATTAGAGTTTTCAGGAGGTTTGAACGGAAAAGGATTTGTTTTTAACAATCCAAATGCACAAAGAACGTGTGGCTGTGGAGAGAGTTTCTCTCTATAAATCAAAAAATATGAGTAAATATACTGAGGACGACTTAAAAGTCGAATTAGAAAATAAAGAATACG
>DALYCS010000164.1:1847-3340 GCA_031973615.1 Flavobacterium sp. | reverse complement strand
AAAAATTTAACAAAGACCATAAAAAAACCGAAGCGTTAACTTCGGTTTTCAACTATTTCTGTCTGAAATAAATATCAATTGGAACACCACTAAAATTGTAGTTTTCTCTCAATTTATTTTCAATAAAACGTTTATAAGGATCTTTTACATATTGCGGTAAGTTGGCAAAAAACACAAACTGTGGCGTAGGAGTTGGTAACTGCATGCAATACTTTATTTTTACATATTTTCCTTTCAATGCCGGCGGTGGAGTTGCTTCAATGATAGGCAACATCAATTCGTTGAATTTGGAAGTTGAAATGCGCTGCTTTCTATTTTCAAATACTTCTACGGCCGTTTCTAAGGCTTTTAATAAACGTTGTTTGGTTAATGCTGAGATGAAAAGAATTGGTACGTCTGTAAAAGGTTGCAATTCTTCTCTAATTTTTCGTTCGTAATCTCTGGCTGACATGGTGTCTTTTTCAACCAAATCCCATTTGTTCACCAAAATGACAATTCCTTTGCGGTTTTTTTCGGCCAACCAAAAGATACTTTGGTCTTGTCCTTCAAATCCACGCGTGGCGTCAATTACTAATAAACATACATCGCTATGTTCTATGGCTCTTACCGAGCGCATAACGGAATAAAACTCTAAATCTTCTTTTACTTTTGCTTTTCGTCTAATTCCGGCAGTGTCTACCAAATTAAATTCGAAACCAAATCGGTTGTATTTGGTGTCAATTGCATCACGAGTGGTGCCTGCAATATCAGTTACTACAAATCGATCTTCCCCAATTAAGGCATTGATGAAGGATGATTTTCCGGCATTAGGGCGACCTACTACACAAAAACGAGGTAACGGTTCAACTTCTTCAGAAACTTCTGGCATTTCAGGTAAAACTTCAACCAATTTATCTAGTAATTCACCTGTTCCACTGCCACTCATTCCTGAAATGGTATAATAATCTCCCAAACCTAAGTTGTAGAATTCAAAAGCGTCTTTTTCACGCATAGCGTTGTCTACTTTATTTACAACAAGTAAAACGGGTTTGGTAACTTTTCGCAACAATTTGGCCACTTCATCATCCATAGGTGTAATGCCTTCTTCTACATCTACCACAAAAATAATAGCATCGGCTTCATCAATGGCTAATTCAACCTGACGACGTATCTCTGCTTCAAAAATATCATCAGAACCTTTGATATATCCACCAGTGTCAATTACAGAAAATTCCTTTCCGTTCCATTCACTTTTCCCATAATTTCGGTCCCGTGTAACGCCACTTACTGAGTCCACAATGGCTTCTCTGCGTTGGATTAAACGATTAAAAAATGTGGATTTTCCCACATTGGGTCTTCCTACTATGGCAACGATATTGTTCATACTCTTGTTTTGAATCGGCAAAAGTACGTTTTTTTTGCTGTTTTTTCTAGCGATTCGTTTCAATCTTTTGTTTTGACCCTTTCGGAGTGTCTTTAGTTTCTTTCTTAATAGAGTGCTTGAGCCGTTTAAA
>DALYCS010000164.1:0-1837 GCA_031973615.1 Flavobacterium sp. | reverse complement strand
TTAAAATCTGTAAGAATGGATATTGAAAACAGCATTGAATTACGTCCCCGATTTCAAATGGACGTACCAAAATCAGTAGCGACTATTTTAGAAAATGCTGCTATAATCAAAGATGAGGTGAAAGAGGATTATCGGATCAAAGTTTCTGATCATCATATTTTCTTATTCATTACGTTGGCCAAACGAAAATATTATTCACCACATTTGCATATTGAATTAACTGCAATTGATGATAATACAACCCATGTTAAGGGTTTGTTTGGACCCGATCAAACGGTTTGGACTTTTTTTATGTTTTTACACTTTTTTGTAGGAGGTGTGTTTTTGATTTTTATGATGATGGCCTATTCGCATTGGAGTATACATCAATCGGTGGTAGTTGATTGCGCAGTTATGTTTTTTATGGCTATTCTATGGATGTTGCTTTATTTTCAAGCACGTATCAACAGAAAAAAATGTGCACCTCAAATGTATAAGTTGGAAGCGTTAATGCATCGGTTTTTAAAATAAAAAAAACCGGATGAATTTCATCAGGTTTTTTTATATTCTTGTTCATTTGTTTTTTTTATTTCTGTTTGTATCCAAAGCGTTTCAACTGATACGCACTACTTCTCCAATCTTTGTTTACTTTTACATAAGTTGCCAAGTGGATTTGTTTGCCAAAGAATTTTTCTAAATCTTCACGCGCTTGAATACCTACGCGTTTTAATGCAGCTCCTTTGTGTCCAATAATGATTCCTTTTTGGGTATCACGTTCTACCATAATTACGGCACGAATTCGAATGATGTTTTCGTCTTCAATAAATTCCTCTGTTTCGATCTCTACCGCATATGGAATTTCTTTATCGTAATTCAACAAGATTTTCTCACGAATGGTTTCGTTAACAAAGAAACGTTCTGGTTTATCAGTCAAAGCATCTTTAGGGTAAAATGCTGGAGAAACCGGAAGCAATTCGATAATTCTATCAAAAACGGTTTGTACATTAAAATTCTCTAAAGCCGAAATAGGAAAAAGTTCAGCATTTGGCACCTTTTCTTTCCAAGCCTGTACTTGCTCTTCCAATTGCTCTTGGTTTGATTTGTCAATTTTGTTTAATAACAATAAAACAGGAATCTTAGAATGAATGATTTTGTTGAAAAATGCTTCGTCTTTTAATTCTTTTTCGCCAATTTCAACCATATATACTAAAATGTCAGCATCCTCAAAAGCTGATTTTACAAAATCCATCATCGAATTTTGTAATTCATAGGCTGGCTTAATAATTCCAGGTGTATCCGAAAAGAGCACTTGAAAATCATCACCATTTACAATACCTAAAATACGATGCCTTGTTGTTTGTGCTTTCGAAGTAATGATGGAAAGACGTTCGCCCACAAACGCATTCATAAGCGTTGATTTTCCAACATTTGGGTTGCCTATAATATTTACATAGCCTGCTTTGTGCTCCATTTTATTGTTTTTTGAACTGCAAAGGTAGGTATATCAGTCGAATACAAGAAATAAATATTTTTTTCGTTATTTTCTTGCATTTAAACATAATCGTCGTATATTTGCACTCACAAATCGCGGGATAGAGCAGTAGGCAGCTCGTCGGGCTCATAACCCGAAGGTCACAGGTTCGAGTCCTGTTCCCGCTACTAAATATAGCCATTCTAAAAGAGTGGCTTTTTTTATTTTTTACATATGAATCCAAAAAAAATTGCGGAGTATAGAAAATTACTCAATGTAACCAAAACGGCTACTTTAAAAGAGTTGAAAACCATTTATAGAAACAGTATGAAGGAGGATCATCCTGATACAATTTCAGATCCAGTAGAACGTTTAGCGGCAGAAGAA
>DALYCS010000163.1:0-3382 GCA_031973615.1 Flavobacterium sp. | reverse complement strand
GTTCGGTTTGTTTTGGCGAACCCGGCTATGAAGACCGTGAAACCATTGAAAACGGATTACAAGTTGCTGCAAAAAGTGGGTTTACAGCAGTTATGCTACAGCCCAATTCAAATCCGGTAATCGACAACCAATCCCAAATCCGATTTGTGATTGATAAAGCAAAAGGTCGAGCCACCACGCTCTACCCTATTGGAGCACTAACTAAAGGCAGCGAAGGCCATGAATTGGCAGAATTATATGATATGCAAAACGCCGGTGCTATAGCATTTGGTGATTATAAAAAAGCACTTCAAAATGCCAATCTTCAAAAAATTGCCTTGCAATATGTACAAGATTTTGACGGTTCTTTAATTGCTTTTTGTCAGGATAGTAGCATCAAAGGAATCGGAATTGCCAACGAAGGCGAGATGAGCACTCGATTGGGTATGAAAGGAATACCTGCACTAGCCGAAGAATTACATGTAGCACGCAACTTATTTCTAGCTTCTTACTCGGGTGGAAAATTACACCTTCCAACCATTTCTACACAAGGAAGCCTTCAATTGATTAGAGAAGCTAAAGCAAAAGGAATCGCTGTAACTTGTAGTGTAGCGGTTACTAATTTACTTTTAACTGATGAAAAATTAGCAAGCTTTGATTCAAGATATAAAGTATCACCTCCTTTACGCGAGGAAGCAACTCGCGCTGCGCTTGTAGCTGCCGTATTGGACGGAACGATTGACTGCATTACATCCGATCACAATCCATTAGATATTGAACATAAAAAATTAGAGTTTGATTTAGCACACGATGGCAGTATCGGTTTAGAAAGTGCTTTTGGGGCTTTAAACACCATTTTACCTCTTGAAGTAATAATTGAAAAATTAACCGCTAGTAAATTGATTTTCAATACAAAATCAAGTACAATAGACATAAATTCTTCTGCCGATTTATCACTTTTTACCACTCACAATGAATGGATTTTTGAAAAAGAACATATCATTTCAAAATCAAAAAATTCAGCATTCTTAGGACACAACATGAAAGGAAAAGCGATTGGAATTTACAACAACGGACAATTGATTTTAAACACATAACATGAATACTATAATCAAAGGAAAGCAAACTGCCATAATCAGTTACCTAACACTAGTAGGCAGCGTAATTGCCATCTTTATGAATCAAGACGAAAACCGCAGCAATTTTGCTAGTTTTCATATTCGTCAAGCTTTAGGGATTTTTTCTACCTTTTTTTTATTGGGCTACCCCATTGGCTATTTTGACAATTGGATGGTTTCGGCATCGTTTTGGATTTTCATTTTTATCTTGTGGTTGTATGGTTTTATCAATTGCTTGAATGGCGAACAAAAATCAGTACCGTTATTAGGTGATTTCTATCAGAATTTATTCAAAAGTTTCTAAAATGCAATTACACTATTTAATTCGCGAGCCCAAAGAAATTTTAGACAAAAACCCACTATTAGTCTTGCTGCACGGATACGGAAGCAATGAAGAAGATTTATTTTCTTTTGCCAACGAATTACCACAAGATCATTATGTGATATCAGTTCGTGCACCCTATGACCTTCAATCCTATGGTCATGCATGGTATGCCATACATTTTGATGCCGATGAAAATAAATTTTCCGACAACGAACAAGCAAAGGAATCTGTTCAATTGATTGCTTCTTTTATAGATGAAGTATTACAAAAACACCCAATTGATGCACAAAAAGTTAGCTTAATAGGATTCAGCCAAGGTGCAATTTTGAGTTATGCAATTGCCCTATCTTATCCCAATAAAATCAACAATATAGTTGCGTTAAGTGGTTATTTCAATGCTGACATACTGCTACATCTACCAAACACACAAGCTATTTCCCATTTGAAATTTTTCATTTCACATGGTACAGTAGACCAAGTAATTCCTGTAGATTGGGCACGAAAGGCGAAACCAGCGTTAGAAAGTTTAGGACTTGAAGTTTCCTATCATGAATATCCTGTAGGTCACGGTGTAGCCCCTCAAAATTTCTTTGATTTCAAGAATTGGTTGCTACAAAATGAACATTCTAACCGTAAATAAATATCTTTGCAAATAAATACTAAAAAACTATGGCTTCAATAACATTAGGCGGAAATCCAATTCATACCAACGGTGAATTACCACAAATAGGCTCAAAAGCAATTGATTTTAATCTGGTAAAAACCGATTTAAGCACTACTACTTTATCCGATTTTGCGGGATCCAGAATCATATTAAATATTTTTCCAAGTATCGATACAGGTACTTGTGCTACTTCTGTTCGAAAATTCAACGAAAAAGCAATCAGCTTGAACAATACTAAAGTGCTTTGTATTTCCAGAGATTTACCGTTTGCACAAAAACGTTTTTGTGGTGCAGAAGGATTGGAAGATGTAATCAATTTATCCGATTTCAAAGACGGTAGCTTCGGAAAAAACTACGGATTAGAAATTACTGATGGTCCTTTGGCTGGCTTACATTCTCGTGTAATTATTGTGATCGACGAAAATGGTGCCATTTTACATACCGAGCAAGTAAGTGAAATTGCTAATGAACCTAATTATGAAGCAGCTTTAACTGTATTATAGCATATGAAATTTGAAAAAGACGAAACGCTTTTTACCGGGCGATTAAAAAGTATGGTATTTGCCCTAAAAGGCGCCTTTAAACTTATTACAACTGAACACAGTGTAATGGTACAATCGTCGTTAGCGGTAATGATGACACTAGCCGGATTTTATTTTGGAATCACCCGAGTAGAATGGATGATGCAAATACTGGTTTTTGGTTTAGTACTCAGTATAGAAGGACTCAATACTGCCGTTGAAAAAATTGCCGATTTCATACATCCAGAATTCCATGAACGTATTGGTTTCATTAAAGATATAGCCGCTGGCGCCGTATTTTTTGCTGCCTTAACTGCCATTGCTATCGGATGTATTATTTATTTTCCATATTTGTTTTAATTTAGCTACTTTTGTAAAAATTGTTCCGTTTCAATGGCCAAACAAAATTCAAAAGGTGTTGCAAATAAAGCAACTGACGCAGTTACTAAAAAGTTTTCACTACAAACGAGTCGCCGACAAAAATTTATTGTTGGTATACTATTTGTTTTAGTTTCCATAGCCTTACTGCTTTCGTTTATTTCCTATTTCATTACTGGAAATTCTGACCAAAGTGCTGTAAGTGAATTAACCAATCGCAGTATTTCAGCTGAAAATTGGCTGGGTAAAATTGGCGCCTATTTGGCTGATTTTTTCTTATACAAAGGATTTGGAGTAACCTCATTTTTATTTGTTCGCATCCTATTCTTGTTAGGGGCTTATTTAATTTTAGATATGAGTCTTGCTAAATTAAGAAAAAACTTTTTTTGGGATGCTT
>DALYCS010000162.1:3086-3391 GCA_031973615.1 Flavobacterium sp. | reverse complement strand
CAACGCCTTGGCTCGATAACATTCATAGTGTTTTTGGTGAAATAATCGAAGGCATTGAAGTACTTCAAACCATTGAAAGTGAAGATGTAATTGAACACATCCGCATTATTCGCATTGGAAATACAGCTAAAAAATTTGATGCGGTAAAAATTTTCAAAAAATATTATGCCGTGCAAGCAAAAGCCCAAAAAGAATGGGAAGAAAAAACAAAAATTATCCGAGAAAATAAAGCCAAAACTTTCTCAGACGTAACTAAAAATGGAATAGTAACGGCTTCAGGACTACGTTACAAAATTGTATCAAAA
>DALYCS010000162.1:0-3076 GCA_031973615.1 Flavobacterium sp. | reverse complement strand
CAAAAGGTTCCGGAAAAAAACCTTCAATTGGAACCACCGTTTATATCCATTATGCTGGATTTTTAGAAAATGGACAATTATTTGATACCAGCTATGAAGAAGTAGCCAAAACATTTGGAACCTTTGAACCAACGCGCGCTGCTCAAAATGGGTATATGCCTATGGAATCTTCTATTGGCAACTTGCGTTTTATCCCTGGATTCAATGAAGGCGTGGAACTGATGCACTTTGGCGACAAAGCTATTTTTTACATTCCTTCGCATTTAGGCTATGGCGAACAAGGAGCCGGCGATTTAATTCCACCCAATGCAAATATTGTTTTTGAAATCGAACTTTTAGAAAAACCAACAAAATAATTATACAAACAACATGAAAAAAATAGTAATACTTACATTAGCCCTGATCGGATTTTCCAACTTAGGATTTTCACAAGAAAAAAAAGTTGAAGGAATTTTTGCCGAATTTAATACCTCAAAAGGTAAAATTACGGTACAATTAGAGTACCAAAAAACTCCTATCACGGTAGCAAACTTCATGACTTTAGCTGAAGGGACTAACAGTCAAATTACAGGTACATTAAAAGGAAAGCCATTCTACGATGGATTAAAATTTCACCGCGTGATTTCTGATTTTATGATTCAGGGAGGTTGTCCAAAAGGAGATGGATCGGGTGATCCAGGTTACAAATTTGATGATGAATTTGTTGCCGATTTAAAACACTCTGGAAAAGGAATTTTATCGATGGCAAATGCTGGACCTAAAACAAACGGAAGCCAATTTTTCATCACACATAAAGCAACACCTCATTTAGATGGTAGACATACAGTTTTTGGGCATGTAACTAGAGGACTTGAAGTAGTTGATAAAATTGTGAAAGATGATGTAATTAACTCCGTTAAAATTATTAGAATTGGAAAAGACGCTAAAAAGTTCAATGCTGAAAAAGTATTTACAGATTATTTTGCAAAGAAAGCAGAGGCCGATAAAATAGAAGCAGAAAAACAAAAAGCTGCCAAAGAAAAAGCCCTGTTAGAATTCGCAAATGCAACAACTACTGCTAGCGGTTTAAAATACATCGTACTGCAACAAGGATCAGGAAACAAACCTGTTGCCACTAGCAATGTTAAAGTTCATTATACGGGTATGTTTTTGGATGGAAAAGTATTTGACAGTAGTGTACAACGAGGTGAAACGATTGATTTTGGATTGAATCAAGTAATTAAAGGCTGGACTGAAGGTGTTCAATTGATGCCCGAAGGATCTAAGTATAAATTTTATATTCCTTCCGATTTAGCCTATGGTGAAAGAGGTGCTGGAGGCGTAATTCCTCCTAATGCGGACTTAATTTTTGAAGTTGAATTGATTAAAATCAATCAATAATAAATAAAAAAGCCGCTAATTACTTAGCGGCTTTTTTTATGATTCAAATTTTAAAATTTCCAATCAAATTCATCTTTATCACTAAAAACAGCACCCAACTCAATTTTTACAATTTCATTGTAATCAATATGAATGAACAACCAATTCTCTTCATTAAAATAACTGATCATGCCTTCAGAAGTGTCGGTTTCAAATACTTTCAACTTGTTCTTTTCTAAAACAGGATACACATCACTCCAATTTTTACCCAAAAAAGTAGTATGGAATATCTTAACCATTGGATTTGTTGTTGTAAGATAACCTAACTTAAAATCTTCTTCTTTATAGAAAATTAAACGAAGTTTTCTCGAGTTATACATAAAAACTACATTTTCTTCTTCGTCTTTATATTGCGTATCGGGTTTACCCAGAATTTTAGTAACATCTTGCTCTTTCATTCCGAAAAGCAAGTTATCTATGCCGTGTTTTAATTTTAATTCCATTATTATATTGGCTAAAAAATCCCGACTTTCATCGGGATTTAAAAATTATGCTATTTTGTATCGTTTTCTATCATTTTCATTCAAATAGATTTTACGTAAACGTAACGATTTTGGTGTTACCTCAACATATTCATCTTTTTGGATATACTCTAGCGCTTCTTCTAACGAAAATTTGATTGCAGGAATAATTCTTGCTTTATCATCATTACCCGAAGAACGTACGTTTGTTAATTTTTTAGTTTTAGTTACATTCACCACCATGTCATCTCCACGTGAATTTTCACCAATTACCTGACCTTCGTAGATATCTTCATTAGGATCAACGAAGAATTTACCTCTATCCTGTAATTTATCAATAGAATATGGAATAGCTTTTCCATTTTCCATAGAAATTAAAGAACCTCCTAAACGTCCAGGAATTTCACCTTTAAATGGTTGGTAATCAATAAAACGGTGCGACATTATCGCTTCACCAGCCGTAGCGGTTAATAATTGATTTCTTAATCCAATAATGCCACGAGATGGAATATTAAATTTGATAATCATACGCTCACCTTTAGGCTCCATAGATAACATTTCGCCTTTACGAATTGTCACAAACTCAACCGCTCTACCCGAAAGATTTTCTGGTAAATCAACAGTTAATTCTTCAATGGGTTCGCATTTTTGACCATCAATTTCTTTGATGATAACTTGGGGTTGACCAATTTGCAACTCATAGCCTTCTCTTCTCATGGTTTCAATTAAAACCGATAAGTGAAGTACACCCCGACCAAATACTAAAAATTTATCTGCAGAATCCGTTTCATT
This sequence comes from Flavobacterium sp., assembly GCA_031973615.1. Lineage (GTDB taxonomy): Bacteria > Bacteroidota > Bacteroidia > Flavobacteriales > Flavobacteriaceae > Flavobacterium. Next base: position 404 of record DALYCS010000162.1, on the reverse strand, counting down.
AACTCGTAATGCTAAGTTCTTCTCTAATTCTTTTGCCAAACGATCTTTAATGTGTCGGGAAGTTACAAATTTACCCTCTTTACCAAAAAAAGGCGAATCGTTAATAGTAAATAACATACTCATTGTTGGCTCATCTATTGCGATAGATGTTAATGCTTCCGGATTTTCAAAATCAGCAACAGTATCCCCAATTTCAAAACCTTCCAACCCAACAATCGCACAGATATCACCTGCAACAACTTCTGTAACTTTTTTACGTCCTAAACCTTCAAAAGTATGTAATTCTTTAATTTTTGATTTACTGATTGTCCCATCTCTTTTTACTAAAGAAACATTCATTCCTTCACGCAAAATACCCCTTTGTAAACGACCAATAGCAATACGACCGGTAAACGATGAAAAAT
>DALYCS010000161.1:0-3402 GCA_031973615.1 Flavobacterium sp. | reverse complement strand
TTATTTCAACAACCAACTGGATGATTGGATTTTATCGCCCAATCCATCAAGTAGGTCAATTCCTAAATCCTCACAAATAGGGACTTCTGGAATAGAATGGTTATTTTGGTCGCCTCCATTAGCAAAAGCCATTTTATAGTCGTTTTGAAATTGTTTATGGATCTGTTGTAGTGTCGCACAGACAGTCCGGTCTTCGTCTATAGAAAGAAACACTTTGTCTACACTTTTGATATTAGAAACGATAAAAACCCGTTCGTCTTCTAGTTGAAATACTTTACTTCCTTTTAAAGCCCGTTGATTGTCATTATTAACAATTACAAAGAGTACATCACCTAAAGCTTTGGCATTATTAAAGTATTCAATATGTCCTTTGTGAATAGGGTTAAAATATCCGCTAACAATGATGGCTTTTTTCATTTTTTATATTTTCGTTATCGTGATTTGTTGTCCATAATTCATTTTCATTATTTGTAATGTTGAATAACGAATGTTGAATATTGAATGTTAAAATTACTCTATTGACTATTTGGCTTATTTTACTTTTTTCCCTTGATGGTAAAAAGTAACAAAAAAGATCAAGCCTGAATTATTCCGTCTTTAAAACTAACTCGAAAAGAGGTCCGCAATGCGAGTCGCTCGTCATACTGCCTCGTCTTTGAGCATTGGTCCTGTTCGTTTCTTCGTTGTTTCACTACGACGGTCTGATTAGGGCGGTTAGATGTTCGGGATTTGTTGTTCATTGTTCGTTGTTCAAAATTTAGCTAATTAGTTTTAATATTGAATAACGAATGTTGATTAACGAATATTGAGATAGTATTATTGTCTAATTGACTGATTGCCGCATTGACTAATTGACTCATTAACTCCACGGCTTCGCCCGGTCAGTCCCATTTTACGAACTAACTAGGTGGTTTCATGCCCCCTAAGGGTTTAATTATTCTTGTTCAAAAACCAGCAAACCATCGCCTTCAAATCGTGTGGTGACTTGAAAAATGATGGTTTTTTGAATTTCATTTTCTATTTTATCTTTCAATTGCTCCAAATAGTGTTGGTGGATTACACCACCTTCAATCACTACTTCTAACAAACCTGAATCAATTCCTTTGGCGTAATCGCCAATCAAAAAAACGCGTTTTACTTCGCCTATTCGACTGACCACAGCGTCTATTATATCATCCAGCCCAATGTGCTTTCGGACAATTTGTTGCAACAACGAAAAAAATGGGTGTTGCTTGTTGGCCCGATAAATTACTTTGGCGTCGTGCTCTTCCCGCAAGATATAGCCCGCTTCGGCCAAATTATTCAATTCTTTACGAATGGCATTGGTATTTTCGTGCATTTCAGTAGCTAATCCTCTCAAATAGCCTTCATTGGCTGCATTGACGAAAAATTTCACCAGCAAACGCAAACGGGTTTTAGAAGTAATGAGATTGGCTAACACAAATTTGATTATTTTGAATAACAAAAGTACTCAATATATTTTTATTTCAAACTTTTTTTGAATAAAAATGAGGCTTTATAGCTTATTCGATTTCAAAAAATAGTTGAAGGTCTTGATGTTTTGTTTTAATTGGTCTTTTGTTGTTTTAGAAATGGTGATTTTTTTCACCAATTGATCTTTGTACGTTATTTTTAAATAGTACCGACGGTAGATGTTTTTATTGCCAAAACTGATCCATTTCAACAGCGCAACATCGTGAAATTTAAGGCTTACTTTTTTTAGCAAAGCCCATTGCTCTTTTGGAATAATGGATTGGAAAATGGGAATCAAATCGGGTGCATTCATAGGTTATTCTATTGGGGCTTAACATTCAACATTACCGAAATATTGTACAAAGATACTCACAATTTGTAAAGCACGAAAAGTTCGAGTTGGTTCAATTAAAAAAAATTCTGAAAACTTAGGCTAAAAAATTGAATACATAACATTCAAATAACTCTAAAACAATAGAGTATATTGTAAAAATAATCAAAAACATAAATTATAGTTTTTGTATATTTGCTTCATATAAGACAAAATATGTCACAACAAATTAAAAATAAGGTCGCTCGATTGCACGGTTTGCATAAATTATTGCAACAAAACGTCGTTACATTGTTAGAAATACAACAATACTACAAACAGGAAGGACTGCAAAAAAGTATACGGCAAATTCACCGGGATCTACACGAGGTAATGCTACTATTAGCACCCACAGAACAAATGGCATCGCACTATGTGGGAAAAACAAAATATTATCAAATCCATTGTGATAGATCATCAGACACGGCAGTGGAATTTGCAGAAGCAGTCAACCTTCAAACCAATTTTTATGTTCCAAAATGGAATGACATTGATTTAACACAGCTACAATTGATTAAAGATGCCATAAAAACGGGGCATGTAATTCAAATCGGAAAATTAAAAAACGACGAAACGGGCGATAACTTTTCGTTTACTACAAAACAAATTCAATTGATTCCCGTGAGCATTATTACCCATCGAAACAGTTATTTTGTTGGGGGATACAATACAAAAGAAAAAGTGGTTGTTTTTTATAGTATTCGGCAGTTGGTTAATCTGAAGACCCTTCCGCTGAAATGCACGCCTACATCCTATCAAAAAGCGGTGCAATTGGAACTAAATGCTCGTTTTGGAATTACCAAAAACATCAATTCCGAACAGTACACGATTCGAATTGAAGTTACCAATGTAGTGTCCGAATTTTTACAAAACCACAACTGGCATCCCTCACAACAATTCATCAAAAAAAGAGGAAAAACAACCCTATTGTTGCATTGCGGCATCAACCGGGAATTAATGGGATGGTTGTTGCAATGGATGTATAATATTAAAATTATTGAGCCTCCCGTTTTAAAAAGCTATTTTGAAAAAACACTTCAAGAAATTGCAGCGGTTCATACCGCAAAGAAAACTTTGGTCTATCGGAATATTTTTAATTCGGAAAGGGAGTAACGTTTATTTTTCCAACGTCAGTAAAATCCCTAACGATTCCAAAACCAATTGGATTTTAGAATTGGTCGTACTTTTAACAATCCCTTCCTGTCCTTTAAAAGGTCCTGCAGGCACAACCAAGGTGTCGCCTCGTTGCAATGTAGTTTGTACTACAGTAGTGTAGTCTTCGGAGAGGTATTCTTTTAGCGTTTCAATTTCGATCGCACGAATGATAGCGGGTTGCCCCAACCAAAACACATAGCGAACAACTCCTGCCACTTGAAAAACAATATTGCGCTGGGCGGCATCCAAACAAACAAACACATAGGAAGGTAAAACCGGTGCCGTTACTTTTTTCTTGCGATCGCTCCATTGCTTTAGGGTGGTCACAACCGGGCAGTAGGCTTCAATACCCATAGCATTCAAACTATCGGCTACTTTTTTTTCGTTGCGGGGTTTGGTGTAAA
>DALYCS010000160.1:0-3496 GCA_031973615.1 Flavobacterium sp. | reverse complement strand
CCAATCATAATCATTGGATTGGGTTGGGCTTTTGATTGTTCAACTAATGCCAAAATTCCGAAGGCGGCTACCACCAAAATAGAAATCAATTGCTTCATTGTTTTTTTCTTAAGAATTCAAATGTACTCTTTTTGATGCAACCAAAACAAACTGTTTCGTGATTTTGACTAAAAAAAACAGCCCATTACTAATCAACAACAGCTCATTAACAAATTAATCACTATGCAAAATAAAATTTGGCACAGCAATTGAATATACCTTTTCAAGTTAGCGTTTTAGAAACAAGTTTTTAAGTCGTTAAGAAGATGGCACTAAAAATAAAAAAATACAAAATTGGTTGGTTAGTTTGTTTTTAAATCCTGTAGATTCTGGAAAGATGAAGCAGGATTTTTTGTAATTAAAAGCTAAAACTTAAGTTTTATACGAACTATTGTTTTTTAAATACTTTATTAAAAATAGAACGCATCACAAAATTAATATCCGAAGATATTTTTAATACGTGACACAACCCAAGATAAAAAATACTTACTAGTACCGATTTGCAGATAATATTTAGTATGGGATGAAAAGAAAAATCCCAATAATAAAAAGTAAAGAAAGAAATTAAAACCACACCCAAAGCTACAATTGTTTTGTATGTAAACGGAAATAATTTCATTCGTAACACTACGAACAGCAACTTGGCCAAACTATATAAGGTTATGGCAATTAAGGTGGCTAAAGCTGCGCCATTCAATCCGAAATGCGGAATAAAATACATATTCAACACTACAATCAACAACACCAATACAATCCCCAAACTCAAAACGGCTTTATAATATTTGGAATTAAAAATAATCGCATTGTTATTACCTAAAATCAAATCAAAATATTTTGATACTCCAATAGTAAACACCACAAATAAACCTTGACTGTATTCCTTAGGCAATAAAAGATAAAGTTGATTTATATTGACTAATATGCCTACCAAAATCAATCCCCCAACAACCTGTAAGGTTATGGATGTTTTTTTATACAATTCATTCAATTCCTCCCATTTTTGTTCGCTTATTAATTTAGCAGTTATGGGATATGTTATTTGATGCATCGCTCTACTCGGCACTGAAATAACCATTGCAATAAAAATTGCCACAGAATAAAAGGCAATATTATCAATATCCATATAATGCTTTATCATGTATTTATCAATATCTAATAACATATTGGCGATACTGGCCGACAAAATAATGAAAATTGTATAGGTCCAAATTGCTTTGCTTTGTTTTGGAACTTTGAAATGCAAAACGATTTGCTTTACTTTATTTGCATAAAAGACAATAAGCAGCAAACTCATTCCGTAAACAAAAACCAAAGAATAGATAAATTCTAAAGGGGTAATATACTTAAAATACACCCCAAAAAGCAATATTGTAATGAGTATGCGCACAAAAACCTCTTTTACAAAACTTCCAAAAACCGATTTCATGTGAGCGCGTAACCACGCATAAAAAATTTCGAAATACCCCATAAAAATGGCAATCATAGGAATAACCCAAACAAAGGAATAAATTACCGGATTCTTTTGAGATTCGTATGTAGCAATAGTATCATAATAAAAATAAAAAAGCCCTGTTAATGGAATGATAAACACCAAGGGAATCAACAGCATATAAGTGATATAACTATTTAACTCGTTTTCGGTTTTATTGTTATCATTAAAAAATTTGATCAACGTATTTTGAATCCCAAACGACATAATAGGATATAAGATATTTGCCGCCGACAATACATAACCCGATAATCCAAAGTAATCTTCACCCAAAAAATAAGGATACATAAACAAGGTATTAACCGCACCAATCCCAAATCCTATAAAGGTAATTATGGTATTTTTGATTGATTGTTTGATGACGATTCCCATGATTTAGTAAAAAGTGATTAGTGATTAGTGACTAGCAGCTTGGCTAATTTTTCAGTCAATGCTTTTCGACTGTATTCTTGTAATCCAACGGGATAAACCATTAAATTATTTTGTTGGTATTGCTCAAAACAACACTGTATTTTTGCTTTCAAGGATTCCAATTCGTCGTAAGTAAAAAACGCTCCTGTATTGGTTTCTTTAATGATTTGGGCAAAATCTGCTTCAACTGGACCAATAGCAATTATGGGGCGTTCCGAAACCATGTATTCAAATAATTTTCCGGGTATAATACATTTAGTTTCCTCTGAATCAATTTCAATAAGCAGTAAAACTTGCGAACTTCGTTGTTCGATTATGGCTTCATCATGAGGCAAATATCCCAAATAATTGAGGTGATTGTTCAAGCCAAATTCTGCAATAGATTGCAATACCTCATTACTTACTGCTCCGATTAATTTTAACTGAAATTGTAACTTGAACGCTTCGTTTTCTAAAATTAATTCCTGCAGGGCTTTCCACAAAATAATCGGGTTTCGTGCCGACAAAAGGGAACCTATATGCGCTAAAGTGAATTTTTCGTCCAAAGATTTTTTTACCACTTTCTCTACATCATAACCATTTGTAATTACAGCAATAGGTTTTGAAGTAATAGATTCAAATTCAATTTTAGTAGTGGGCGATGTAACAATCAATTGATCACACGAATTCATCACCTCTTTTTCTAAAGCTTTGTGTTTACGGTCAGCCCGCGAACTTAATTTTAATTGTTTATGATAGCCAATCGTAGTCCATGGATCACGAAAATCGGCCAACCAAGTAATGTTTAGTTCTTTTTTTAATTGTAAACCAATCAAATGCAAACTGTGTGGCGGACCTGTGGTAATTATTGTATCGATTTGATTTTCTTGAATGTATTTTTTCAAAAACTTAACCGAAGGTTTTACCCAAAAAACGCGAGCATCCGGAATAAAAATATTACCACGAATCCATAGCATTGCTTTTTCTACAAACGACTGCTTTTTCTGATTCGGAATAATGCCTGAACTGATTTTTTTCGTCTTATTTTTTGAAAAAACTGAAGCTAATCCGTAAGGCTCAAAAATAGGTTGTTTGATGATAATTGCTTTATCTGAAACTTCACTCAATAATTTCTCATCAATCAAAGGATAGGTTGGATTTTCTGGAATATAAACGTGAGGTTGTATATTAAAATCAGGTAAATATTTGACAAATTTTAACCAACGCTGTACGCCCGGACCTCCTGCTGGTGGCCAATAATACGTTATAATGAGTATTTTTTTGGTTTTCAAAATTTAGTTATGAATCTATATTGTCATTTAATTTTCCTAATTCTTCTAAATCCAATTGATCCTTGAGTCTGTTTGTTGCTTTTTTTGCAATGATAAGATTTTTGTAATCAATAAAATTGACTGGAGTATCGCCTATCATTAGAATTGTAGCGTCAGACAAAAGGGAATCAAATGATTTATCCTCTAACCCTTTTATAGAAGTCATTACATCTAAACGAAGTCCAAAATCTAATGTGAAATCTGTCCAGCCTGGAATAAATTGCATGGTTTCAATAGATTCAAAATC
>DALYCS010000159.1:0-3521 GCA_031973615.1 Flavobacterium sp. | reverse complement strand
TAAAACAATATTACAAAGATATTGAAACTGCATTAACAAAAATTGACGAAGAAATTATCAGACAAAAATACACCATAAGATCTACCGATAAATCCATTTTTTTTATTGTTGACGGGAAAACATCTTCACCTCAATTAAAAAAATATATAAAAACAGGAAAAGGTGGTTTTTTAGCAACTATTGATGATGTTATAAATCATATAAAATAAATTTTAAACCAAAACAAACTATGAACGAAATTATCAAAAAAAACGGAATTAAATACGGCGTAATCAGTGGGTTATTCAGTGTATTTTATATTATTTCTTTGTATATTGTAGATTACAAGTTATTTATCAACATATGGCTTGGCGTATCTGTTATGCTTGTTTTTCTAGCAATAGGAATTTTTCAGTTACTCGAATTGCGAAAAAATTTGGGAGGATTCATGACCTTTAAAGAAGGATTTACCAGTTATTTTATCTCAGCTTTACTGGGCATATTAATTTCCACTTCTTTTTCCATAGTATTATTTAATTTTATAGATACGGCTACAAGAGACTTAATTCATGAGGCATTAATTACGTTCCAAGTAGAAAATTTACAAAAATGGAATGTACCAGCAGCTGAAATCAAAAAAGCCGTTGATGACATGAAAGAAACCCCTCAATTTTCGACAACTGGGCTATTATATGGCATCTTAAAATCGTTAATGGGTTCAATCGTATTTGGATTAATTCTAGCAGCCATTTTCAAAAAAAACAAACCTGTATTCTAAATCCATGAATTTATCCATAGTTATCCCATTATTAAACGAACAAGAATCGTTACCTGAATTGCACCATTGGATTGTAAAAGTGATGCAATCGCATGACTTTTCATATGAAATTTTATTCATAGACGATGGTAGTACCGACGCATCTTGGCAAACTATTTCACAACTTTCAACTGAAAATCCAAATGTGAAAGGGATTCGTTTTTTAAGAAACTATGGTAAATCACAAGCATTACACGCAGGTTTTGCGAAAGCACAAGGGGATGTAATCATCACAATGGATGCCGATTTACAGGACAGTCCCGACGAAATTCCTGAATTATATCGTTTAATTACGGAAGAAAACTATGATTTAATATCGGGTTGGAAGAAAAAACGTTACGATTCAGTTGTAGCAAAAAACATTCCGTCTAAATTATTCAATTGGGCGGCTCGAAAAACATCTGGCGTTCAATTAAACGATTTCAATTGTGGCTTAAAAGCCTACAAAAACGTCGTCATTAAAAACATTGAAGTATCTGGCGAAATGCACCGCTACATTCCGGTTTTGGCAAAAAATGCTGGTTTTAGTAAGATTGGTGAAAAAATCGTGATCCATCAAGCTAGAAAATACGGCAATTCTAAATTTGGCATGAGCCGCTTTATTAATGGTTTCTTAGATTTGATTACCATTTGGTTTTTATCCACTTTTGGTAAACGTCCCATGCACCTATTCGGATTATTAGGATCTATTATGTTTGTCATTGGATTTTTATTTGCGTTCTATTTAGGAATCGATAAATTATTCATCAATACCTCAGGAAGATTAATCACCGAAAGACCTCAATTTTACTTATCATTAACAGCAATGTTAATAGGAACCCAATTATTCTTAGCCGGATTTTTAGGTGAAATTATCTTACGAACCAAAAACAACGAAGAACGCTATAAGATTAGTGAGGCGTTGAGAGTTTAGTAATGAGAGTTGGGAGTGATAAATACTAGTAACTGTAATAAATTATATACGCCATGCAAAAATTAGAGATTATCAACAACAAAATTCATGTGATTAGAAATCAGAAAGTAATGTTAGATTTTGATTTAGCATTTCTTTATCAAATTGAAACAAAAGTTTTAAAACAAGCTATCAGAAGAAATATCGATAGATTTCCTGATGATTTTATGTTTGAACTTACAAAAGAAGAATTCGACAACTTGAGGTCACAAATTGTGACCTCAAGTTACGGAGGAACAAGATATATGCCTTTTGCATTTACTGAACAAGGTGTTGCAATGTTATCATCTGTATTAAATTCAAAGAAAGCGATTGAAGTAAATATTGCAATTATGAGAACTTTTGTAGTGCTTAGAAATTCAATTTTATCTTTAGAAGAAATTACAAATAGAGTTTCAGAAATTGAACAACAGTTTCCAGAAATTTATAAAGTTTTAAATTATTTGATGGATAGTCATCAGAAGAAAATGGAACAAAAAGAAAGAAGCAAAATTGGCTTCAAAAAGAAATAAGAATATGCATATTGAACAAAATATTTTATCAAAAGTAAACGAATGGTTAACCCCAATATTTGACCAAGCAACTCATGAGTCAATCAAAGAAATGATGACTTCGGCTCCTAAAGAGTTGGAAGAAAGTTTCTATAAAAACTTGGAGTTTGGAACCGGTGGAATGCGCGGTGTTATGGGCGTTGGAACCAATCGTATCAACAAATATACGTTAGGGAAAAACACACAAGGATTATCCAATTACTTGCAACAAACTTTTCCAAACGAAGCAATTAAAGTAGCTATTGCCTATGACTGCCGCCACAATAGTGATACCTTAGCTAAAGTAGTAGCTGATGTGTTTTCGGCAAACGGAATTCAAGTATTTCTTTTTTCAGAATTACGACCAACACCCGAATTATCATTTGCGGTTCGCTATTTGAATTGTCATGCCGGTATTGTTTTGACTGCTTCTCACAATCCACCAGAATACAACGGATACAAAGTATATTGGCAAGATGGTGGCCAATTGGTTCCACCTCAAGATGCCGAAATTATAAAGGTAATTGAAGAGCTAAAATACAGCGAAATTAAGTTCAAAGCCAATAACGAATTAATCCAATATATTGACACTGAAGTAGATGAAGCTTTCTTCAAATCTACTATAGAAAATGCTAGTTTTACTACTCCGAGCGAAGCAAAAGCCAATTTAAAAATTGTGTATACTTCATTGCATGGAACTTCTATCAAAGCGATTCCAAATGTACTGGCAAAAGCTGGCTATACCGATGTACATATTGTACCGGAACAAGCCGAACCAAATGGAGATTTTCCAACCGTAGTATCGCCCAATCCCGAAGAACCAGAAGCGTTGTCTATGGCTATCGCTTTGGCAGATAAAATTGGCGCAGATATTGTTGTGGGAACCGACCCTGATTCCGATAGATTAGGTGTTGCCGTGCGCGATTTAGAGGGCAACATAAAATTGTTAAACGGCAATCAAACCATGATTATCATGACCGCTTTTTTATTGGAACAATGGAAACGAAACGATCGATTTAAAGGAAATGAATTCATTGGATCTACAATTGTTTCAACTCCCATGATGTTAGAGCTAGCAGCTGCCTATGACGTGGAATGCAAAGTAGGACTTACCGGTTTTAAATGGATTGCAAAATTCATTAAAGATTTTCCGAATCAGCAATTTATTGGCGGTGGTGAAGAAAGTTTTGGTTTCATGGTAGGCGACGCGGTTCGCGATAAAGATGCTGTTGGTGCTGTATTA
>DALYCS010000158.1:2659-3541 GCA_031973615.1 Flavobacterium sp. | reverse complement strand
AGGTGAAATGGCAAAATACCTTTGGGTTTAGCGGCAAAATCAAGACCCGTTTTGTGTAAAAGTGTATATATAATGGCGTGTACTTTTTGATCTCTAGAAAAGGTACTATACTCAGTGAAAAGTTCTTTTGTTTTTTCTTTCAATTGGGCATGAAAGGGAAACTTTCGGATACCCACAATAAATACATTCAGATTTTGATCGCCTGTTTTATTAATATAACCTGTTAAAGTATCCGAATTCGGATCAAAATCGTTTAAAAATACATTCAAGAATTGAAACATTCGTGTGGCAGCTCCCGATGCCGGTACAAACTTTTGCAGTTGTTTATTGCCCTTTTGGGAATCAAAATATTGACTAAAAAACAACTTTTCGTCTGAACTGAGTTGTTGTATTCCGTCACCAACCGTTGCTGATTTGACCAACTGTAAAGGTGCAACCCCTTTTTGAAAAAAGGCAAGCTGTTGGCTTATTTTTTCCAATTCATATCCTTTTGATGCAATGTATACTATATCTTTTTCGCTAAATAGGTTCTCCATGATAAATAGGCAACAATTGCCATGATACTAAAAATAAAATACTGTAAGGCGAGCATTCCTAACCCTCTATAGGCAAACAATGGAACGGCAATACAATCTCCAATAATCCATAAGGTCCAGTTCTCAATTTTTTTCAAAGCCATATACCACATGGCTGTAAAAAATATTCCTGATGTAAAAATATCAATATAATTAGGAATTTCAAGTGTATAATCAAAAAAAACATAGACCAAATACGTGATGATCATGGTGGCAATAAACAATCCAAAACCCATGTATTTTTCAAACCTAGTGGTTCTTGAAATTTTTAATTTGGGGGATTGCGCATTTGGAATCCATCGGTACC
>DALYCS010000158.1:0-2649 GCA_031973615.1 Flavobacterium sp. | reverse complement strand
GCAAGTAAACCTGTAGGGTACACCCAAATATTTTCTCTCTTAGCGAAATAAACACTCAGTATTCCAAAGCTAAAGGCAATAAATTCGGCCCAAATTTGAAGCTCAGAAGTATTCTTATATTGACTGAGAAAAAAATCGATCATACCATTTGTCTTAAAGCGCAAACAAAAATATAGTTGGCGATGGGTTGAAAATGAATAGTGAATGGTTCAACTTGCTGGTTAAAATGTAGTTCAGCTTGAGTAGTGGCATCCGACATCTTAAAATCGGCTTCAAAAATATGATCGGGAAAACTAATTCCCTTTTCACTTTTGATTTTAAAAATCGCTTCTTTTATGCCCCAAACGGTCGTTGCTTTTGCAATTTGTTCTTCGGTTGATAATTGCACTAAGTGCCGAACATCCATAAATCTTGAAGCTATTTTAAGTGTTTTTTCTTTTTGCAATTCAATATCAATTCCCACTTCTTGATCGCTTATACAAATGCATGAAAATTCATGAGAATGTGAAATGGAGATGTGTTTAGTATATGGTAATGAATTATGATTGATGGTTTTATTGCTATTGCCTTGTAACATTTGTCTTTTAACTTGTAAATGCGGTTTTCCAAAGGCATCATATATTAGTTCTTCATCCGAATATCCGAGGTGTTGAAGCAGCATTCGAACAGCTAAAAATCCTTTTTGATGCGACTCTGATTTCATTCCATCCAGACGCTTTTGTGAAAGTTCACTTAGCGAAACAGCTCTAAATAAATAAGTTAGCTCTTCGGTGATGCGCCAAAAGTAGGCCGTCGTAGTCTCGTTTATTGATAAAGTTTGATATAATGGCATTTATATTTTGTTGTTTTTCAAATCTTTAGAAAGCTAAACAAATCACAAATTAAGAGAAATCTTTGATAAAATAAAAAGTTATTTTGTAATTTTGCGCTCTAATTTTAGAACATACAAATATACACAATAGATGAGTACACAAACATTACCTTATGTAGCTTACAAAGTAAAAGATATTTCACTAGCAGCTTGGGGAAGAAAAGAGATTGAATTAGCTGAAGCTGAAATGCCAGGATTGATGGCATTGAGAGCAGAATACGGCGCTAGCCAACCTTTAAAAGGGGCTAGAATTGCAGGATGTTTACACATGACGATTCAAACTGCGGTATTAATCGAAACTTTAATTGCTTTAGGAGCCGAAGTAACTTGGTCTTCTTGTAATATTTTCTCAACTCAAGATCAAGCTGCTGCTGCCATTGCTGCTGCTGGAATTCAAGTTTATGCATGGAAAGGTTTGAACGAAGAAGATTTTGACTGGTGTATTGAGCAAACTTTATTTTTTGGCGAAGACAGAAAACCATTAAATATGATTTTAGATGATGGTGGCGATTTAACCAACATGGTGATTGACCGTTACCCAGAATTAGTAGCTGGAATCAAAGGTTTGTCTGAAGAAACAACTACAGGAGTTCACCGTTTATACGAAAGAGTTAAAGCCGGAACATTACCAATGCCAGCTATTAATGTAAATGATTCGGTTACGAAGTCAAAATTTGACAACAAATACGGTTGTAAAGAATCGGCTGTTGATGCCGTAAGAAGAGCTACCGATATTATGTTGGCTGGAAAAAGAGTAGTAGTTTGTGGATATGGTGACGTAGGAAAAGGAACTGCCGCATCGTTCAGAGGGGCAGGTTCTATTGTAACCGTAACTGAAATTGATCCAATTTGTGCCTTGCAAGCGGCTATGGATGGTTTTGAAGTAAAAAAATTAGATACTGTTATTGCTACTGCTGATATTGTTATTACTACAACTGGAAATAAAGATATTGTATTAGGTTCGCACTTTGAAAAAATGAAAGACAAAACAATCGTTTGTAACATCGGACATTTTGATAACGAAATTGATATGGCGTGGTTGAACGAAAATTTTGGTCACACAAAATCGGAAGTAAAACCACAAGTAGACATTTACAATGTAAACGGAAAAGATATTATTATCTTAGCTGAAGGACGTTTAGTAAACCTTGGTTGTGCTACAGGTCACCCAAGTTTTGTGATGAGTAACTCATTTACCAACCAAACGTTAGCGCAAATTGAATTATGGAACAACAGTGCCGCTTACAACAATGACGTGTACATGTTACCAAAACATTTAGATGAAAAAGTAGCAATGTTACACTTAGCTAAATTAGGGGTTGAATTAGAAACATTACGCCCAGACCAAGCAGAGTATATTGGTGTAGAAGTACAAGGTCCTTTCAAACCGGAATACTATAGATATTAAAAATAAAAAAACCGACAATTTTTTGTCGGTTTTTTTTATGTCTAAATTAGGGCAAAAAAGAATATCCTTTTTTAGTTTTCCAAAGAAAATATTTCTCTAAAATGAGCTTGTTAAAATCATACAATACATTAGGAATCATAACTGCAAAATTTCTTGGTTTAAACAAATGGTCTGAAAAAATAATCACTTCTTTTTTGCCACAGTCCATAATACACAATCCCATAATTTTGCCCCATGCTTTTTCTTTCAATTGGGTTTTCCCTTCTGTGACTCTAATAATATTTTCAGCCACAATTTTACCCGTTTCGTCACTCGGATAACCTGTTTTCGGTGCCGCAAAAGGCACTTTGTTTGGCGTAAAAGGCAACGG
>DALYCS010000157.1:0-3568 GCA_031973615.1 Flavobacterium sp. | reverse complement strand
TGCCAAATATTTTTTTCTAATTTAATACAAGGTGCACACCAGTCAGATCCTGAAAAGACAACAATAATTGATTTATCTGCATCTGTAGCTTGTTTTTGTGCCGCTTCAAAATCAGTTTGCCACTCTTGAGAAAAGCAAGAACTCGAAATAAATACTATAATTCCTAAAACGATTTTTTTCATTGGTATTTTAAATAAGTAATTCTATATTTCTACTTAACAGAACCAAAAATAAGCAAAAAAAGTACATAGAGAACTTAGCTTAAGCAAATATTAAGTTAGGAACAATAAGAAAACCTGTGTGTAATAGAAAATTACAACATTCCATTGTATTTTCGAACAAACCATTCTGCACTGAGAAAAACTATTAGCAATACTAAAATAGTTTTCCAATCAATTAATGGTGTTTTTGTTATCATCTGTTTTTGAACAGGTAAATAGGTTTCGTCGGCTACTAATTTATGTAGCAAAGCATCTATTTCATTCGGATAGTATAGGGATCCATTGGTTGCATCCGCTAATTGTGAAAGCCTTTTGTTGTCGGGGTTTACAAATTGCTTTTCTAAATCAAAATCGGCTACCTCAAATACACCAGTATACTTTGATCGGGATTGTTTTTCTGTGATAGAAAAGGAATACCTACCCGGAGGCAAACCGTCAAGATTTACTTCATATTGTGAACGGCTCTTTAATAAATCATATTTTTTAATGGCCTTGGTTTTGATGTTTTCAACAAGAATTGTTAATTGGGCCTTATCATCAAATTCAAAATTTTTATTAAAATAAGCGGCCGAAATTAGAATATTGTCACCCGAATCGTAAAAGGAATCAAAATTAACGGTCAAATTATTTTTCTTGGTTTGAGTGACTAAAAATTGAATTATCTTATCTGTAAATAAATCAAAATTTGCAAACGAATTGGATTTCAAATGACTCTCTAATCGCCATTTCCAAACATTCTCTCCCAATAAATAAGCCGATCGTTTGTTGCCGTTTTCTGCAAAAGTTAGTATGGGATTTTGCAATTGTACCGCATTAATACGCGCAGTTAACATGGCGGATGTATTCATTTTTGGAACAATAGTACCAAACTTATGGTCTATTGGTGGGAAATTTTCAAATCCAATATTATTCTGTGAAAAAAGGTTAAAATCATTTTCAAAATGAGCTAAATAATTTTCATTTTGCTCCGAAACTTTAAATTGTAAATCGGTTTGTTGTTGGTTCAAAAAATTAAAATCGGTACTCGTTCCCGTAATAATAAACGTATTTAATTGGGCTAATTCATTCTGTTTGAAAACAGCTGAAAATGCGGGATTGGGTTGGTATAATATTAAAAGTGAATAATTTTGTAAAGATTTGATTTCTTTAGGATTAACAATAGTTACTTTTCGTTGTTGATTAACTTCAATGCTGCGTTTTATAGCACTAATATCAGGGTGATTTATCGTACTAACTAACGCGATTTCAGAGCGTTGATCAAGAATATCTACCGCAAACTTTTTTGAATTATTATAGGTGTTTTTTTCTTTTACATTTGACGATAAGTTGGCCTTGTAAGTCGCCGAGCCAATAGTATTGGCATCTAACAGAAAACTAATCGTTTGCGATTTTTTAGTTTTGCTAAAGACTAGTTGTTGCTTAAAAACTACTTGATTCCCTTTTTCAACACTAAAACGTGAAGTGACATTTTGATTTCCGTTGTATTGCAACAGTACTTCTACAGGAAATTTGTTTTTATAAAACGCATATTTATTGACATTAATTTGATTGATTTTTAAATCAATTATGGTAGTGGTATCGCCTATTACAATTGGAAAAACAGTTGTGTTTTCTTTAAAGCTAAACACATAATCATTACCCTGTGTTTGATTTCCATCTGTAATGAGTATCAAAGGATGCACTTTATTGCGATACAATTGTTTTAAATTTTTTGCCACTCCATCGATATCCGATTGCGTTCCCTTAAAATCTAATTTTTTTAATACTTCTAATGTATGGTCAAAAGCATAATATTGCACATCATATTTTTCTGATAGTGCCCTATTAGACTTTATTTTTTCATATAAATCAAAAGTTGAATTTGTAGCCTGTAATTCCGAAATGGATTTTGAATTATCAAAAACGATTGGCAGTGGTGTTTTTTGAATTTCATTGTTTTTTCGGCTGATGACAGGATTAATCAAGAGTAAAAAAAGTGTTACCCAAATCAATCCACGTAAAAAAGTCAAAAAGTAAATCAATTTAGACTTCTTTTTGACTTTAAAAATATACTGATAAAAGGACAACAACCCAGCAATGCCTACTGAAAGAATAAGAAGAAATAGTGTGGTAGTTGTCATTTAAATTATTCCGTTTACGAATTAGATTCTTTCCTTATAAAAAAATCGAATCACATTAAACTGTTATGTGAGCATACCTCCATCAACGTTAATTACTTGACCTGTAACGTAGGCACTCATATCTGAACCTAGAAATACGCATACATTGGCCACGTCTTCTGGCGAACCTCCTCTTTTTAAAGGAATAGCATCTCTCCAGCCTTTTACCACATCTTCATTTAATTTTGCGGTCATTTCGGTTTCAATAAATCCGGGAGCTATAGCATTACAACGAATATTTCTGGAACCTAACTCCAACGCAATTGATTTAGTAAATCCGATCATTCCGGCTTTTGAGGCTGCATAATTTGCTTGTCCAGCATTTCCTTTTACTCCTACTACACTACTCATATTGACAATAGAACCCGCACGGTTTTTCAACATAATTTTTTGCACCGCTTTTGTCATGTTAAATACCGATTTCAAGTTGATTTCAATAACTTTATCAAAATCTTCTTCTGACATTCTCATCAACAAATTATCTTTTGTAATTCCAGCATTGTTGATTAAGATGTCAACGGTACCAAAATCAGCCAATACATCATCTACTAATTTTTGAGCTTCTTCAAAATTAGCCGCATTTGATTGGTATCCTTTTGCTTTGGTACCAAAAGCCAATAATTCCTTTTCTAAAACCAAAGCTGATTCGGCAGATGAGCTATATGTAAAGGCCACTTGAGCACCATGTTGAGCAAATATTTTTGCGATTCCACTACCAATTCCACGGCTTGCACCTGTAATAATAGCAACTTTTCCTTCTAATAATTTCATAATGTGTGTATTTTGTTTTTTATTTGTCAGAATATTGATGTACAGTAATAGAACAGCATAATGCTAAAATCCTATTAGCGTCCAAATATAAGAATATTTTAAAGTATAAAAAAGACGAAGGCGATTAAACCTTTTTGTAAGAATCGGGTCCAAGACTAGTCTAATCAAAAATAAACGTATGAAAAATTATGTAGCCCTTTGTTTTTTTGGGATTGGAATGTTGACTTCGTGCAGTAACAATTCAGATGATACTTATGAAGAAGTTCCATCCTATCCATTTGTGGAGGCCGAGTTTGGTACATCAATAAATCTAGAGAGCCTGGATAATTATGCCAATCAAACAATTCCGCCTTATATCATCAAAAATAATGCACAAGGAAGTTCTATAACAGATGCTGGAGCTACATTAGGAAGGGT
>DALYCS010000156.1:0-3610 GCA_031973615.1 Flavobacterium sp. | reverse complement strand
CTTTTAATGCTTCAAATCTACCTGAAGCACCACCGTGTCCGGCATCCATATTTGTATCTAAAAACAATTGTTTGTTGTTAGTTTTCATGACTCTTAATTTTGCTACCCATTTTGCTGGTTCAAAATATTGCACTTGTGAATCATGTAAACCAGTTGAAACATACATATTTGGATAAGCTTGTGCTTTTACTTGATCGTAAGGCGAATAAGATAGCATATAATCATAATATTTTTTTTCATTTGGATTTCCCCATTCGTCATATTCCCCAGTAGTTAATGGAATAGTGTCATCTAACATGGTTGTAATTACGTCTACAAAAGGCACTTGTGCAATGACACCATTGTATAATTCTGGTGCCAAATTAACAATCGCACCCATTAATAATCCTCCTGCTGATCCGCCTTCCGCATATAAATGCTCAGCAGATGTATATTTTTCTGAAATTAAAAACTTACTACAATCAATAAAATCCGTAAATGTGTTTTTCTTTTTTAATAGTTTTCCATTTTCATACCATTCACGACCCAAATCCTCCCCTCCTCTAATGTGTGCTATCGCATAAATAAATCCGCGATCCAATAAACTTAATCGCGTGGATGAAAAATAAGGATCCATAGTTGCTCCATAGGAACCATATGCATATAAAAGCAATGGATTTTTTCCGTCTTTTTGAATTTCTTTTCGATATACCATAGAAATAGGAACTTTTGTACCATCGGTAGCAGTTGCCCAAACACGTTCTTCGATATAATTGTTTTTATCAAATTTACCACCCAATACTTCCTGCTCTTTCAATATTTTTTTCTCTTGCGTGCGCATGTTGAAATCAATAATTGATGATGGTGTAGCCATTGATTGGTATCCATAACGTAAAATTTCGGTATCGAAGTCAACATTTGTAGTGGTATAAGCCGTGTATGTTTCGATAGCAAAAGGAAGGTAATATGCTCCAACGCCACTCCAAGGACGAATTTGTATTTTATTCAACCCATTCGAACGTTCTTCTACTACTAAATAATCTTTAAAAATATCGATTCCTTCCAACAAGACATCTTTTCGATGTTCAATTAAATCGGTCCAGTTTTCTGAAGTTGTTTTCCCTTCAGGCGTTTTCATCAATTTAAAGTTGGTGGCCTTGTCTTTATTGGTAACAATATAAAAACTATCCCCATAATGCGAAATTGAATATTCTAACCCTCGGGTACGTTTTTGAAAAATTCTAAATTCTCCATTTGGATTGTTCGCCTCTAAAATTTGATATTCTGAAGTCAGGGTGCTCGAAGAACCGATTACAATATATTTTTTAGACTTTTCTTTGTAAACAAACGTACTGAAGGTATCATCTTTTTCATGAAACACTACAGGATCTAATGTTGCATCAGTTCCTAAAGTATGCTTGTAAATTTTATCTGATCGAAGGGTTTGTGGATCTTTTCTGGTATAAAATAAAGTATTATTATCACTGGCCCAAGTAGAACCTCCTGTGGTGTTTTCTAATTTTACAGGCAAAATCTCGCCCGTTTCAATATTTTTAATCTGGATCGTATATTGTCTGCGTGATACCAAATCTACACCAAAAGCCACCCATTTGTTGTCTTCACTTACGCTAATACCTGATAAATTGAAATAGGATTGTCCTTTAGCCATTTCATTACAATCGAACATGATTTCTTCAACAGCCTCTAAACTTCCTTTTTTTCTAGCATAAATTGGATAGTCTTTACCCGTTTCATAACGAGTAATATAATAATATCCATTGTATAAATAAGGAACTGAACTGTCATCTTCTTTAATACGTGCTTTCATTTCTAAAAACAAATCATCTTGCAAAGCCTTGGTATGTGCAGTCGATTTTTGATAGAATTCATTCTCTTTTGTAAGATATTCAATAACTTCAGGATTTTCCCTTTCGTTCAACCAATAATAATTATCTATACGTTTGTCACCGTGTTTTTCAAGTATTTTAGGAACAATTTTAGCAACAGGTGGTTGAATTTTATCAGACATTTTATTTGATTTTATTTGACTATAACTGGGTGCAAAAATAAAACAACCCAATAGGATAAACGTGATTTTTTTCATAAAATTTAAAGGTATAAGTTATGGCTAATTTACTATTTTTGTAGGAATAATTAAAGAATTATAAATATGTTTGGAGATTTAATGGGAATGATGGGTAAACTTAAAGAGACCCAACAAAGAGTTGAAGAAACAAAAAAACGCTTAGATTTCGTTTTGATTGATGAAAAAAGCAACGATGGATTGCTTGAAGTTACATTGACGGCCAATCGAACGATAAAAAACATTACTTTAAGCAATGAATTACTTAATGATAAGGAAATGCTTGAAGATTATTTGGTTACTATTTTAAATAAGGCAATTGAAAGAGCTACTCTTATCCAAGAAACAGAATTAGCAGCGGTTGCTAAAGACGGAATGCCAAATATACCAGGGATGGATCTTTTTAAATAGTTTTTGAATGAATTTAAAAACTAAAAATCGAATTTACCTTTTTGTTTTTCTTTTTCTAAATACCGTTTCCTTCGCACAAGTTTCGGTTTGTAGTTGGAACATCATGAATTTAGGAAAATCCAAATCAAATGGTGAATTGGACGTTATTGCTAATATTATAAAGAGCTATGACATTATTGCCATTCAGGAAGTGGTTGCAGGAAAAGGAGGTGCACAAGCAGTAAGTCGATTGGTTACAATTTTAAACACGAAAGGTTCTAAATGGGATTATGCAATAAGCGAACCAACTACAAGTAAAAATCCTTCTAGTCAAGAACGTTATGCTTATATTTGGAAAACAGCACAAGTAAAAAAAATAGGAAAATGTTGGCTTGATCAAAATTATGAAAAAGAAATAGATCGTGAGCCCTTCATGGGGACATTCAATTACCAAGGAAAGCTATTTACTTTAGTTTCTTTTCATGCAGTTCCCAAGAAAAAAAACCCCGAAAAAGAAATTAAATATTTTAATTTTTTTCCAAAATTTTACACAAAACTAAATTTAGTTTTCATGGGCGATTTCAATTGTCCACAACTTCATTCCGTTTTTAACCCTCTAAAAAGCAAGGACTTCGCTCCTATTTTAGTCAATCAAAAAACTAGTTTACGACAAAAATGCATTCTAAACGACTGTTTAGCATCTGAATATGATAATTTGTTTTATGACAAGCGGAAAATAAAAATTATCATAAAAGGGATAGTTTCCTTTTACAAAAGCTTTTCTTCGGTCAAAGAAGCTCGAAAAATTTCAGATCACGTGCCTATTTGGTGTGTTTTCGAACTAAAATAGATTCGCCAAACAAATTAAAAAGCAAGCTTAGTAAGTACTTCCATCACATAGTCATGCATCACTTCCTTGTAATCTAAATGGGTAACTATTCGGAGTTTTCCATGCCCCATAGCACTGATTAAAATCCCTTTTTGTATCAGTTTTTCTATGAAAATTTTTTCATCAACAGATGGCTGCAATCCAAAAATTAAAATATTGGTTTCCACAGGTTCTACATTAGCTACCCAAGGCATTTCTTCTAACAATGCACCTAATTCTTTAGCTCTTCGGTGATCAATTTCTAAACGAGTAATATTATTTTGTAAAGC
>DALYCS010000155.1:0-3612 GCA_031973615.1 Flavobacterium sp. | reverse complement strand
ATTTACATACTGCATCTAACATGAATTGAACTCCTTTGTTTTTGAATGAAGAACCAGCAATCATAGGAATGATGGCCATGTCAATTGTAGCAGCTCTTAAAGCTGTATTGATTTCTTCCTCAGTAATAGAGTTTTCATCTTCCATGTATTTTTCCAACAAGTTTTCGTCGTAAGTAGCAATCTCTTCAATTAAAATTGAACGGTATTGTTTTACTTCGTCAACCATATCAGCTGGAATAGGCACGATATCAAAAGTTGCCCCTTGAGTTTCGTCATGCCAAATAATAGCTTGGTTTTTTACTAAATCAACCACTCCTTTGAAGTCATTTTCCTCACCAATTGGCAAAGTAATAGCCACAGCGTTTGATTTCAACATGTCTTTCACTTGTTGACATACGTTCAAGAAGTTAGAACCTTGACGGTCCATTTTGTTTACGAATCCCATACGTGGAACTCTATATTGATCTGCTAATCTCCAGTTCGTTTCAGACTGAGGCTCAACACCATCAACTGCACTAAACAAAAACACAAGACCATCTAATACACGCAACGAACGGTTTACCTCAACTGTAAAGTCAACGTGTCCCGGAGTATCAATAATATTAAAGTGGTATGGTTTTGATTCTGGTAAGATTTTACCTTGTTCTGTTGGGAAATTCCATTCACAAGTAGTTGCAGCAGACGTAATAGTAATACCTCTTTCTTGCTCTTGTGCCATCCAGTCCATTGTTGCAGCACCATCATGTACTTCACCAATTTTGTGTGATTTTCCTGTATAGAATAAAATACGCTCAGTTGTTGTGGTTTTTCCTGCATCAATGTGAGCAGCAATACCAATATTTCTTGTAAATTTTAAATCTCTAGCCATTTCTATACGAATTAAAATCTAAAATGAGAGAATGCTTTATTCGCATCTGCCATTTTGTGAGTATCCATTCTTTTCTTAACAGCAGCACCTTCTTCTTTAGCCGCAGCTAAAATTTCAGAAGCTAATTTTCCTGCCATTGACTTTTCGTTTCTTTTTCTTGCATACAAAATCATCCATTTGATAGCGTAAGAAATTTTTCTATCTGGACGAATTTGCATTGGAATTTGGAAGGTAGCTCCACCCACTCTACGTGAACGAACTTCTACGTGAGGCATAACGTTAGTTAATGCATCTTTCCATACTTCTAAAGCAGATTTTTCTGCATCTTGCTTTTTGGTTTCAACGATTTCTAATGCATCGTAAAACACTTTAAAAGCTGTTGATTTTTTACCATCCCACATTAAGTTGTTTACAAAACGTGTTACTAACTGATCGTTAAATTTTGGATCTGGTAAAAGTGGTCTTTTTTTGGCCGCTCTTTTTCTCATGTCTTTTCTTTAAAAGATTTTAAATTACTTTTTCTTTCCAGTTGGTGCAGCTGCTTGTCCTGGTTTTGGACGTTTCGCTCCATACTTAGATCTACGTTGTGTTCTACCTGCAACACCCGCAGTGTCTAACGCTCCACGTACAATGTGGTAACGCACACCTGGTAAATCTTTTACTCTTCCACCTCTAACTAATACTATCGAGTGCTCTTGTAGATTGTGACCTTCTCCAGGAATGTATGCATTTACCTCGTTACCGTTTGTTAAACGAACCCTAGCTACCTTTCTCATTGCTGAGTTTGGTTTCTTAGGAGTTGTTGTGTAAACACGAGTACACACACCTCTTCTTTGAGGACAAGAATCTAAAGCAGCCGATTTACTCTTCTTAGTTATTTGGGTTCTCCCTGTTCTTACTAATTGTTGAATTGTTGGCATAATTAAATACTAAAAATTTTTATTGTTTAAAATTCCCGCTTTTTACGGGGTTGCAAATGTAGGAATTATTTTTTACTTTCCAAATCATAATTTATTAATTTTCAATACTATTGTATTTTTAAATCATTTTGACTGGTATTGAGTTACCGAAATTAATAACAAAAATTCCTGTGAATAATTACCTTACATTATTTAAACAAGTTCAGAATTACGACGAGCCTGTAAAATTTATTTTACTTTTTTTCGTTTCTTTACCACTATGAAATCGGTTTTGAGCTATATGTTGTTTTTATGTTTTCAATTTTCATTGGGACAGCATTTCTATATCACCATAGAAGGAAAATCGGAAAGCGAAACAAAAACCATCGATAGCCTACCCTATATAAAGAAACACGCTACTGTAGCATTACTACTTGAAGAACAAAAACGCATTGAAACCCAGTTAATCCAACAAGGCTACATAGACACAACGCTGCTTTTACAAAAAAAGAGTAACGACAGCAGCTTTGTCTTTCAGTATCAACTAGGGCATCAAATGAAATTCAATACTATATATTTAGGTGGACTTTCTGAACGTGAAAAAAAAATACTTCAACTCACAACCGATTCGTTAACCCTCCCCTTTCAAGAAACAGCGCTTTTTCTAAATCAGAAAATCAATTTGCTGGAAAAGCAAGGGTTTTCCCTAGCAACCCTCAAACTGACCAACCAACAAAAAATAAACAATCGCCTGCTATCCTATTTGGAGTTAAATCTGAATTCCAAAAGAATACTAACCGACCTTGTTATAGTAGGCTATGATCAATTTCAAACAGGCATTAAGAAAGCCATTACAAAAAAAGCAAAGACTGCAACTTTCAATCAAGAAAACATAAAACAAATCCACGACGAATTTGAAAAACTACCGTTTGTGCGTCAGAAAAAATATCCTGAGATTTTATTCACGACCGACTCGACCAAAATTTTTGTGTATATCGAAAAATCGAAACCCAATAAATTTGATGGATTTATAGGATTTTCAAATGATGATCAAAGCCAACTCACCTTTAACGGCTATTTGGATTTGCAATTGCAAAATATTTTCAATTCGGGTGAAAAAATTAACGTGTACTGGAAAAACGACGGCAACCAACAAACCTCATTTAATTTGGGAACCGAATTGCCTTATTTATTTAAAGCTCCCTTCGGAGTTAAATCCAGCTTGCGCATTTTTAAACAAGATTCTACCTTTCAAAATACGATTACTGATCTAAACTTAGGCTACCTTTTTTCCTACAATACCAAAGCCTATTTGGGCTATCAAAAAACCAAATCGGTAAGCCTATTGGAAAATAACGTGTCAAACATTACTAATTTTTCTGCCGCTTTTATTACCGGTAGTTTTGAACACTTATCTTACAGAAAAGATGCTACCGTTTTTCCCGAACAAACAAAAATCACAACCAAACTAGGTTGGGGAAACCGCTCACTTACCCAATCAAAATCAAGACAGTTCTTTGGTCAAGTAGAAATTAGCCATCATTTTGAATGGGATCAAAAGAACAGCATATTAATAAAAAATCAGACCTATTATTTACAAAGTAAGGAGTATATTACGAATGAATTATATCGTTTTGGCGGAATTAACTCGATAAGAGGCTTCAACGAAAATAGTTTGCAAGCCAATGTGTTTTGTGGAATTATGGCAGAATATCGTTACCTGTTAGCAGCTAATTTATACGTGCACACCATTACCGATTATGGTTACATACAAGACATAACCACTGAACAGAAAGATAAACTGTTAGGGTTAGGATTTGGTTTTGGATTGTTTACAAAAAATGG
>DALYCS010000154.1:1158-3653 GCA_031973615.1 Flavobacterium sp. | reverse complement strand
ATTTAAAATCTCGTCAACCATATATTGGTAGTCATAATCAAAAGCCAATGAATTTTTAATTGGAAATCCACCACCTATATTCAAACTATCCAATGAAGGGCATTCTTTTTTTAAGGCAATGTATACTTTCATACATTTTAGCAGTTCGTTCCAATAATAAGCTGTGTCGCGAATACCCGCATTGATAAAAAAGTGTAACATTTTTAATTCAACTTTTTTATTTTCTGCAATTTGCTTTCTGTAAAAAGGCAATATGTCTTTATATCCAATTCCTAATCGTGACGTATAAAACTCAAATTTTGGTTCTTCTTCTGCAGCAATACGAATTCCAATTTTAAACTTGCCTTCAATTTGTTCTTGTAATAAATCTAATTCTTCAAAATTATCGATAACAGGAATCGTGTTTTTATGTCCGTTATTAATTATACGGGCAATGTTGGTAACGTATTGATCGCGTTTAAAACCGTTACAAACAATAAAAGTGTTTTTATTTATTTTTCCTTGCTCCATCAAATTTTCTACAATGTTGATGTCAAAAGCAGAAGAAGTTTCAATGTGGATGTTATTCTTTAAAGCTTCATTTAAAATAAACTCAAAGTGCGAACTTTTGGTACAATAGCAATAGTAATATTTGGCATCATAATCGTGCTTTTCCATGGCATTTCTAAACCACATTTTAGCCTTGTTGATGTTTTGTGAAATCTTAGGTAAATAAGTAAACTTTAGAGGAGTACCGTATTGTTCAACCAATTTCATTAAATCGATACCATGAAACTGTAAATTATCTTTATTTAATGTAAACTCTTCTTGTGGAAAATAAAAAGTTTGATTGATTAAGTCGTAATATTTTGTGTTCATTTTGTACTGTTTGTTATAAAAAATTATGAATTAAATAGAAGTTCGATTCTTCATAATTTTCAAACCCTAAGATTGGCAAAACGAATGGGAATATTTTCACCAAATGCTTTTGACGATTGAAATAAATCTATCCAACAAAAAGTAAAAACAAAGCGAGCAATAAAAGAGCGATTGGCTGTTCTATTGTTGCGTAATTCCTCGCGAAACGAATTGTTTTTATTTTCTTTCATTAGGGCAAAGTTAAAAAATAAAATAGCTAAAAAAGAAAAGTTACTTCAAAAAATAAATCAGCATTGATAATCATTAAAAGCTTTGTAAATCAATGATTTATCTACAACATGATTGATGGTTGCTTGGCCAATGTTTTCCAACAGCACAAATTGAACGCGTCCAAAAGCATTTTTTTTATCAAAATTAAGCAGTTCAATTATGCTTTCAATTGCTTCGCTTGAAAACGAAATACGCTCAAACAGTTCATTAATGTAATATTTTATCTCATGATATTCTTCTTGAGAAAGTAGTTTTAGTTCTTTTGAAAGGTAGCTCTCTAATATCATTCCAGCTGCAACAGCTTCTCCATGAAGTAATTTTAGTTCCGTGTCTTGTGACAAAAAATAGCTTTCAATAGCATGTCCTAACGTATGCCCGAAGTTTAATGTTTTTCGCACATTTGATTCGTGGATATCTTGCAAGACAATTGTATTTTTTATTTGAATTGAGCGATGAATTAATTTGTCTAAATGTTCTGTATTTAAGCTAGTTAAATTTTTAAAAATATTCCAATGTTCAGCATCAAAAATTAATCCATGCTTGAGCATTTCTGCCAACCCAGAACGCATTTCATTAGCAGGTAGTGTGGTTAAAAATTGGGGATCAATGATCACTGCTTTTGGTTCGTGTATGAGACCAATTTGATTTTTTAATTCATCCAAATCTACACCGTTTTTGCCTCCAATAGCAGCATCTACCATTGCAAGAAGTGTAGTTGGAATATTAATAAAATCGATTCCTCTTTTAAAAGTACAAGCTACAAATCCGCCCAAATCAGATATTACTCCACCACCTAAATTTAGTACAATACTCTTTCGGTCGGCTCCTAATTCAGATAGTGCACTCCAAACTTCAGAACAGGTAGCTATGTTTTTATGATGCTCTCCAGCTTCCAATTCGATGATTTCAATTTCGATTTCAGTATCCAAAAGACCTAAAAAATAAGGCAAACAATGTTGCGATGTATTTTCATCAACTAAAATAAAAGTTTTAGAATAGTGTGATGGAAGCAATAGAGTTGCTAGGGTTTCATATCCTGTAGCTCCAAAAAAAATATCGTAATTGGTCCCTGAAATTGTTTGCATGTGAAAGCTTGAATTTTATTGCAAAATAAGGCAAATTTTATTTATAATTCGTAAAATCCGATGTATATTTGTGTCACTTTTTATCAAAAATATCATGAATAAAATATTTGACAATACCCAAGTTGCTTTTTCTTTAAAAAGTGATACGGAGTTAAAAAGAGCGTATTTCTTATTTAAAATGATTGGGAGTCAATCTCTTGTAAAGATAGGAACTTCAGTTACAAATTTGGCTTTGAAAGCGCATTTGCCAGTTGAGGGATTAATTAGAGCTACGGTTTTTGA
>DALYCS010000154.1:396-1132 GCA_031973615.1 Flavobacterium sp. | reverse complement strand
GTGGAGGTATAAATGAAGTGGACTGTTTGAAAGTAGTGGATAAAATGTATACCAAAGGAGTGTCTTCAGTTTTGGATTATTCAGTGGAAGGAAAAGAAGAAGAAAGTCAATTTGATGCCGCTTTGGCCATGACATTAAAAACCATTGAATTTGCTAAAGAGCGGGAAGCTATTCCTTTTGCAGTATTTAAGCCTACAGGTTTTGGTCGGATTGATTTATACGAAAAAGTAGGTGAAAAGGCTCAATTGTCTGTGGCAGAGCAGGACGAATGGCAACGCATAATCACTCGTTTTGATACGGCTTGTAAAGCTGCTTTTGAAAAAGATGTTTTGTTGTTAATTGATGCGGAGGAAAGTTGGATGCAAGATGCCGCTGATGCTTTGGTAACTGACATGATGCGAAAGTATAATCAACAAAAGGCAATCGTGTTCAATACGTTGCAAATGTACCGTTGGGATCGTTTGGATTATTTGAAACAATTGCACGAACAAGCCAAAATGGAAGGATTTCATATCGGAATGAAATTGGTTCGTGGGGCTTATATGGAAAAAGAAAACGAACGTGCCGCCATAAAAGGAATAAAGTCACCCATTTGTATTTCTAAAGAAGCTACAGATGTCAATTATGATGCTGCTGTTTTGTATATGATTGAACATCTTGATCACATGGCTATTTTTGCCGGAACGCATAACGAAGAGAGTTCCTATGCATTGATGCGGTTGTTAGATGAAAAAGG
>DALYCS010000154.1:0-345 GCA_031973615.1 Flavobacterium sp. | reverse complement strand
TTCTAAAGACGACAAGCGTATCTTTTTCGGACAATTATTAGGTATGAGCGATAATATTAGTTTTAATTTAGCAGCACACAATTATAACGTAGCGAAATACTTGCCTTTTGGACCCGTACGAGATGTGATGCCTTATTTAATTAGAAGAGCTCAAGAAAACACTTCAGTAGCTGGGCAAACCAGTAGAGAGCTCAATTTGATTACGAAAGAAAAAAAACGTAGAAAGTTGTAATTTACGACTTCCAAAATTTTATAAATAAAAAAGCACTTCAAATGAAGTGCTTTTTATTTGTGGGCGATGAGGGGTTCGAACCCCCGACCCCCTCGGTGTAAACGAGGTGCTCT
>DALYCS010000153.1:2806-3680 GCA_031973615.1 Flavobacterium sp. | reverse complement strand
GAGGTCAAAACAAATTAGCAGAAGCCATAGCGAGCTCTATTTTGCAATATAAAAAAGAATTTTTTGCGTCAAATAAAACCGCCAAACCAGCTTCTGTAGTCGCTGCTGATACCGAAAAACCTGTGGCTAAAGAAAAACCAGTAGTCAAAGAAACACCGAAACCAGTAGCACATAGCACCAAAGGAATTGTTTTTAAAGTACAGATTTCGGCAAGTCCGAGTGATTTAGAGCCAACTGCAGTCGATTTCAAAGGTTTGTATCCGATTTTTAAAGAACCCGCTGGAAAATTATTTAAGTATTATTTTGCGCAAGAAAAAAAATATGACGTCATCCAAAAAAGACTAGAAGAAGCTAAGAAAAAAGGCTTTGAATCGGCTTTTGTGGTAGCGTATAAAGATGGTAAAAAAATAAGCGTTTCAGAGGCAACTAAAATAAAATAAAAGATTAATTTTGTTTAAAATATTCAATTTTGAAAATATCAAGAGAAATTAAAACGGCCGTATTAGTTATTATGTCGATTCTTATGTTCCTTTGGGGATATAATTTTTTGAAAGGAAAAAATTTATTCGATTCCAGTAACAAATTATATGTGGTATATGAAAATGTAGCCGGATTAGCAACCTCTGCTCCCGTAACCTTAAACGGATTGACCATAGGAAAGGTTAATTCAATAACCATCAATCCCGATGGAAAACTCTTGGTAGAATTACACATTACTACCGATTTTCCTATTTCTAAATCCAGTATCGCAGAAATTTATGATTCGGGTATAGTGGGTGGTAGACAAATTGCAATTAAACCCAATCTCTTAGACAAGAATTATACCGTTTCTGGTGATTATCTTCAAGCTTCGAGTAAATTAGGATTAACTGAT
>DALYCS010000153.1:0-2796 GCA_031973615.1 Flavobacterium sp. | reverse complement strand
CCCAACAATTAGAACCCTTGCAAGCAAAAATTCAAGAATTGTTAGAAAATGCAGATGTATTATTTACAAATGTTAACGATATTTTAGATTCAAATACACGTAAGAATCTTAAAAATAGTATAGCTTCACTTGATGCTACATTAGCCGAGTTTAGTGTGGCATCTAAAAATATTAATGAATTGATTGCGACAAATAAATCCAATTTAAATAGCATGGTTTCTAAATTTGATAAAACGGCTGGTAATTTTGCGCAAATTTCAGATTCTTTAGCCAAGTCTAATTTGGGTCAAACAGTTAGAAATTTAGAAAAAACACTGGCTAATGTTGATAAAATTATGGCCGAATTAGAGCAAGGAAAAGGCACTATTGGTAAATTAATCAAGGATGATGCATTATACACTAATTTTTCTAAAACATCCAAAGAATTAGAGTTGTTGCTACAAGATGTTCGCTTGCATCCAACTCGTTATGTAAACGTTTCCCTGTTTGGAAAAAAAAATAAACCGTATGTGACTCCGGTAAACGATACAATTAAAAAATAAACGAATCCTTTTATGAGTTTTTTAGACAATATATTATTTGCTCTTGTATTAGCAATTGGTGTGGGGTATTTTACAATGAATGTAAAAAAACTTATCCGTAATATCAATTTGGGGCGCGATGTCAATCGAAAAGATAATTCTTCGGAGCGCTGGAAAAACATGATGATGATCGCTTTTGGTCAATCAAAAATGGTGAAACGTCCTGTTGCGGGCATTCTTCATATCATTGTGTATGCCGGTTTCGTTATCATCAATATAGAAGTGATAGAAATCATCATTGACGGACTTTTTGGGACCCATAGAATATTGTCGTTCATGGGTGGTTTTTATGATGTATTGATTGCTTCGTTTGAAATATTAGCAGTATTAGTTTTATTTGCTGTGTTTGTATTTTGGATACGAAGAAATGCAATCAAATTAGCCCGTTTTGCAAGTTCAGATTTAAAAGGTGCTCCAAAAAAGGATGCCAATTATATTTTATATTTTGAAGTCGTCTTGATGACTTTATTTCTTGTTATGAATGCAGCCGATTTACATTTACAACAATTGGGTATTGGACATTATGATAAAGTAGGTAGTTTTCCAATTTCTCAATTTATAGCACCGCTTTTTAATGGAATGAGTGAAGGGATAATGGTAGTCATTGAACGAGCTTCATGGTGGTTGCACATTATTGGGATCTTAATTTTCTTAAACTATTTATATTTTTCAAAACACCTTCATATTTTATTAGCTTTTCCCAATACTTTTTATGCTGATTTGAATGCCAAAGGTAAACTGGATAATTTAGAAAGTGTGACCAACGAAGTGAAATTAATGATGGATCCAAATGCAGATCCGTTTGCTGCCCCTGCCAATCCAGAAGCTGTACCGGCAAAATTTGGTGCTTCTGATGTGCAAGATTTAAATTGGGTACAATTATTAAATGCATACAGCTGTACCGAGTGCGGGCGTTGTACATCTTCATGTCCTGCCAATCAAACCGGTAAAAAATTATCTCCTCGTAAAATAATGATGGATACGCGCGACCGATTAGAAGAAGTGGGTAAAAACATGGATGCAAACAAAGGGGTATTTATTCCGGATGGAAAATCGTTATTAAACGATTACATCACTACAGAAGAATTGTGGGCATGTACATCTTGTAATGCTTGTGTGGAGGAATGTCCTATTAGCATTAGTCCGTTATCCATTATCATCGACATGCGTCGTTATTTAGTAATGGAGCAAAGTGCTGCTCCCACTGAATTAAACACAGTAATGACAAATATCGAGAATAATGGTGCCCCATGGCAATACAATCAAATGGATCGATTAAATTGGTCTAACGAAGCATAAACACAACAACTATTATAATGAAACAAGAAGAAATTGAAGGGAAATTACAGGCATTGTCTGTAAATGGAGAATATTTAAGTCCGATATTACCCGAAGGAATAAAAAATTATTTAATCGATATTGATGGAACCATTTGTGATGATATTCCGAATGAAGAGCCCGAGAGGATGGTTACTGCTGCGGTTTATCCCGATGCCTTAGCAACCTTGAATAAATGGTATGATGAAGGTCATATTATCTTTTTCTTTACTTCAAGAACCGAAGAACATCGAGCAGTAACAGAAGCTTGGCTTCAAAAATACGGATTCAAATACCATGGTATGTTAATGGGAAAACCTAGAGGTGGAAATTACCATTGGATCGACAACCACTTAGTAAAAGCAACCCGATATAATGGTAAATTTACGGATTTAGTCGATAAAGAAGTAACAATTCAAGTATTCGATGACGAACAATAAAATCAAATAAAAGGGACATATAGTTTTTACCTATTTAACCATAAAACCAATTCTACAATGTCAGAAAATTTAATCGTGCCTACAATGGCCGAAATGATGGCTCAAGGGAAACAACCCGAGGTCTTGTTTTGGGTAGGATGTGCAGGGAGTTTTGATGATAGAGCTAAAAAAATAACGAAAGCTTTTGTTAAAATATTAAATCGTGCTAATGTTTCTTTTGCTGTTTTAGGAACAGAAGAAAGTTGTACAGGTGATCCTGCAAAGCGTGCTGGAAATGAATTTTTGTTTCAAATGCAAGCGGTAACGAATATTGAAGTAATGAATGCCTACGAGGTGAAACGCATTGTAACGGCTTGTCCGCATTGTTTCAACACTTTAAAAAATGAGTATCCAGAATTGGGAGGGAATTACGAAGTGTTGCACCATACAGAGTTTATAAAATTATTATTGAACGAAGG
>DALYCS010000152.1:0-3692 GCA_031973615.1 Flavobacterium sp. | reverse complement strand
GCTTATGTAAAAAATTTGAATACCGCAATTGCTGGAACTGAAAATGAAAAAGCTAGCTTAAACGAAATTTTTGCAAAAATTTCAACACTTTCTCCGGCAATTAGGAATAACGCTGGGGGTCATTTTAATCACGAATTATTTTGGTCAGTTTTAACGCCCGAAAAAAATACAAAAATGTCGCCCGAATTAGAAAAAGCAATTGAAGAGACTTTTGGAAGTTTAGACGGGTTAAAAGAAAAACTAAATGCAGCAGGAGCGAGTCGTTTTGGCTCGGGTTGGGCTTGGTTAGTAGTTTCTAAAGAAGGAAAATTACTAGTAGCATCTACCCCGAATCAAGATAATCCTTTGATGGATGTTGCAGAGGTAAAAGGAATGCCTATTTTAGGGATAGATGTGTGGGAGCATGCTTATTATCTAAAATATCAAAATAAAAGAGCCGATTATCTAGCCGCATTATGGAATGTGGTAAATTGGACCGAAGTGAGTCATCGCTACAAAGCGGCACTACCAAAACCGGATACGTTTGCCTCTTGGCCAGAAATTAAAGCTTTTCATAAGGTAATGTCACAAACCTTTCATCCAAGTGAGGAAGGCAACCTGCAACCTATAAAAGAGCGAAGTGCTGAAATGGCTGAAAAAGCAATGGCATTAAAAACGAACATAATTCCAACTCCGTTTCATAAAAAAGAAATTATTGCAGCTGTTAATACATTAGCAAAAGAAAGCAAAGCCTTGGATAAATTAGTGAAAGCTAAAGCTAGTGATGCAACAATAACAAAGGCGTTAGGGAATTTACATGATGTGTTTCATACTATAGTTGGTTTGTGTACACACGATTCAGAATAGTATTTTTGTTTACAAATAACCTTGTGCTTAGCTATATGCACAAGGTTTTTTTATTACAAAATATTTAAGAAATTTTAATAACGAATTTACTATATTGCAACTCTAAATTTAGGTTAATATAAGAATGATAAGTACAAAAAACATACGGTTTTCATACAGCAAGGAACAGGAATTTATTTTTCCAGATTTGTATTGTGAAGCGGGTAGTACGTTATTAATTACGGGCGATTCGGGCAAAGGAAAAACGACCTATTTACATATCTTAGCTGGTTTGTTATCCCCAACTACAGGTGAAATATGTATTGATGATACGAATATCGTTTCGTTGTCTGAAAAAAGAACCGATCGTTTTAGAGGCAAACACATTGGAGTAGTTTTTCAAAAATCGCACTTTATTGCATCACTTTCTGTTTTAGAAAATTTAGAAATGGCAAGTTGGTTGGCCTCTGGAAAAAAACATAAAGCTAGAGCTAAAGAATTACTTCAAAAATTAGACATTGCAGAACAAGCTAACAAACAACCAAGTCAGTTAAGTGTTGGACAACAACAACGTGTTTCTATTGCTCGTGCTTTAATGAATGAGCCTAAAGTTCTATTGGCCGATGAACCTACTTCTAGTTTAGACGATAAAAATGCAGAAAAAGTAATAGAGTTGCTTACGTCACTTTCCAAAGAGTATAAAGCAGCTTTATTGATAGTAACACACGATAGTCGAATTAAAGAAAAATTTATCAATAAAATTACGTTGATATGATTGCAAAATTAGCTTGGAAAAATATTTGGTTCAAACCATTAAATACCGTTTTGAGCGTTGTTTTGTTGACCTCGAGCGTTGCTATTATTACCACACTTATTTTACTTGAAAAGCAATTCGAAGATAAGTTTTCAAGTAATATAGAAAATGTCGATTTGGTATTGGGCGCCCAAGGAAGTCCGTTGCAATTAATTTTGTCATCGGTTTATCAAGTGGATGCACCTACAGGAAATATTAGTTATGATTCGGCAAAAGTTTGGATGAACCATCCCTTTGTTGAAAAAGCAATCCCACTTGCCTTTGGCGACAATTATCGAGGGTATAAAATTTTGGGAACTACCCCTGATTACTTGTCAAAATATAATGCCAAAGTTACTGACGGTGTGCTCTTTGAAAAGAACTTTGAAGTGGTTGTTGGTAGTGAAATAGCACAAAAATTAAGTTTAAAAGTGGGGGATGAGTTTTATGGATCTCATGGTGATGCTGAAGAAGGAGAAGTTCATGAAGATTATGCTTACAAGGTGGTTGGAATTGCATCTGAAACAGGAAAAGTCGTAGATAATTTAATAGTTTGTACCATTCCTACCGTTTGGCAAATGCACCACCAGCATGAAGAAAATCCGGCCCATGGTGAAGAGGGTCACATTCACGAAGCGGGTGAACATGAGCACGAAGAAGCGGGTGAACATGAGCATGAAGAAGAGGATCTAACTATTGACGAACCCAATATGGAAGTAACCGCAGTGTTATTGAAAATTCGCAATCAAATGGCAAAATTGACGTGGCAGCGCGTAATTCCACAAAATACAAAAATGCAAGCCGTATCTCCAGCTTTTGAAGTCAATCGATTGTTTGGTTTATTTGGTATTGGTGTAACAGCACTGCAATATTTAGCCTACGGTATCATGGTAATTTCTGGAATCTCGATTTTTATTGCACTCTATACTTCTCTAAAAGAACGTGAACCAGAATTTGCGTTGTTGCGCGTCAATGGCGCTAAAAGATTTCAATTGTTGCAAATTGTAATGTTCGAAAGTATATTGCTTTGTGTTGTGGGATTTGTTTTTGGATCCATTACCGGAAGGGTTGCGCTTAGCATGCTTTCGAATGCTTCAGAGGCAGATTTTAAAATGAGTTTTGATCCCTATACTTTTTTATGGCAAAAAGAAGGTATTTTGTTAGTAATAACGCTATTAGTTGGTAGTATTGCAGCATTAATTCCTGCCATAAAAGCCTATAATTTAAATATTTCAAAAACATTAGCTAATGCGTAATTATATTAAATTCTTGGTTGCTTTGTGTGTATTTATTTCTTTATTGAGTTTTGAAAAAAACACTAAGACCCAATCGTTATCGAAAGATAACACAACTATAACTAATGACACACTCACTTGGAAATTATTAGGTGATATCAAATACATTCGAAAAAAACACGCTACTTATGGAGAGGTAGAATTTCCACAAGTCAATTTAAAATTGAAATCTTACCACAATAAAACAGTTTGTTTGACAGGTTTTATCGTGCCAATTGATGCTAAAAACTATGCCTTGAGCAAAAATGTTTTTGCTTCTTGTTTTTTTTGTGGCAAATCGGGACCCGAGACTATTACGGGTTTGAAATTTAAAGGAGGCTTGCCCAAACTTAAAACCGACACCTATTTGACTATAAAAGGAATATTTAAAGTTAATGAAACCGATGTAGACAATTGGATCTATAATATTGAAAATGCCGAAATAGTTTCTAAAAAATAACCGCTCTTGCAAAATTTTAAACATAAGAAACACCTTTTTTTTGATCTAGATCATACACTTTGGGATTTTGATAAAAATTCGGCTTATGCTTTTGAAATTATTTTCAAAGAGCAAGATTTTAAGATTTCGTTATCCGATTTTTTACGCCATTATATTCCCAGAAATCAACATTATTGGAAATTGTATCAAGTTAATGAAATTTCGCATGAGCACTTACGTTATTATCGGTTAAAAGATGTTTTTGATGAATTGCAGTTTCCTGTTTCGGATAAGATGATTCATCAAATTTCGGAGGACTATATCAAGTATTTGCCCGATAGTAATCATTTATTTGATGGAG
>DALYCS010000151.1:0-3745 GCA_031973615.1 Flavobacterium sp. | reverse complement strand
TGATGAAAAATCGTTGGAGCCCATGTATAAATTAATTTTAGGCCAAGCGGGAAGTTCTTTTACGTTTGAAGTAGCTCAAAAAAACGGCATCCCTTTCGGATTGATCAATCGTGCAAAAAAGAAAATTGAAGTTGGAAAAGTACGGTTTGACAAAACCATTGCTACCTTGCAAAAAGAGCGATCTAAACTCGAAAAAACATCCTTAAATTTAAAAGAAGAGGAATCCAAAGCACGTGAAGAAAGCAAAAAAATGGAAACCATAAATGCTAAAATTCAAGATAAATTGGAGCGCTATCAAGAACTGTATGATGCCAACCAACGCCTGATTTATATAGGCCAAAAAATTGATGATATTTCAGAAAGCTATTTTAACAATAAAGACAAAAAAACATTGATTGGTGATTTTCTAAAAATGATTGAAATTGAAAATTCCAAACGAAAAAAAATATCGGCTAAAGAAAAGAAAGCAAAAGAGGTCATTCAAAAAAAGGTGGTGGAAGAAGTAAACGTAAAAGTGGAAGCTATTCGAACCGTCAAAAAAGAGAAAAAGATCAATGCCAAAATAGAAGAAGAAAATAAACCAAAAGTTCTTTTAAAAGTTGGCGATCGCGTGCGAATGATTGACGGAAAAGCTATTGGTACAATAGATGCCATTGAAAAAAACAAAGCCACAGTCAATTATGGTGTTTTTACTTCAAAAGTAAGCTTAGATCTATTGCAGTATGTGCAACCTGTTTAACCATTTCATCAAATTATGGAGCTATCAGAATTACCAAAAGGGAAAAAAATCATTTTATTTGATGGCGTGTGCAACTTGTGTGACGCTTCAGTACAGTATATTATAAAACACGACAAATCAGATGTTTTTCGCTTTGTGGCATTGCAATCCGAATTGGGCCAACGCCTTCTAAAACATATAGGCATTCAGTCGAGTGCTATTGACAGTATTGTTTTATATGAACCAGGTATCGCTTATTATTACAAATCTAATGCTGCAGTAGAAATAGCAAAAAATCTTCAGGGTATTTTTACCCTTGCCACAATATTTAGATTTACGCCTTCTGGAATTCGTGATCTTTTGTACGATTATGTAGCAAAAAACAGATACAAATGGTATGGTAAAAAAGAAAATTGCTCCATAAATTCTGAAGACCATAAATTTTTGTAGCATGACAATTATCATGAATATACTAATAGTTATGGCTTATTTTTGAAAGATCTAAACCTTTATAGTCATGAACAAACTTATTGTACCACTCTATTCTCACAACAACGGAACATTTATAATGATTGGCGTATTTGCATTAGTCATTATTGGATTAGTAGGCGCAGTTCTTTTAATGATGGGAAGTGAAAAAAAGAAAAAAAACGACCAATAATATTGGTCGTTTTAAAATTTGATTTGGGAAGTATTCCCTCAATTATTGCATAGCTTTAGCTTTATCAGCTTGACCGGTTACTTCGTAAGCCATTTTCAAAATACTTTTTGTATTCGCATCCGTTGGATTAAGTTCGTAGGCTTTTTCAAAATTTGGAATAGTATTTAAAAACATTTGTTTTCTTTTGGCCATTAAAGCGTCAAATTTCTTTTTGTCAGCTCTTGAAGCATTGATTTCATTTACCAATTTTTCTTCCTCATTTAAACCATTGTATCCTAAACCATAATACAATTCAAACTCTCCTTTTTTTAGTTCTTCGTTAGCAGGCGCTAAAATTCGAGCTCTTGAATATACATCTTTAGCTTTATCGAATTCGTTATTTTGTTTGTACAATAATGCCAAAATACGCATGATTTCTGGTTTGTCTTCACTCACCTTATAATCACGTGGTTTTTCATACAAGTTTAAAGAAAGAAATTTATCACGATCTGCTTTAGTGGCAATTTCTTCTTCATTTCCAGTGGCTTTATTAACAGCAAAATAAATTACTCCATTGTTTAAATAATCACTCCCTTCCAATTCTTCATAATATTTAACGGCAGAAGTATAATCTTCACCTTGTACCGATAAAATCGCTGCATTTTGAAGCGCTTTACCTTCGGTAGTTTTATCAAATAAATACAAGTTATAAAAAAAGACTGCCGCTTCCTTGTATTTTTTTGCTGTATTTAACGACAAACCCATCGTGGTCATCGTTTGTTTGAATTGGCTTTTTTCTATTATCAAATCATCAGTATAGATTTTTTTACCCGATTTTTTTTCGAAAGCAATCGTTTCATCAATTACAGCACCATATTCTTTAATGAAAGCGGGTGTATACATCCCCATTTGTTCTTGCGGTGTTGCTTTAGCTCCTTTGGAAGCCAAAACAACAGTAGGATACATTACTTTATAAAATTTAGCATACACTTTATCCGATTCTTCAACAGCTAAGCCTTGTAAGGCATCACTAGCTGCTTTGTACGCTTCTAAATCTTTATCCGTAATTTCTTCTTTCGCATAAATTTTCTTTAATGCTTTTAGCTCATCTTTTTGAGCAAAGGTCGCAACTGATAAAAGTAACGTTGCGCTTAAAATAAGTTTTTTCATTTTAGTATACTTGGTTAAACAAAAGCCCAAATAAAATTGGGCTCTTTATGCAAATTTATTCTTGTACTTCATCTGTTGGTTCGTCCTCAGAATCGTTGGCAACTTCTCCTTCTATAACTTCAAGAAGTTCATCGCCTTCTTCTTCGCGAAGAACTTTGGTTACAGCCGCTATTGAATCTGTTCCTTTGATGTTGATCAATCGAACACCTTGAGTGGCTCTTCCCATTACACGCAAATCAGATACCATCATACGAATCGTTAAACCCGATTTATTGATGATCATCAAATCATCTGCATCAGTAACATTATTAATAGCAATAAGGGAACCAGTTTTTTCGGTAATGTTCAATGTTTTCACTCCTTTACCACCACGATTTGTGATGCGGTAAACATCTTCTCCATCGTCATCAACTAATTTGGTACGTTTTCCATAACCATTTTCAGTTACTACAAGGATTTGTGATTCAGTGACATCATTTTTATCAATAGATACCATACCAATTACTTCATCTTTTTCATCGGCTAGAGTAATCCCTCTAACACCCGAAGCTGTTCTTCCCATTGGACGTGTTTTTTCTTCTTCAAAACGAACCAATTTACCCGACTTAACCGCAAGTAACACCTGGCTGTTACCTGTCGTTAATTTTGCTTCTAATAACTCGTCGTCTTCTTTAATAGTAATCGCATTGATACCATTTTGACGCGGACGAGAATATTGTTCTAATGGCGTTTTCTTTACCTGACCTTGTTTAGTGGCCATGATCACATAGTGACTGTTGATGTACTCTTCGTCTTTTAGATCCTGAGTGCAAATGAAAGCTTTCACTTTATCATCACTTTCGATATTGATCAAGTTTTGAATCGCACGACCTTTACTCGCTTTTGTTCCTTCTGGAATTTCGTACACGCGCATCCAATAACATTTTCCTTTTTGAGTGAAATACATCAAATACTGGTGGTTGGTTGCTACAAATAAATGCTCTAAGAAATCTTGATCTCTAGTACCTGCAGATTTTTGACCAACCCCACCTCTATTTTGCGTTTTGTATTCCGATAAAGAAGTACGTTTAATATATCCTGCATGAGAAATAGTAATAACTACACTTTCATCAGCAATTAAATCTTCAATACTAACATCACCACCTGAATACTCAATTTGTGAACGACGCTCATCGCCATATTTATCTTTTACTTCCGCCAACTCGTCTTTGATCACT
>DALYCS010000150.1:247-3761 GCA_031973615.1 Flavobacterium sp. | reverse complement strand
ATGGTGCGTTTATAGAAGTTGCAGAAGGTGTTGAAGGATTGATCCACGTTTCAGAAATGTCTTGGTCTACGCATTTAAGAAGTGCACAAGATTTTATGAAAATTGGTGATGTTGTTGATGCTGTTGTTTTAACTTTAGACAGAGACGAAAGAAAAATGTCTTTAGGTATCAAACAAATGACGCAAGATCCATGGACAGATATCACAGCTAAATACCCAGTAGGTTCTAAACATACAGGAATCGTTAGAAACTTTACTAATTTCGGAATTTTCGTAGAGTTAGAAGAAGGTATCGACGGTTTAGTTTATATTTCTGATTTATCTTGGACTAAGAAAATCAAACACCCATCAGAATTTATCAACGTTGGTGAAAAATTAGACGTTGTGGTATTGGAATTAGATGTTGAAGGACGTAAATTATCATTAGGTCACAAACAAACTACTGCTAATCCATGGGATAAATACGAAGATGCATTCGCTGTTGGAACGATCCACAACGGAAGTATTGCTGAAATCGTTGACAAAGGGGCTACTGTAGAATTTGGTGATGATATCGTTGCTTTCATTCCTACACGTCACTTGGAAAAAGAAGACGGTAAAAAATTGAAAAAAGGAGATACTGCTGACTTTAAAGTGATTGAATTCAACAAAGAATTCAAAAGAGTAGTAGCTTCGCATACAGCTATCTTCAGAGAAGAAGAAGAGAAAATCGTAAAAACAGTAACTGAAAATACTTCAGCGCCTGCTCAGACGTCTACATTAGGAGACAACAACGATATTCTTGCTGAATTAAAAGCTAAAATGGAAAAAGGAGGTAAATAATCTCTTAATTTCTTAAATATTTTAAATCCCGAAAGCAATTTCGGGATTTTTTTATTGTTTATTGTATTTGTTTATTGTAATATTGCAATATATAAATAAAAAAAATCATGGGAGCTTCAAAATCAGATTCTTTTTCAGTGGCACAAAACGAATTGGCTTCGTTGTTTAAGGCATTGTCACACCCGGCACGAATTGCCATAGTCGATTATTTGCTCTCTGTTGATTCGTGTATTTGTGGCGATATTGTAAACGAATTGCCATTAGCGCAACCCACCATATCGCAACACTTGAAGGAGTTGAAAAATGCCAATATTATTAAAGGAACGATTGAAGGCACAGCAATTTGTTATTGCCTCAATCCGGATACCATACTTACAATAGAAAATCACTTTGGAGCGATTCGTCATACACTAAAAAACAAATGTTGTTAATTTATTATTAATCCTTTATAAAACATGAAATTATCTCAATTTATATCAACTATTGATTCAATCAACGATATTGCCTTTCAATTGCCTAATGGTACTTTTGTACCGCCTCATTTTCATATTACAGAAATGGGGTTGCTTACCAAAAACTTTATTGATTGTGGTAATGTAGTGCGTGAGGAAAAAGTAATTACTTTTCAAGTTTGGTTTGCCGGCGATATAGAACACCGATTAAATTCTGAAAAAGTACATAAAATCATCAATGCTTCTGAGAAATTATTTGAAAATGCTGATTTAGAATTGGAAGTAGAATACCAAGATGCTCAAACTATAGGGAAATTTGGACTTGATTTTCAAAACGGTATTTTTCAATTAATTTCTAAACAAACAACATGTTTGGCAAATGATCATTGTGGTATTCCTGCCGATAAAATGCAGCCAGTAGTAGGCGAGTGGAAATCAAAAGAAACATCTTGTTGTTCACCAGAATCAGGTTGTTGTTAATATGGAAAATACTAAAAAACAACATTGGGAAACTGTTTTTACTACAAAAGCAGAAAATGAAGTAAGTTGGTTTCAAAAGCAACCTCAAACATCCATTCAACTAATTCAAGCTTGTAAAGTAGCTAAAGATGCCAAAATCATTGATATTGGAGGAGGAGATAGTTATTTGATTGATAGTTTATTGGATTTAGGGTATACGAATTTATTCTTATTAGACATTTCAGAAGCAGCCATTGAACGTGCTAAAAAGCGATTAGGAGATAACGCTAAGAATGTCACTTTTATAGTTTCGGATAGTTTGTATTTTCATTCGGATGAAAAATTTGAAGTTTGGCACGATAGAGCATCTTTTCATTTTTTCACAGAAGCCATTGATATTGAACAATATAAAAATAATGTAATTGCAAATACCAATCAAAATGCCAATTTTATTATTGGAACCTTTTCTGAAGATGGACCTTTAAAATGTAGTGGCTTGCCAATAACACAATATTCAGTTGAAAAAATGGAAGCTGTTTTTGGCGAAGATTTTGAATTAGAAAATTGTTTTACAGAAGATCATGAAACGCCTTTTGATACGATACAGAATTTCATTTTTTGTCACTATAAAAAAAGATAAAAAAATCATTGTGCTCATTGTGCCTTCTTAGTGCGCTTTGTGGTTAAAGAAAATAATTATGTTTGAAAATTTATCAAAAACTATCAAATCCATTACTAAAATTGAAGTTTCAGAAGAACGAAAGAAAGTTTTAAACCCTTTGATAGCTTACATTCAAAATAAAGTCAATCATCAAGAAGAAATTCGATTGAATTTCATTTGCACACACAATTCTAGACGAAGTCATTTGGCTCAAATTTGGGCACAAACGATGGCGTTTCAATTCACAATTAAAAATGTTTTTTGCTATTCTGGCGGAACAGAAGCCACCGCAATGTTTCCAATAGTAGCTGAAACCTTAACGAATCAAGGATTTCAAATTCAAAAAATAAGCCAAGAACAAAATCCAGTATATGCTATAAAATTTCATCAAAATCAACATCCCATTATTGGTTTTTCAAAAACCTATTTCGATGATTTTAATCCGAAAAGTGATTTTGCAGCCATCATGACGTGTAGTAATGCCGACGAAGGTTGTCCAATGGTTTTTGGGGCAGAAGCCCGATTTTCAATCAAGTACGACGATCCAAAAGCTTTTGATGATACCGAAGTAATGAACGAAAAATATGCCGAACGTAGTTTACAAATTGCATCTGAAATGCAGTATGTGTTTTCTAGAATAAAACAGTAAAAAATTATGAAAGAAATAGTAATTCAATATAAAAAACCAATTATTATAACAACGTCAGTTATTATTTTACAACTTATTTGGGGCTTTGATCCTAAGTTTTGTTTGATTAATATTATTTGGTTGTTGGTTTAATGGGAGCGAAGTGGGCACGGATTGTAAATCCGCGCAAACGTGTTATATGCTAAAATTTAAAAATCTTTTAATTTCAATAAATATCATAAGTAAACCAATTATAATAAGACCGTAGCCACCTATTTTTCCTTTAAAATCTCGCACATCATCTGCTAGGCTGATGTTGTCAATTAAAGAATCTGATAAGCCTTCATCTTCTAGTTTCTGTTTCTTTTTATCATCGAAGTGTGAATGATTGAAATATTTAAAATATACATATGCTCCAATCAAGCACATAATCCCAATTATTACATTTTTAAAATTCATTTAAATATTACAATTATAATTTTATTCTCGTATC
>DALYCS010000150.1:0-237 GCA_031973615.1 Flavobacterium sp. | reverse complement strand
CGAGTCAACTTCAAAGTATAATCAAATGCGCTTTCTCCAGCTTCAATTGGCTTATTTCGATATAATTCCAATACTTTAAATGAGTCGTAAATTCCTTTATAATTTTTCAACAATAAATATAGATTACCATTCTTTTCAATACATTCTATTACAATAAAATCTTCATCTTTTGGTTTGAGCATTGTTGGCGGTTCGGTACATTTTGGTGTATTTTCAATTATGAATTTCTGATTTTCA
>DALYCS010000149.1:3498-3763 GCA_031973615.1 Flavobacterium sp. | reverse complement strand
CTATAGAGGTTATGAAGGCTGTATTGCCTCAAATGCGTTTGCAAAAATCGGGATTAATAATCAATATTACCTCGATAGCAGGTTATATGGGATTGCCGTACCGAGGAATTTATTCAGCTTCAAAAGGTGCGTTAGAGTTGATTACTGAAGCACTTCGTATGGAAGTCAAAGCTTTTGGAATTCAAATTACGAATGTTGCTCCAGGTGACTTTGCTACAAATATTGCAGGGGGTAGGTACCACGCACCTGTACTAAAAGGATCGGC
>DALYCS010000149.1:0-3488 GCA_031973615.1 Flavobacterium sp. | reverse complement strand
CATATGAATTACCTTATGGTAATACCCTAAAAGAAATGGATGGACACGTAGATAGTGGTAGTAATCCTAATGAAATGGCAGAAGCAATTTACCGTATTATCAATACAAAGCAGCCTAAAATACATTATAAGGTAGGTGCCTTTATGCAAAAATTTTCTATTGTATTGAAACGCGTTTTACCGGATACATTTTATGAAAAAATGTTGATGAATCATTATAAATTGTAAGTTATTTTTTGGAGCGGTTTTTTTATGGTATTCTCATCCTATTTCATACTTTTGCAATTCAAACAACAAACAACACATTAAATTTATCAAGATGAAATTTTTTATTGACACTGCTAATTTAGAGCAAATTAAAGAAGCACAAGAATTAGGTATTTTAGACGGAGTAACTACAAATCCTTCGTTAATGGCCAAAGAAGGTATTACAGGTAAAGATAATATCCTTAAGCATTACGTAGCGATTTGTAATATTGTAGACGGGGATGTAAGTGCTGAAGTAAACGCAATGGATTTAGAAGGCATGATTAGAGAAGGGGAAGAATTAGCAGATTTGCATGAGCAAATTGTGGTAAAATTACCCATGACTAAAGAAGGTGTGAAAGCATGTAAATATTTCTCTGATAAAGGAATTAAAACGAATGTAACTTTAATTTTCTCTGCTGGACAAGCTTTATTGGCAGCAAAAGCAGGAGCTACATATTGTTCACCTTTTCTAGGTAGATTAG
The DNA here is from genome assembly GCA_031973615.1 of Flavobacterium sp. Taxonomy (GTDB): domain Bacteria; phylum Bacteroidota; class Bacteroidia; order Flavobacteriales; family Flavobacteriaceae; genus Flavobacterium. Next base: position 2,758 of record DALYCS010000149.1, on the reverse strand, counting down.
ACGATGTGTCTACTGATGGTTTAAATTTAATTGATGAAATTCGTCAAATATATGATAACTACGGATTTGAAACGCAAATTTTGGCAGCTTCAGTACGTCACACCATGCACGTAATCAATTGTGCTAAAATTGGTGCCGATGTAATGACCGGACCGTTATCTTCTATCACAGGATTGTTGAAACATCCCTTAACCGATATTGGTATTGCTCAATTTATTGCTGATTACGAAAAAGGGAATAAATAATTTTCTTAAACTATACTTATAAAAAAAGCGTTCTAATTGGAACGCTTTTTTAGTGTAATTGGTTTTCAAAGTTCACATCAAACAAATTGGCAAAACCGTTTTTAATAGTGCCATCCGCGTTTAAAATGATAATCCGGTGAATTTTGGTTATGACCCATTTGTTTCGAATAGCTTCAAAATCGGTCGCATGCAATTCAATATGATTGTTAAGTTGGTATTTCTTTAATGCGTCGTTCCAATTGGGTTGGGTATCGTCGATATTAATTGCTATGAAATTATAATTGGGATGTTGTTTTTGTAACACATTTATTTTTTGGTGGGCAATAGCCATGTGTGATTCAGCATGTGTAGTCCAAAAATATAGGACGGTTGGCTTGGTTATCAGTGAGGGTAAGTTTACTTTTTCATTTTTCGCATTGACCAAATCAATTTTAGGTAAAGTATTGCCAACTTTTAATTTTTGAACAGCAGTGTAAATGGTTCGAATTTCTTTTTCCAGAGCTCTATCAGTCGATAGTTCTAAATAACGTTCGATAAATTTAGTGTTGTTGTACATATTTTGGTCTTCTAATAAGTACATAATGGCCACATTATTTAGAACGACGTTTCTGGTCTTCTCGTTTTTAATGAGTTGTTGTGTAAGGTTTAATTTTTCTATATTATTTTCAATCGAATTTTCAACAAGAATTCCTTTGTTTTTTTCATAAGCCATATTGTTCAATAACATACTCACATATTTAATAAAGGGAGAGTAATTAATCAAATCATTCGACTCATAATTGACTGTTTTTCTGTGTTCGTAATAGTCTGAAGGTAAAGCCTTTCTAATATTTACACCCGTTCTGAACTGATGTGCATAAGGGTAAATTTCTTTTTTTGTCATGTGATGAAAATCCAAGCTCGCTTTGGCAAGGGAATCAAATGAAGCGTCCCATCCAATTTCGGCTTTACGTTTTAAATAGAATGATTTTCGAATGGCAAAACTAGAATCTATATTCTTAAGAAAGGAACCAACGTTTCGATCAAAGACAGTATACATAGTAGCTTTGTCTTCTTCGTTCTTAAGATACATTTCCATTAAGAAATTGTTTTTTTCATCCCCACGACCACAAAACACGATAGAATTATCAAAATCTATTGCATTCAATCGAACCATTAAACTGTCATTTTTATCAAAATAAACATACTGGTATTCAGGATCGTGTTTAAAAGTATATAATCCCGGGGCTAATGAATCAAATTTATGCAGGAAACGGTTGTTTTTGTCTAGATAAATGGTGTCTATCACTTCATTATCTTTCATAAAAACAACAAAATTAGCCTTTGGATTTTGTACCTCACCACCAAAATAGGCTACATAATCGTCTGCTTCAAACTCCTTTTTACAAGAAGTGAAACAAGTAATTAGCAAAATAAATAAGGGTAGTGTGTATGTAATGTAATTTTTAATCATGCAATAGATTATGAATTTCAAAAACAAATGTATTGGTATTATTTTAACCTACTTGTTAACATTCAGTTAAAATAATCCCATATTAAATATCAATATTGGATTCAAAAATCTACTATTTTTACTACTTTTGCAACAGTTTTATAAAAATTACAAAAATGTTAACAGTTTCAAATTTATCGGTTCAATTTGGTAAACGCATCTTATTCGATGAGGTAAACACTACATTCACGCAAGGAAATTGCTATGGAATCATTGGTGCTAATGGCGCAGGAAAATCAACCTTCATGAAAATCATAGCTGGTGAAATGGAACCCACATCGGGAAGGGTTATTTTGGAGCCTGGAAAACGCATGTCGGTATTGAATCAGAACCATAATTTATTTGATGAATTTACGGTATTGGAAACGGTATTGATGGGTAATAAAGTCTTGCATGCTGTTAAAACAGAAATGGATGCTTTATATGCTGATTATACGGATGAAAATGCGAATCGAATTGGTGAATTGCAATTGCAATTTGATGAAATGAACGGGTGGAATGCAGAAAGTGATGCTGCAACGATGTTATCTAACTTAGAAATTGGAGCTGAATATCATTATACTTTGATGAGTGAAATGGATGGTAAGCTGAAAGTTCGTGTGTTACTCGCTCAGGCTTTATTTGGAAATCCAGATGTTTTAATCATGGATGAGCCTACAAATGATTTGGATTTTGAAACGATTGGATGGTTGGAAAATTTCTTAGCCAATTATGAAAACACCGTATTGGTTGTATCGCACGACCGTCACTTTTTAGATGCTGTTTGTACGCATGTTTCGGATATTGACTTTGGAAAAATTACACATTACTCAGGAAATTATACTTTTTGGTACGAATCATCGCAATTAGCTGCGCGTCAAAAAGCACAACAAAATAAGAAAGCTGAAGAGAAAAAAGCCGAATTAGAAGAATTTATTCGTCGTTTTAGTGCGAACGTAGCAAAATCTAAACAAGCTACTTCTCGTAAAAAAATGATTGAAAAATTTTCTTAATTTTATATAAATTCATTTGATTTATTTAT
>DALYCS010000148.1:3297-3766 GCA_031973615.1 Flavobacterium sp. | reverse complement strand
TTCAATAGTTCGATTGGTCACATTATCCAAAAACATTTTATCGTGAGATACAATTACTACCACTCCAGGATAATTTCTCAGGAAACTTTCTAGCCAAATGATACTTTCAATATCCAAGTGATTCGTGGGCTCATCCAATAGTAAAATATCATTGGATTGTAATAATAATTTAGCCAAGTCAATACGCATGCGCCATCCTCCCGAAAAGGTGTCAGTTTGATTATCGAAGTCTTCTCTCTTGAATCCTAGTCCCAATAGAATTTTTTCAGTGTCGCCTATATAATTGTAACCGCCCAACATTTCATAGTGGTGGGTTACATCGCTTAGCTCTTCAATGAGATCGGAATATTCCTGGCTTTCATAATCGGTGCGGGTGACCAATTGGTGGTTGATTTCATCGATGCGAAATTCGGCACGCTTGATTTCTTCAAAGGCCTGATACGCTTCTTCTAATACTGTTCTTCCTTTT
>DALYCS010000148.1:0-3287 GCA_031973615.1 Flavobacterium sp. | reverse complement strand
CGCAGAAAACCCATTTTCACCTCTTTTTCAGTAGCAATTTGTCCCGAATCGGGCGCAAAATCTCGGGCTAATATTTTGAGCATGGTCGATTTTCCGGCGCCATTTTTTCCTACAAGACCAACTCGGTCTCCTGATCCTAGTCGAAAAGTAACTTCTTCAAAAAGATAGGTTCCCCCAAAAGAAACCGATAAATTATGTATGTTTAACATGTATTTAGTATAAATGTTTAACTGTCCTTGAGAGAAAAAGATGCTTGCTCTAGACTCAAAATTCAGTAAACAAATGGTTATATGTAATATTTGTTACAAATGTAAAAGTTTGTTATTGTACCTTTGTGTAAAATATTTTGCAAATGTTAAAAAAAGGATCCAAATTAAATAGTATTTTAACAGGAAGTTGTCCAACATGCCACGAAGAAAGCATGTATTTAGACCAAAACCCCTATAATGTAGTAAATGTTTATAAAATGCACGAAAATTGCAGCCATTGCGGAACGAAATATAAAATGGAACCATCCTTTTTTTATGGCGCCATGTATGTAAGTTATGCTCTTGGAATTGCATTTGGTGTTGCAGCTTTCATTACTACGTTTTTCTTTGTTGGAGAAAAGAATTTAATAAACAATTTTATTGCAATTATTATCACATTGATTGTTTTTATGCCGGTGATAATGAGATTATCCAGAAATATCTGGATCAATATGTTTATTAGTTATGACAAAGACTGGGAACAACATAAAGGAGAAAAGAAAGCTACTTTAAGATAAATAAAAAACCGAAACAAATTAGTTTCGGTTTTTTTTATAACATCTAGTACTATCTATTTCTTTTTCCAACGGAATTTGGTTTTCAATATGCTGAAATAATTGATTGGCTAAATAAGGCCCCAACATCACACCACGCGTTCCCAATCCGTTCAATACATGCAATTGTGTAAACTCAGGATGAGTACCAACTAGTGGGCGTCTATCTTTTACGGTAGGTCGAACACCCGCAAAATGTTGTAGAATTTCATAATCACAGGATAACAAATCCGCTAATTTATCGACCAATTCTTGTTTACCCGCAGCAGTAGGTGTATTGGTTTTGTCTGACCAATCATATGTTGCACCTACTTTATAGGTTTCTTTTCCAATAGGCAATATAAAAACACTTGATTTTATTACGGCATCCAATTTCAAATTAGGTGCTTTAATAATCAATAATTCCCCTTTTGTACCATCTAAGGGTAAATCGTTAAAAAATGGGTTAGCGTGCAACCCAAAGCCTTCTGCGAAGATGATGTGTTTCGCTTGTATTCCTTTATAGCGAATTCCATCGTTTAAAAATTCTATTTTATCGTATTCAAAACTAGAAGAACTAAAACAAGTCAAACTTTTTAAATAGTTTGTATACGCTTCAATTAATATTGAAATGTTTAAATAGCCCGTATGATTGACTTTTCCATAATGATACGGTGAAGCAATATGCTCGTAGGAATGTTTTACTAATGTAGCCTCTAAAAAAGGAGCCAGATTGGGTTTATCAGCGGCTTGAAACCAATTATTTTGTTCTTCAATAGAATATAATTTTCGAAGGATAGGGATTTCATAATCAAACTTCACCCCCAATTTGGACGCTATTCGGTGGTATAATGGAAAGGCGAAATCGATTTGTTCTTTGGCTTTCCATACTTCACTAAATCGTTTTAAAACTACAGGATTGTATAACCCACCTGCTACTCTCGAAGAAGGTTGCGAATTGTTATCAAATACATAAATGGACTTTCCGTGATGCAATGCAATTTCAGCAAATGAGATTCCGGCCAAACCATTTCCAACGATTATATAATCTATCATGGTGTAAAAATAAAAAACTCTTACCAATGGTAAGAGTTTTTACGAATGAAATTGGAGAAATACTATTAATAATTCCACATATCTTGTTCGAAGTCGCGAATTTTTTCTTTAACGCGTTCCGATTCTAATAATTGCATTTGTGCATTTTCTTTCATGTAATCTTTGATTAAACGATCGCCATACACATTTTCTTCTTGATAAATTACTCCGTTGAAACGTCTTGCATTCAACAAATGATCAAAGGTAAACGCCATAGCAGAGTTACGATCATTGAATGCTTTAGCAGCATGCAACACGTCTCTTGACGCTGGGAAATACACCCAAAATAATTCAATCATTTCAGGATTTGGATTGTCCATTTCATACACGTCTGGTACCATTGGACAAATTCCTAACAATCTGTATTTTAATTCTCCTTGTCTTTTGTCAAAATACCAATAACCAGCTACTTTATAAGAATCTACATTGTACGCTTGTATTTCAGTTTTTCTAATGTACTCTTCAGAGATTTGTTTTTTTCCTTTTCTATACGCTTCAATATCTTCATTCATTTGATCTCTACCTACATCAGAAGTATCAATTTTAAACAAAGAAGATTCAATATCTTTCAACGTTTTTTTTGTGGTAAAATAACTTGAATCGTAAACCTCTGTAATTTTACCTTCTTTGATAGCAGAAACCAAAACAGTATATAAAGGTTTTCTATCTACCGATGTAATTACATCACCATCAACAGGGAAATACAAAGGAAAATTCACTCTTTCGTCCAAGTCAATAATTTCCCATGTACGTTTACCCATCAAAATATCTCTATCATGAACGTAACCATAAGGTAATGGTTTATCATTGTCTGCACTGATTTCAGCTGCTGATTTTTTACCGATTTGATCCGGTGTTTTAGCATTTAATAGATTAGACTGAGCAAAGGTAAAAGTTGAACTTAAACCTACTACTAAAATTGCAATACTATTTCTCCAATTCATCCTATTCGTTTTTATTTGGTTTATTACTAAACTCAAAATATTGTTTTATTATTGAATTTCGTAAGTACAAGGCGAAACTCTTTTCGCAACTTGATCAATTCCTACAAAACTTGCTTTAATTTCAGAAATTACAACAACATCACCTCTAGTTGCTTTCGCAATAGCAGCTCTTGCTCTTCCATCCATTTTATTTCCAGACACTACGATTGTAGGTTGACCTGGAACTTTTACATTGAATTGTGTTACATTTACAGTTACTGGGAAATCGAAATCTTCCATAGTTGCAGAAACTGTACACACTTCTAAGTTAGATTTTGGTCCTTTGTTTTTATCAGAACCTCCCACTTTACCCGTTGGAGCAGGTAAACCTTTAATTCTAAATACTTGCGCACTAGACATGGTTTTACCATCAGGCATTGTAGCAGAAACATTGATTTTTACTTCGCTACCAGCACCTGGTTTTAACA
>DALYCS010000147.1:0-3766 GCA_031973615.1 Flavobacterium sp. | reverse complement strand
ACTCTATACCTGCCGTAATAGCAATTTGATGTCCAAAATTTCTAGATAAATGAACTCCAATGAATCTATTGTCGATAGCACAAATTTCATTAATTAAATCATCTGTTTTATCAGTACTACCATCATTTATTAGATAAACGGAACATTCAAAAGTAGCATCATTAATAACATTTTGTAATCTTTCTATCAAAGAATGGAAAACTTCATCTTCATTAAATAATGGAACTAAAATTGAAATCTCAGTTGTTGTTTTTTTACTCATTTAATTTAATATTTATTTTATTAATAGGACGAAGCCATAGTTTTCTAAATAGGCATACAACCACTAGCAAGGTAATTCCATTTGCAATTGCATAGGCTTGAACAATTCCCTCTACCTTTTGGGATTCAAATAGTAAAAATCCGAAAAGCAAATACAATCCGTTGAAAAGTAACTCTACGAAAATATATTTATAGACCATAGCCTTGGCTAAAATTTGAAAACCAAAGGCCAACGTCATGATTCGAATTAAGTCGCCCAAAAGTTGCCACACTAACAGTTCGCGCACGGGCGTAAATTCGGAAGTAAGCGCAATTGAAATAATTACGTCTTTGAATAGATATACTAAAACCCCAATTCCAATAAAAAGTGGAACAATGGTCTTAAAATAATAAGCCAACTCCACTTTAAATTCTCCATCCGTTTGCAACAATCCTAATTTGGGTAAATAATATAAGGACAAGCCTGTACTAAAAAACAACATATAAAAACCTGACACACGTGAAGTGGCTTCCCAAATACCTGCTGAGGACAAACCAGCACTTTCAATGATATGATTACGAAGTACAATAGCCGTTATCGGAATAACAACAGCGCTTACCAAAGCCATAATAATAAACTTTGAAATGGTTTTTATTGCACTGCTTTGAAAGTGTAATGTAAACGTAACGTATTTTTTGGCAAAAAAAAGCACCACGAGTCCACCCATCAAATCGGTTACAGCAATTGACAGGAAAGCTCCTGATAACAAATGGTGGTAAATCAAATAAAAGGAAGTCAAAAACATAACGAAATTTGTCAAAATTTGAATTCCTATAATCTTTTTAAATTGTTGGTGGGCGTTTAATAGTGACACCAATACGGTTTGAATGACAAAAAAAGGCAATAAAGCGGCAAAATACATAAGATAATTTGCATAAATAGCCGTTTTAAACAAATACATACTAATCGGTTCGGAAAAGGCTATAATGCAAATCGCTAATCCAATGGCTACTAGTAAAAAAAAGCTAAGAAACGTAAATAGGATGTTGTCTTTTTCTTTATTATCGGCAGTAGTTGTGATTTGGTTGATTAACCCTTCTTTTAAACCCATCACACTTATGGATTTGATCAGACTGGTAAAACTTCTAAAATTACCCGTCAGCGCCATGCCGTTTGGTCCTAAAAATTCGGAAACAATTCGCACCGAAAAAATACCCAACACAAATTGAACTCCTACACCCAATGCGTTTAAGGATACTATTTTTAATAAGGTATGGGGTTTTAGTAAATTCAAATTAAAGCTGTTTAATGACTTTTGCGGGATTACCGGCTGCAATTACATTAGCAGCTATACTTTTTGTGACCACGGCATGATTCCCAATGACCGAATTTTCACCAATTGTGACTCCTTTTAGTATAGTGACATGATCGCCAATAAATACATTTTTTTGAATATGGATTTCACCAGACGCAATAGGACCTTTATCCCGTAAATCTATGGCTAAATTGTGTCCATCATTATCCAAAATAGAACAATTAGCACCAATCAAAACATGGTCTTCTATGGTTATTTTGGACAGGGCTTCAATGGTACAATTATTATTGATGCGCACCTGATTTCCAATGCAAATTTCGCTGTTGGTATTTCGTGCTTCAAAATAGGAATAATGTGAATAATAATTGGGCGCATTAACTACACCTATTTGAACATTTTCTCCAAACGATATTTTTCCTTTTCCGTTTAATTGAATCGGATGAAACAATTTAGGTTGTCCTATAACTTGCTTACAAGTGGAAACACTTTTATATTTTAAAATACGAAGCTTTACAAAAGCAAATTCTTTGAATAACTGTAAAATTCCCATTTTAATATTGATTTATAGTTGCAATAATATGTTGAATTTCTGCTTCACTCAATGTCGAATTCATCGGAATACTCAAAACTTCATGATGCATTTTCTCTGTAATTGGAAATGACAAATTATTCCAATGAGCCAAGGCTTTTTGTTGGTGTGGCGGTATGGGATAATGAATCATCGTTTCAATCCCCTGACTTTTCAAATACTCTTGTAATGCCGTCCTGTTTTGCGTTCGAACTACAAACAAATGAAACACATGATTGTCAGTTCCATCCCAGTGGGGCAAAATTATTTTATCGTTTTTAATTTCCAAAAAATACCGATTGGCCAGCTGTCTTCGGAATTCATTTTCGGCGTCTAGATGTGACAATTTAATATTTAAAAAAGCTGCTTGTAATTCATCCAATCGTGAATTGACACCTATCCTTTCGTTTTCATATTTGACTTTCGAACCATAATTCCTCATCGAAAATAATACCTCAGCCAATGCATCATCGTTTGTAGTTATGGCTCCCGCATCTCCTAAAGCTCCTAAATTTTTACCCGGATAAAAGCTAAACCCTGCCGCATTACCAAAATTCCCAGCTTTAGTTCCATTGTATGTTGCACCATGAGCTTGAGCCGCATCTTCAATCAGCAATAAATTATGTTTTTTTGCAATGGAATTGATTACTTCCATTTCACACAATTGACCGTACAAATGAACCGGCAAGATGGCTTTGGTTTTTGCAGTGATCTTGGCTTCAATCGCATGAGGATCAATAGTGTAAGATTCTAATTTTGGTTCGACCAAAACCGGAGCCAAATCGGCTTGCAATACCGCTAAAATACTCGCAATATAGGTATTTGCGGGCACGAGCACTTCATCGCCTTTTTGCAACTTTCCGATTTCGATATACCCTTTAAAAATAAGCACTAATGCATCCAAACCGTTGCCTACTCCAATGCAATATTTGGTACCACAATAGGCTGCAAAACGAGCTTCAAACGCACTAACTTCCTTGCCCAAAATATACCAACCCTCCTCTAAAAACTGCTTCATTTTTTCTTGAAAAGCTGCTTCAAAAGGTTGGTTTAAACAATGTAAATTGAGGAATGGAATCATACGAGAACGGTATCTAATAAAGTATAATTATTGGTTTCTATTTCATAAAAATTCTGCACAACTGTACGACCACCAAAGGATTCTTTCCAATAATGAAGGCTCGTATTGAGTTGCAATCCATTATTTTCGCTAGAACTCCCAAAATTTAAATAACGTTGCGTTGTGGCAAGATTTGTCATGATATATTGATATAAAAAATCCAAACCACCATATTTTGAGTTGAATTTTTTGTTACCCGAAAGATATTGTGGATGCAACACATTTTTCGTTACAAAAAGGGTTACACCACCAATAATTTTATTTTCAAAATAAACATTGAATTGTCGAATATTTTTAGGAAACTTAGATTTCAAATGGGTAATTTCCGCCAGACTATGAACCGGTTTTGCATCATACCGCTCTTGCAAATTGGGCTCCAACATTATAGACCAAAATTCTTTAAAATCTGACACTTCTTTGATGACCAATCCCAACTGCTGCCCTCTTTCAATACCTCTTTTACGCACCCTAGAAACTTCCATTTTATTTGACAAATCAACCACTGCCAATGCTTCACTCCTT
>DALYCS010000146.1:0-3808 GCA_031973615.1 Flavobacterium sp. | reverse complement strand
AAAATTGGGGATCACTACAATATCATTAGTCACATCAAACAAACGATAGGTATCATCTTTTAAACTTTGTGACACACTGGTTACAACATCTGACTTATTGATACTAAAACTTACAGCAGGTTTGTAAAAAGGGTGATTTCCAACCAATGTAATATCTGTTCCGTGCAGCGTAGTAACCATTGGAATATGAATACCTTCATCGGCTAACATTTGCTTTGCCATATATCCCGCATAAGCATGTGGAATGGCATAATGTACGTGTAATACATCAATTTGGTATAATTTTACCATATCGACCAATTTACTCGAAAGCGCTAATTCGTATGGCTGATAATGAAATAACGGGTATTCAGGGACGTGAACTTCATGATAGTGTACATTCGGACTCAATAAGGCCAATCGTACCGGTTGACTGTACGTAATAAAGTGTATTTCGTGTCCTCTTTTGGCTAATTCTAGCCCCAATTCGGTCGCGACTACACCACTTCCTCCAAATGTTGGATAACATACTATCGCAATTTTCATTCGTTTTTCTATTATTAATTTACTATTCTATTGTTAGTACTTACTACTCGGCTATACTATTTTTTTCTAAAAGAAGATTCATACATTGCTATCCATTCTGACACCGATATTTTTTTTACCAATTCCCCAATCAATTCAAAAGGTATATTTTCTGGTTTTTTGATGCGCAAACAGCTTTTTCCGATATCAAGTTTTTGTGGCGAATGTTTGGGATATTCAGAAACAAACCAATCATATAATGCGGGTTTCGCATAGATTCCCATATGATAAATATTAATACTATTTTTTTGACTGGCAAATGCCAAAAATGGCAAGGGTAATTCTGGTGTACAATGGTACCCTTTAGGATAAATTGAATGCGGTACGACATATCCAATCATGCCATAACTGATGCATTCTTGAAAACCATCGGGCAAATTATCTAAGATTACCTTTCGTAATTTTTGCAAAGCCTCTTTTCGATCTTCTGGCGCCTCGCTAATATATTGTGCTACAGTAGTTGCTTTTGAGGTCATAGTTAATGAATTATAGCTTCGTAAATCACTTTTTGAATGTTTTCTCTGATGTTCTCCTTCGACAATCGATTAGCAGCATTAGCATCAGGATAGGTTCTATTCGATAAAAACACATATACAATTTCTTGTTCAGGATCTGCCCAGGTCATCGTTCCAGTAAAACCAGTATGACCAAAACTTGTCAATGAAACACAACCACAGGTTGGACCTTCAGTACCCAATTGTGGTTTATCAAAACCAACACCTCTTCTATTTCCATCTTTACAAAAATAACAGGTATTAAATTTTTGTAGGGTTTCAGGGGTTATGAATTGTTTTCCGCCATAACTTCCCTTTTGCAAATACATTTGCATAACTTTTGCAATATCTAATGCATTGGAAAACAAACCGGCATGACCCGAAACTCCGCCTTGCATAGCAGCAGCCATATCGTGTACGTAACCATGAACAGGTTGATAGCGAAAATAGCCATCAATTTCTGTAGGAATTACAAGTCCTCGATCCAATTGATGCAACGGGTTAAAAGTAATCGAATTGGCTCCTAAATGCGTATAAAAATTATTTTTAGCCAAATACTCTAAAGTCTGTTCATTTTGTTTTTCTAAATACTCTTTAAATAATATAAAAGAAAAATCGCTGTATTTATATTGTTTTTTAGGCAATAACTCACTATTGGCAATTGTTTTAATTATGGTATCGTTATAATCACTTCTCAAATACAAATCTTCTGCTACTTTTATTTGATACTCAACACTTGGTTGTGTTCTGTAAAAGTTTGATGAGGGTCTGTTTAAACTGTCTAAAGTAGCTTTATAAAAGGGTATCCAAGGTTGAAAACGAGCTTGATGTGTCAACATATCTAAAAGCGTTGCATCTTGCTTATTTGTACCTTTGAATACCGGGAGCATTGTTTTTAATTTGGTTTCCAAAGTAAGATTCCCCTTGTCAAATTCTTGCATGATATTTGGCAAAGTGGCAATGATTTTTGTCAAAGAAGCTATGTCGTAGACATCTGTATTTCTGACCGCTAATGCACCATCATCATAGGTGTGAGTTCCAAATGCCTTTTGATACACCACTTTCCCTTTTCGGGCCACTACAATTTGCATGCCTGGAGTCATTTTTTTATCAATAGCTCCTTTAGCAATACTATCTATTTTCGCTAAAACCGCAGAGCTCATTCCTACATTTTCGGGAACTTCAAAACCCAAACGTTGGATGGCCAAGGTTTCAATTCCTTCATTTACTTTAAAATGTTCTTCAACAGAAACCGGAAGTTTACCTTTAGAACCCAAGGCACCAAAAATTACTTGAGGAACAACAGATTGAGAAATCGCATTGTTTTGATAGCCCACAATGATTGTTTCAATAGATTCAAAATTTTTAATGGTCAATAACGAATACGGCTTTGTGAAAAACGATAATATCACATCATTTTGTTGGGCAATTTGATTGATCCATAATAATTCACGAAACGTTAAATTATGGTTTCTCCATGCGCCATCTGACTTATGATAACCAATAATAACTTTTGAATAATCTTGCAACTCGACCAATACAGAATCTAAATCCTTTGAAGTAATTTCGGTAACATTTGCATAACTTTTTAATTTGGTCAAAAACACCTCTGAATTGTCATTACCTAATTTCACATACGCAATTTTTTCTTTATCCAATTGGGCCAAAGGAATTGATTTAGTATCATTTTTAATTACTGTTACCGCATTTTCATATAACTGATAATTTAAAGCTTCATAATCCACCGCATTCAAATCAGCATATAAATTATCCAAAAGGATGGGCTCATAATTGTTTAATTTTGCTTTGTATTTATAGGACAATATTTTTTTTACAGAGTATGCCAAACGCTCTTCTGATAACCTTCCATCAGTAAAAGCTTCTTTAAATTTTTGAATGGCAACTGGAACGTTTTCAGCAAAAAGCAACACATCATTTCCAGCTAAAAAAGCTTCCAAATCAATATCACCCGGTTTTTTGAAGTTACTGGCTCCTTTCATATTTAGGGCATCCGTAAAAATCAATCCTTGAAATTGCAATTCGTTTTTTAATATATTGGTTACTACATTATATGAAATTGAAGTGGGATAATTTTCTCTAGGTTCTATACTGGGTACATTCAAATGAGCCACCATTACACTAGCTAGACCATTCTTTATTAACGCGCTATAAGGATATAATTCTACTGCATCGAGACGAGCTTTATCAAAGGATACAGAAGGTAAGGTATGATGCGAATCGGTAGACGTATCCCCGTGACCCGGAAAATGTTTAGCTGTTGCAAAAATACCTTCGTCTTGCAATCCTTTCATTAATGCTAATGCCCTAGTCGTTACATTCTCTTTAGTTTCGCCAAAAGAACGGTTTCCAATTATTGGATTTTTAGGATTGGTATTGATATCAACAACAGGGGCAAAATTAAAATGTATTCCCAATCGTTTTGATTGTTTGGCCATTTGATTTCCTGCTTTTTCGATAAGTTTTACATCTTGTATGGCTCCCAATGTCATGTTCCAAGGATAACGATAGGTAGAATCGAGACGCATGCTCAATCCCCATTCTGCATCGATTCCTATAAATAACGGCACTTTTGATTGGGCTTGATATCTATTGGTTAATCTGGCTTGACGAACAGGTCCTCCTTGAAAAAAAATCAATCCTCCAATTTTATATTCGGCAACTAATTTATCGATGGCTTTATGATGGACTTCATCTTTATTAGAATAGGCAGCCACCATAAATAGTTGTCC
>DALYCS010000145.1:0-3826 GCA_031973615.1 Flavobacterium sp. | reverse complement strand
CACGATTTTACAACACAAGTTCGAAGAGATATTCTTCGCATGGTTCACGCCGTAAATTCTGGACACCCAGGAGGTTCTTTGGGCTGTGCCGAATTTTTGGTTACCCTTTACCAAGACGTGATGCAACGCAAAACTGGTTTTGCTATGGACGGTATCAACGAAGATATTTTCTTCTTATCGAACGGACATATTTCGCCTGTATTTTACAGCGTATTGGCCAGAAGTGGCTATTTCCCGGTAGCGGAATTGGCAACGTTTAGAAAATTGAATTCTAGATTACAAGGGCATCCCACTACGCATGAAGGATTACCAGGAATCCGAATGGCATCAGGTTCATTAGGACAAGGTTTGTCGGTTGCAATTGGTGCAGCGCAAGCAAAAAAATTGAACAACGACAACCATTTGGTTTTTGCACTTTTAGGTGATGGTGAATTACAAGAAGGTCAAAATTGGGAAGCTATCATGTATGCTTCGGCAAAAAAAGTGGACAACTTAATTGCAACAATCGATTTAAACGGTAAACAAATTGACGGTACAACCGACGAAGTGTTGAACATGGGAAGTGTGAAAGCAAAATTTGAAGCTTTTGATTGGATTGTATTAGAAGTTACTGCTGGTAATGACATTGATGCTATCAAAGCAGGATTAACTGACGCAAAAGCAAAATCAGGAAACGGAAAACCTGTTTGTATTTTATTACATACCGAAATGGGTAATGGCGTAGATTTTATGATGCACACCCACGCTTGGCATGGTAAAGCGCCAAATGATGAGCAATTGGCCAATGCATTAGCACAAAACGCTGAAACTTTAGGAGATTATTAATTTTATGAACCTTTTTAAAGTAACATTTATTATATTCTTTGTTTTTTTTGGACAAAATCTATTTTCTCAAAAATATTCATTTAAAATTCAAGGTCAATATTCTCATTACGAAAATGAAAATTCTGAAAAAGCTGATAGTAAAATAGTTTTTTTATGCAATAATGAAGATGACACAACAATGAAGTTTTTTGTAGTTAATGATACTGTTAAAAACATTTCTATTTTCGATAAAAAATCAAGTAAAGTATTTTTTTCTGAAGGTGGCTTTGTTTTAGAGAGTAAAACGAATCTCAATTACAAATTATCATCTTGTAAATTTGATTTAAGAGAATTCTTTTATGAAGAGAAAATGAATAAAAATGTTACTATTTCTACTAATGTAATTGATGAAGAAAATATTATAAACATTAGAGAGACCAAAAAGAAGAAAACCATATATGATTTATATTTAAAAACAATTAAAAACTCAAAATACATAAACACTCAAAATTTCACTATTGGGATGATTACACATCATAGAATATGGGACATATATAAAATTAATAGTGAAGTTATTTTAGAAAGTTACTATCTAAAGAACAATATCAAAACTGATATTTATAAATTAGATAATATTGAAGACGTTAATTTTGAGATTACATTAAAATAATCTCTACTAAAGAAAATAATATTATGAAAAAATATACCAACACAGGCAGCAAAGATACCCGTTCGGGATTTGGAGCTGGAATGACCGAATTAGGTCAGAAAAACGAAAACGTAGTAGCACTTTGTGCGGATTTAATCGGATCCTTAAAATTTGATGATTTCAAAAAAAACCACCCAGAGCGTTTCTTCCAAATTGGCATTGCAGAAGCTAACATGATTGGCATTGCAGCAGGATTAACGATTGGTGGTAAAATTCCGTTTACAGGAACTTTTGCTAACTTTTCTACAGGAAGAGTGTATGACCAAATCCGTCAATCAGTAGCGTATTCCGATAAAAATGTGAAGATTTGTGCTTCGCATGCCGGATTGACTTTAGGAGAAGACGGTGCCACGCACCAAATCTTAGAAGACATCGGATTGATGAAAATGCTACCTGGAATGACCGTAATCAATACGTGCGATTACAACCAAACCAAGGCAGCTACTTTAGCGTTAGCTGATCATCATGGTCCGGCTTATTTGCGTTTTGGTCGCCCTGTAGTGCCTAACTTTATGCCAGCAGACGAGCCATTCGTAATTGGAAAAGCCATCCTATTAAACGAAGGTACTGATGTTACGATTATTGCAACTGGACATTTAGTTTGGGAAGCATTAATTGCTGCAGAAGCCTTGGAAGCGAAAGGCATTTCGGCGGAAGTGATTAACATTCATACGATTAAACCACTAGACGAAGAAGCTATTTTAAAATCGATACAAAAAACCGGTTGTGTGGTTACAGCTGAAGAGCATAACATTATTGGTGGTTTAGGTGAAAGCGTTTCGAGATGTTTGGTTGAAAATTATTTAGTACCACAAGAATTTGTTGCTGTAAACGACAGCTTTGGAGAGAGTGGCACACCCGACCAATTAATGGAGAAATATGGTTTAAATAGCGCAGCCATTATTGAAAAAGCTGAAAAAGTGATTGCTAGAAAATAATTTTCAAGTCATACATACATTAAAAATCCTCAAGTCTTTGAGGATTTTTTTTTGGACTAATTTTACTAAAAAATTAAAAAAAGTTATTGATAGTTAAAAATAATTTATATTTTTGAAAAATAATATAGTACTAATCATTTATAGCATACTATACTTATTGAAGACAAAATTGAATTTACAATAGCGCAAAACCTAATAATCCCTAATATTTCGTTTTGATATTATAAATTAGTAACTGGTCGTATTTAAATTATTTTTTTGTCTTGTAGCGGAGCCTTTCACTTAATTTTCCAACAAGCCTTCGTTTTCAATTGAAAAAAGTTGGAATGTATACGACACCATGAAAACACTAGTCATTTCCATTAGCAAACACCTAATTTTTCTTTTCCTTCTATTATTTGCTACATCGTGTAGCGATCATCGACCTTCTAAACCCATAAACAATGGAGTTAATTATAAATTTTTCAAAACGGCTACTTCTCAATTAAACAATTTAAATGCTTTATCCAAAATTTTCAACAAAAGTACTTTCAGCAGCCGATTGGCAGATGGCGAACAAATTGTAATCACTGCAGAAATGCTACAAGAATTCCAATCTTCAACCGGAATTGTTTTGAATGTTTCTTTAGAAAATATCAATGCTATAGTCAATCAAGTCTTTGAAAGCATTGTCGTTAATGATGCCAGTGCTTCGATTGATCAATTTAACGTGCATCAAACGACAAAAAATGCGACCAAGTACCTATTAACCAGTTCTTTTTATACCGATATTTCGACGTATGAAGGATTTGATGCTTTGCCAGCAATTGAAAAAGAATCCTTATTACTTTCCAATGCTATAAAAAATGACATTTTAAGTACCAGTCCGCAGCAAGCTTCTTTTTTTGGGGCAGCTACACCTTCTGCAACCGGCAACTGCTGGGTAGATGGTCCAAATGGCTCTGGCTATGTAAGTTGTGCCGGTTTAGGTGCCGCAACAGGCGCAATAATTGGCGGATCCTGCTGTGGCTTAGCCGGTGCCGGAGTGGGAGCTTTAGTCGGCTGGATAATCGGAAGTACAATGGACAAATAATTAATTCAAGACGGACAAACACCTGTCCGTCTTTAACTTTTTAGCTCATGAAATACATACTTATAAAACTTATGATTTGCAGTTTTTTTTCCGCGTTTGGACAAAAAGACTTGAAGTATCCCTTAGCACTAGAGGCACATTTTGGTTTGAATACACTACAAATCAAAAACAGTGACCCATTGACAAAAACGGTGAGTTGCGCATCTTCTGGTCTTGGGGCCACTTATTATTTTTCGAAATTTTTTTATGTACAAACTGGCATCTCGATGATGGAGGATGTTTCCCTTGGTACTCTTAATTTTG
>DALYCS010000144.1:0-3835 GCA_031973615.1 Flavobacterium sp. | reverse complement strand
AAACGGATTTCCGTATCCCAACAAATTCATTTTTATCGTTGTAGATGTAATAAATAGACTCGGCGTTTTTGATGATATCTACTTCTTTGAGTTTTTGGTCTACAAATCGTCCAAACAAATTTTGTCCTTTAATTTGATTGTATCCATTTTTACTCAAAGAATCTTTTTGTATAATAAATGCGTTGTTCAGTACTTTTAATGAATCTAATTTTTTGGTTTTA
The DNA here is from genome assembly GCA_031973615.1 of Flavobacterium sp. GTDB lineage: Bacteria > Bacteroidota > Bacteroidia > Flavobacteriales > Flavobacteriaceae > Flavobacterium. The sequence continues at coordinate 3,614 of DALYCS010000144.1, read as the reverse complement.
CTGTTGCCAATTAAGTGCATCACATCTCCGGTCATTTGATTTTCAGCATTCCAAAGGATGGGTTTGCCTAGCAGTTGGGTTAAATTGTTTTTAGTGCTAGAATGTAACGAATCACATTTGCCACTCATGTCGGTTTTGTAAAAACGCACATTGTTGAAGGCTCTAATGATTCGGTTTTCTTCTGGACCCGAAACTATGATTTTTTTACCATGCATGTACATGGTGTCTTTTTCGACCAATGATTTAACCAAGGCCTTTTTGGTTAATACCATAGAGTCTTTTTTGGTTTCGATGTTGCGATACAACTCTGCAAAATGCCCCGTTGCAATTACTTTATTTACAGTATCGGTAATTTTTACATTGTTGATGCCTCGGGAATAATTTTTCTTTCGATCATAGTAAAGGTCGTCACCAACGATAATTTTATTGTCATACGTAATCTTAGAATTTTTGGTGAGTTTTCCAATATCGTTAGTAGTGTCGTAGAAACCATTTTCAGTGTAAATCACATTTTCTTTACTAGTAATGGTTGAGGGGCCAAAGACATACGCATGTCCTGAATTTTCATAAAAATCCAAATGATTGGTTTTGATTGTAGATTTTGGGTTTTTAACAGTAACAGCAGTGGTGAATTTGTATTTTTTTTGAGCAACATAATAGCGTCCTGATTTGCTTTTTAGAACATTTTCTTTGTTGTGAATGGTGCCAAACGAATTATAAAATGCTTGTTGGTTTCTTTTGTCGAAATAAACAGTGTCGGTAACTAAAGTGGATTCGGGCGAACGCATCGATACGTCTCCAGTTGCAAAAGCAAATTCAATTTTGCCATCATATTCGGCATACCTGCTGTTTAAGAAAATAGTGTCACCCTGATTGATTTGAACATTCCCAAACGCTTTAATGTATTCTTCATCTTTGAAGTGATAGGCTTTGTTGCAATTAATTTTTACGCCATTATGCAGTACGCGAACATTTCCTGTGAAAACAATCGCACCCGGAATTTCTGTTTGGTTCATGTCAATGAAGTCCGAATTTTCAATGATAATTTTTTTCTTTTCTTGCGCAAAAGAAAATTGAACGATGAGCAACAAACAGGCGATATAATAATAGCTATTTTTCAAGATGAAATTATTTGGGGTCAAATTTAAGTAAAAACTAGAAATGCGGTGTCGTATTAAGATATTTTTATCAGTTTATTTACAAGTATTATGTAAATAAATTCCAAGAAAAAACTCGCTACAACAATAAAGGCAGTAGCGAGTTTAAAAAAAATAAAAAAAAATTATTTTGTAATCGTTTGTTTTCTATCTGGTCCTACCGAAATTACTTTGATAGGAACTTCAACGGCTGCCTCAATAAATTCTATGTAGGTTTTTAATTCCTGTGGCAATTCTTCATAAGTTGTCATACCTGTTAAGTCGGCTTTCCAACCTTTCATTTCTGTTAATATTGGTGAAACGTTTTCAGGTTCAATGTTGTAAGGTAAATGTTGGATTTTTTGACCTTTATAGTGGTATCCTGTACACACTTGAAGGGTGTCAAATCCAGAAAGCACATCGCCTTTCATCATGTATAATTGAGTAACACCATTTACTTGAACGGCATATTTTAAAGCTACTAAGTCTAACCATCCGCAACGACGAGCGCGTCCAGTAACCGAACCAAATTCGTTTCCAACTTTTGCCATGGTTTTTCCTGCTTCATCAAAATCTTCCGTTGGAAACGGACCACTACCCACACGAGTAGTATAGGCTTTAAAAATACCAAACACATCTTTTACTTTGTTTGGTGCAATTCCTAATCCGGTACACGCTCCAGCGGCTGTAGTGTTGGACGAAGTTACAAAAGGATAGGTTCCAAAATCAACATCCAATAACGAGCCTTGTGCACCTTCTGCTAATATAGATTTTCCTTCTTTCAGGGCTTTGTTTAAGTATTCTTCACTGTCGATAAAAGTTAATTTTTTTAAGTCAGCAATGGCTTCAAAAAACTCTTCTTCCATTTCTTTCAAATCGTATTGTAAGTCCACATCGTAAAAAGCGATCATGGCTTCGTGTTTATCAGCTAAAGCTCTGTAGCGCAATTTGAAATCTTCCAATTCTAAATCGCCAACACGCAATCCGTTTCTACCGGTTTTGTCCATGTATGTAGGTCCGATTCCTTTTAAAGTAGAACCAATTTTAGCTTTCCCTTTTGAGGCTTCAGATGCAGCATCCAATAGGCGGTGTGTTGGTAAAATTAAGTGCGCTTTTCTAGAAATAAACAACTTGGAAGTAATATCCATATTAAATTTTGCCAATCCTTCTATTTCTTTTTGAAAAACTACAGGATCAATTACGACTCCGTTTCCAATTATGTTAATTGCGTTTTTATGAAAAATACCTGATGGGATGGTTCTTAATACGTGTTTGATGCCGTCAAATTCTAAGGTATGTCCTGCGTTTGGACCACCTTGAAAACGAGCGATAATGTCATATTTTGAAGTGAGAACGTCAACTATTTTTCCTTTTCCTTCATCTCCCCATTGTAATCCGAGTAGTAAATCTACAGTCATTGTGTGTTTATTTGTTATTTGTAGTTAGGTGTTTGTTTATTGTTTTTTTGTGCCATAAAAATAGAGCGAGTGGGTTTGAATGTCAATCCCAAACAATTCTTCCATGGTTTGTTTGATTTGTTGTATTCTTGGATCGCAAAACTCAATTACTTCACCTGTATCGGTTAATATGATGTGATCGTGTTGTTTGTCAAAATACGATTTTTCATAATGAGCTTGATTTTGTCCAAATTGATGACGTCGCACCAGTCCGCATTCTAATAAAAGTTCGATGGTATTGTATAGTGTTGCTCTACTTACACGGTAATTTTTATTTTTCATTTTGATGTACAACGATTCGATATCAAAATGCTCGGTTGCATTGTAAATTTCTTGAAGAATAGCAAAGCGTTCGGGTGTTTTTCTGTGGGCTTTTTCTTCTAAATAATTGGTAAAAACGGTCTTTACAATTTCCTGATTTTTGTTTTCCATTACTTTATTAAATGAAATATGGACAAAGATAACGAAACTTAGAATTTAGCGTTTAGAAATTTGAAGTATTTTTGAACAGAGTTATTAAGATTGCTATTCTTTATTGAAAATAAGATTCCAAATTTCTGGTTTCAAATGTTCGTTCATGCTAAAAATGTCATATTCGCCATTTCGAATTAATGTCTGACCGTTTGGTTTTATAAGTCCAAATGAACCACATAATGAAGGATGAAGGAATAAATTTTTTCTAAAAAAAGAGTTGGAGTCGGAATAGAAGTATTCTTTTTGGTTTTCAATTGTATTCTGTAATGTAATGCCGTTCTCAAAAAGACAAATTAATTTAATGTTGTTTTTTTCGAATTTACCTTTCCCGTTGTATATTTTTTCTTTTAAGCTAGAGATCAAACTTCGTGTCATTTTGTTTGAATGCCAATCGGAGCATGTGTCGTCTAAATAGAAAAATGAAATTAAAAATACAGTAGAGTCGTTGTAGGTTTTATATGTGATTTCTTCTAATTCCTTTTTTAAGTAGGAATACTCAACTTGAAACGTTTCGTATTTTGGATTGTTAAATTGGAAGATTATACCA
>DALYCS010000143.1:0-3849 GCA_031973615.1 Flavobacterium sp. | reverse complement strand
AATATCAGGTCGAATTGCGGGATCATTGCCATACAATGTAACCGAATCAAAAGCAGTTGACAAACGTTTTGCAGGCAATCCAGCCGAGACATAATGAAAACGTTTGTTGGTACGCTCAGGTCCGCCTTCACCTGCAAACATTCTACTTGGATCTTCACCTTCGCGTTTGAAGGGATATAAGCCCGAAGCAAACGGAAACGCTCCAGGCACATTTTCTTGTAAATTCCATTTTAAGATATCACCCCACGCCTGGTATTTTGGAAGTGAGACTTTTGGTATTTGAGAATGCGATAAGGACTCAGTATGGGTAGCAATATTAATTTCTTTGTCGCGAACTTTAAAACTATAAACCGGATTTTTGTATTTGTTTACTTTTTCGTCCCATGTTAAAATGATTTCCCAATTATAAGGATCTAAATTCATTTTTACGCGATCGAATTCTTTTATCAATAATGAAACGAAATCTTTCTTATCTGAAGTTATTTTTAATGAATTCTCAATAATTCCTGCTTTGTCTATTTGTGGAATATTTCCACAAACCGTTTCAATCGTTTTAAAAATTCCATATAATTTTTGTGCCACTTCTACTTGAGAAAGTGCCGTTTCATCATATTTTCTATTGTTTTCTGCAATCTCAGACAAATAACGTGTTCTGTGCGGCGGAATTACGAAAATTTTCTCGCTCATTTCACGTGTAATTTCAAAAGTCGAATTCAAATCGGCTCCAGTTTTAGCCACAATTTTATCCATTATAGATTTGTAGAGTGTGTTCATTCCTGGATCATTGAATTGCGATGCAATTGTACCAAAAATAGGCATGGTATCAGTATCGACATCCCACAAATTATGGTTGCGTTGGTATTGTTTTTTTACATCGCGAATGGCATCTAATGCACCTCGTTTGTCAAATTTATTCAGCGCCACCAAATCGGCAAAATCCAACATGTCAATTTTTTCCAATTGCGTAGCTGCCCCAAACTCGGGTGTCATCACATATAAGGAAACATCTGAATGTTCTAATATTTCCGTATCCGACTGACCAATCCCGGAAGTCTCCAAAATAATAATATCATATTTAGCCACTTTTAATACTTCAATGGCTTCCGCTACATATTTAGACAAGGCTAGATTGGACTGGCGTGTTGCCAACGAACGCATGTACACGCGGGAATTATTGATGGAGTTCATACGAATTCGATCACCTAATAATGCTCCTCCGGTTTTACGCTTTGATGGATCTACTGAAATCAATCCGATCGTTTTTTCAGGAAAATCGATCAAGAAACGACGTACTAACTCATCCACTAAGGATGATTTTCCTGCGCCACCTGTTCCAGTAATTCCTAAAACTGGAATTTTTGATGTTTCATTTTTTTGATGAATTTGATCAAAAACCGATTTTGCTATTTCTGGAAAATTTTCAGCTGCCGAGATTAATCGGGCTATAGCTGTAGGATTTTTTTCTTCAATATGCGATAGTTCACCCGTTAATTGATCTCCAATTGGATAATCAGATCGTTGCACTAAATCATTAATCATGCCTTGTAATCCCATAGCACGACCATCATCTGGGGAATAAATCCTCTCGATACCATATTCGTGTAGTTCTGAAATTTCAGAAGGTAAAATAACACCACCACCGCCACCAAATATTTTAATATGTCCTGCTCCTTTTTCCTTCAATAAATCATACATGTATTTGAAATACTCATTGTGTCCACCTTGATATGAAGTCATTGCAATAGCATTGGCGTCTTCTTGAATGGCCGTATTGACTACCTCTTCTACACTTCTATCGTGTCCGAGGTGAATGACTTCAACACCCGTAGCTTGAATAATTCTTCGCATGATGTTAATAGCTGCATCGTGACCATCAAATAATGAGGCCGCTGTAACAATTCTTACTTTATTTTTAGGAATATAAGGAGTTTGTAGTTCCATCTGTAATTTTTATTCGTTTTAAAGGGTGCAATTTACGAATTTAATAATTTTTTCCTTTTAATTTGGCAAAATAATTGTACATCAAAAAAGGCATTATATTTGTAAACCTATCCCTTAAATTATTACCGATGAAAAAAATACTCATATCATTTACATTTCTATTAACTTTAGGTTGTTTTGGGTTTTCAACCGCTTTCGCACAGTTACCTAAACTTACCAATCCACTAAGTGAAAGTGAAATCAGCAAAGGTCTTAAAGAAGCACTAAACAATGGCATCAGCAAGCAAGTATCATTACTAACCGCAAAAGATGGTTTTTTAAAAAACGAAGCTGTTAAAATTACCTTGCCTGGTGAATTAAAAAAAGTAGACAAACAATTGCGGCAAATGGGCATGGAAAAATTAGCCGATAAAGGTCTCGAGTTACTGAATAGAGCTGCAGAGGATGCCGTAAAGGAAGCTACACCAATTTTTATTGATGCTGTAAAAGAAATGACATTTACAGATGCTAAAAACATAGTAATGGGAAATGAAAGTGCCGCCACTACCTACCTACAAACCAATACAACTACAGCTTTATATGCTAAATTTAATCCCGTAATTAAAAAATCATTTACCAAAGTAGGAGCCGATAAAGTATGGAAAGAGATTATTACCCAATACAATCGTATTCCTTTTGTAAAGAAAATTACCCCAGACTTGACCGATTATACCACAAAAAAGGCAATGGAAGGCGTATTTAAAATGATTGCAATTGAGGAAAAAGAAATCCGAACAAAATTACCCGCTAGAAACTCTATGGTATTGAAGAAAGTATTTGAACTTCAAGATAAAATAAAATTGTAAAATTTTAAGAATCAATAACATAAGTATAACATATCCTTAACACCCTATTCCAAAATAACACCCGACATTTGTAGTGTAATAAATAAGTTTTCTTTATTTGGTTAGGTTAGTTAGAAAAATCACTCCGATTTACATCGGAGTTTTTTATGCCTTAAATCGAAGACATAAAAAAACCCGAGTATTACTCGGGCTCTGTATTAATACACCAAAAAAGGCGGTTTGCAATTCTTATCGAGATACCTTCTCAAACGCGATGGCGTAATTCCATCTCCTGAAGCTGAAGGAATTCCTTTGGGTTCAGATTCGTTTATAGAAGGAGTTGTAGGATCATCTGCAATAGGATCATAAGGATAATACAAACTAGTACCTTGACCCGCTAAAATAGGAAGTGGTTTTTTTAATTCAACTTTTGTCAAAACTCCATCTCCATCATCATCAACATCTAGATAATCTGGCAATTCATCACCATCAGTATCCAAAGCTTTCGCATTAAAATCGGCACCATATTCTATTTTGGACAAAATACGATCACGATCATGATCACGATACCTTTGATTGTATAATTTGAAATTAAAAATCAGTGGTGAGTAGGACGCAATATTTCCGGTTGCCGTGTTGTAATATCCTAAACCCGAAGGCAAAAACATAACGCCAGCTCCATAGTTTTGAAACGATACAGTTCCATTTGCATTAGCCGTATGAGTACCTGTTCTAAATTGTGGAATAACTTCCCCCCAACCTTTTACAACATCTTCTAAAGTAAACCACACCGGGGTATCCGATTGATCAAAAACATTCTGTGTATAGGTAGTGACATTATTTGTAGTCGTTTTTGAAAAACTAGTTCCTTTATAAGCAACAAATGTAGAATCAACACGAGTTGGATATTCTCCAGAACCTTCTCGTAATTTTAAGTAATAAATTTTATAGGTTATATCGTGAAAATTTCTTTCAATATATTCTAAATTTGACATTTGAGCAATTGGTGTTTGCGTTCCTCCTGAGGGGATTTGCGTAAACGTAGTGTTAAAATTAGCATCAACCGTTACATAATGAGATTCCA
>DALYCS010000142.1:0-3973 GCA_031973615.1 Flavobacterium sp. | reverse complement strand
GACCCCATGAGCGCAGGTCGTCAAATGGGTGGCCATTTTGCAACTCATTCGTTAGACGAAAAAGGGAATTGGAACAACCTAACCCAACAAAAAAATTCAAGTGCTGACATTTCACCTACAGCCGGACAAATGCCGCGTTTATTAGGGTTGGCACAAGCCTCAAAAATATACAGAAATGTTACTGGCATAGATCAAACTCTTTTTTCAAACAAAGGTAATGAAGTAGCTTGGGGAACAATTGGAAATGCTTCTACTTCAGAAGGCTTATTTTTTGAAACCATCAATGCAGCTGGTGTACTTCAAGTTCCTATGGTCATGAGTGTTTGGGACGACGAGTACGGAATTTCAGTGCATGCCCGTTATCAAACAACTAAAGAAAATATTTCGGAAATCTTAAAAGGATTCCAACGTGATGCTGATCATAAAGGCTTTGAAATTCTTCGTGTTAAAGGTTGGGATTACCCATCCTTAGTGAGCACTTATCAAACCGCCTCACAAATAGCGCGTGAAGAACATGTACCCGTATTAATTCACGTACAAGAATTAACTCAACCTCAAGGTCACTCAACGTCTGGTAGTCATGAACGCTATAAAAATGCAGAACGCTTAGCTTGGGAAGCCGAATTTGATTGTTTAGCTAAAATGAAAACTTGGATAATTGAGAATAACATCGCAACTACCCAAGAACTTGAATCTATAGAAGAAGCTTCAAGAAAAGAAGTTTTAGATAGTAAAAAAGCAGCATGGACAGCCTTCACGGCTCCTATGAAATCAGAGCAACAAGAATTAGTTGCTGTTTTGCAAAACACTGCCAATCAAAGTGAAAATAAGGTCTTTATTGAAAAAATAGCAAATGATCTTGCTGCTATAAAAGAACCAATTCGCAAAGATATACTCGTTTCCGCCCGTAAAGTATTACGCATGGTTAGTCGTGAAAATTGTCGAGCTTCCTTAGCCACTTGGATCGAAAATTATATGGCTAAAATACAGCCTAAATTCAGTTCGCACCTTTTTTCGCAATCTGAAAAAGCCATAACAAATACCCATGAAGTTGCTCCAACCTATGATGCAACAGCAGAAGAAGTGGATGCACGACTTGTATTGAGAGATAATTTTGATGCTATTTTTTCAAAATATCCTGAAACACTAATTTTTGGAGAAGACTCGGGGAATATCGGCGATGTCAACCAAGGTTTAGAAGGTATGCAAGAAAAATATGGTGAACTTCGAGTAGCCGATGTGGGTATTCGTGAAGCTACCATTTTAGGCCAGGGCATTGGAATGGCCATGAGAGGATTACGCCCTATTGCCGAAATTCAATACCTAGATTATTTATTATATGCCATTCAAATCATGAGCGATGATTTGGCAACCTTACAATATAGAAGTGCTGGCCGACAAAAAGCACCACTTATCATTAGAACCAGAGGACACCGCTTAGAAGGTGTTTGGCACTCAGGATCTCCTATGGGAATGATCATTAATGCTGTTAGAGGAATTCATGTTTTGGTGCCTAGAAATATGACCAAAGCTGCCGGATTCTATAATACCCTTTTAGAAACAGACGAACCTGCTTTGGTAATCGAATGCTTAAATGGATACCGATTAAAAGAAAAAATGCCTACCAATTTAGGCGCATTTAAAACGCCTATTGGAGTTGTTGAAACGATCAAAACGGGTTCAGATATCACATTAGTAGGATATGGATCGACCTTGCGATTGATGGAACAAGCTGCTAATGAGTTGGAAAACGTAGGTATTAATGCCGAACTAATTGACGTACAATCCTTATTGCCCTTCGATATACATCACGATATTGTAAAATCAATTGCAAAAACCAACCGCCTTTTGGTCATAGATGAAGATTTACCGGGTGGTGCAAGTGCTTATATTTTACAAGAAATTCTTGAAAATCAAAAAGCATATCAATATTTAGATAGCGCCCCACAAACGTTAACAGCAAAACCACACCGTCCGGCTTATGGTACAGATGGTGATTATTTTTCAAAACCTTCTACCGAAGATATTTTTGAAAAAGTATATGCGATTTTTAACGAAGTAGATCCTGTAAAATATCCAAGTTTATATTAATGAAATTAGCCGTCATTGATAATTACGATAGCTTTACCTATAATTTAGTGCACTATTTAGAAGATTTAGGTGCAATTGTTACGGTTTTTAGAAATGACGAATTTGAAATAAAAGAGTTAGAAGTTTTTGATAAAATTGTTTTATCCCCAGGCCCAGGAATTCCCAGTGAAGCAGGTTTACTAAAAGAGGTTATTCAAACCTATGCCAAAACTAAAAGCATCTTAGGTATTTGTTTAGGACTACAAGCTATTGGAGAAGTTTTTGGAGGCTCATTAATCAATTTAGAAAAAGTGTATCATGGTGTTGCCTCAAAAATAAGCATTATTGAAAATGACATTATTTTTGACAATTTACCAAATGAAATTGAAGTTGGTCGTTATCATTCTTGGGTACTTTCAAATGACAATTTTCCGCAAAATTTGATCATAACTTCAGTTGACGAAAACAAAAACATCATGTCGGTTAAACATAGCGTTTATGATTTGAGAGGTGTTCAATTTCATCCAGAAAGTATTTTAACACCAAACGGAAAACAAATGTTAGGAAATTGGTTGAATGATTAGTTATCGTGTAAAAACCAGTTTAGTTCCGCTACTTAAATTACCATCAAACGCATATCCATCATAGTTGAAACCTTTTAAATCATCAATTGTTTCCGCATTCGTATCTATAATGTAGCGCACCATTAATCCACGGGCTTTTTTTGCAAAAAACGAAATCATTTTGAGCTTGCCATCCTTATAATCTTTAAATTCTGGAGTAATTACTGCTACTTTTAATTTTTTAGCATCAACGGCAGAAAAATATTCGTTACTGGCTAAGTTGACAAACAACTCGTCTTTGTGTAATTCTGAATTCAATTGGTCTGTAATGGTCTTTTTCCAAAATTCATATAAGTTTTTTTTCGTACCTATTGCTATTGAAGTGCCCATTTCTAAACGGTAGGCTTGCATTAAATCTAAAGGTTTCAAAACACCATACAATCCAGATAAAATGCGCAATTTATCTTGTAAAACCATCACTTTATCAACGGGTAATGAATATACATCTAAGCCTGTGTATACTTCTCCATCAAAAGTATAAATAGCTGGACGCGCATTTTCTGGCGTAAAAGGAAGTTGCCAATCTTGATTTCTTTGCCAATTTAAATCTGCTAATTTTTCAGATATATCCATCAATTCCATCAACTGTTTAGGCTTTTTCTTTTTTAACGTTTTCTGAATGGTCTCAGCTTGTTTTAAAAAAGCAGCTTCTGTAAAATATGAAGTTGGAAGTTCTGCATCAAGATTTAAAGATTTTGCGGGTGAAATAACAATTTTCATACGATTAAAAGACAATTAAGGGTTGAAATTATGTTTCTTCGGTAAACGTTTGAGCTTTCGAATACACCCTCCATTTTTCAATACAATCTTGTAAATCTTGTGGAATTGGCGTATCAAAACGTAAAAATTCTTTTGTAATTGGGTGTTCAAAACCTAATGTTTTAGCATGAAGTGCTTGTCTTGGCAAGGTTTTAAAACAATTATCAATAAACTGTTTGTATTTTGTAAATGTTGTCCCTTTTAAAATGGCATCACCACCATATCGTTCGTCATTAAATAACGTATGTCCAATGTGTTTCATATGAACCCGAATTTGATGGGTTCTCCCAGTTTCTAATTGACATGAAATTAAGGTTACATAGCCAAAACGCTCCAAAACTTTAAAATGCGTAACTGCTGGCTTTCCTTTTTCGTCGCTCTCGTGAACCGCCATTTGCATACGGTTGGAGTCATGGCGCCCAATATTGCCCTCAATCGTACCTTCCTCTTCTTCAATATTTCCCCAAACCAAAGCAATATATTCACGCTCTGAAGTTTTCTCAGCAAATTGCTTAGATAGA
>DALYCS010000141.1:0-4177 GCA_031973615.1 Flavobacterium sp. | reverse complement strand
CGGTTATGTATATTCGGAAGGTGATGTAAAAAACCAACCACTACAACAAAATTTATCTTCAGAGCAAATTGCCATATTGCAAAATGCTGGGGATGATTTATCACAAATGAATGGAGCATCCGCCTACTTAGATAGCTATTCTGAAAATAAAATTTTGTACAAAAAAACACTTGTAAATGGCGTCGAAGTTTTTCAATATTCCAATAATCCGGATGATGAATTGTACAATGTGCGCTTCTCGTTAGTGGGAAATTTACAAGGAAACTATGTTTTGGTCAACAACCAAGCGGTTGGAAAAATCTACGAATACAGAGCCCCAATAGCTGGTGAACCCCAAGGAAATTACGAACCCGTTATTCGTTTGATAGCCCCAACAAAAATTCAAATAGCCACTGTTATTGGAAAATACCAACCGAACGAAAAAACAAACTTAGATTTTGAATGGGCCGTAAGCAATAACGATCAAAATTTATATTCGAATAGCGATGATGCCAACAATAAAGGCTTTGCAGGAAAATTTAATGTTAAGCAACGCTTATGGAATGGAAAAACCACGCTGGATGCTTTTACTAATTATCAATTGGTACAGGAAAATTTCAAAACCATTGAACGCCTATACAACATTGAATTCAATCGGGATTGGAACATCACTTCAACACTATTAGGCAATCAAAGTTTTTTAACTTCCGGTTTGGAATTTAACTTCAACAACAAAGGGAAAGCCAATTATCAGTTTGATAATGTGTCGTTTGGAGAGGCCTTTTTTGGAAACAAACATAGCTTATCCGGAAAATATAGTACAAAAAAATGGAATGTTTGGAGCCACTCGAGCTTAATGAAAAGTGATTCCAAACTATCAGAATCGACATTTTCGCGCAGTCAAAATCGCGCATCTCACACTTCGGGTAAAAATTGGATCGGCGCTAGTTTAAAAATGGAAAACAATGCTGAAAAAATAAAGTCCACCAATGAATATTCGGCTCTAAGTCAACGATTTGTAGAATATGGTGCATTTGTTGGTCGTGGCGATTCTACAAAAGTTTTTGTTGAATTGGGCGTATTGCAACGGCAAAATGATAGTTTGCAAAACCAACGTATTGAGCGCGTTAATCATTCGACTTCATATTACATAAAATCGAATTTGATTAAAACCGAAAAAAGTAATTTGAGCTTGTTTTTGAATTATAGAAAATTAACTTATGAAGATCCAACACTAAAAGATGAACCCTCATTGAACAGCCGAATATTATATTCGGATCGATATTTTGGACAACTCATTCAAACGACAACAGCTTATGAAACCAGCTCGGGAACCATAGCCCAGCAAGAATTTACGTATTTAGAAGTAGCCCCTGGACAAGGTATTTACCAATGGAACGATTACAATGGCAATGGTATACAAGAATTGCAAGAATTTGAAATTGCGCCTTATCCCGATTTAGCAATTTTTGTTCGAGTGTTTTTACCCAATCAAATTTTCATCAGAACCCATCAAAATAAATTTTCACAAGCTTTAATTTTTAATTTCAATCAATGGCAAAACAAAACAGGTTGGAAAAAATGGATCTCACATTTTTACAACCAAACGTCATTATTGATGGAGCAAAAAAACAGAAGAAATGAAGGTGATTTTGAATGGAATCCGTGGACAAAAAGTAAAGAAGAAACAATTGGATTGCATACTAATTTTAGAAACAGTTTATTTTATAATAGAGGAAAACAATGGCATTCTACCACCTATTCCTATGTTTTGAATGAGAATAAAAATGAATTAGTCACAGGAAGCGTTCATACTAAAAACCAATCCCATCAATTGCAATACCAACATTTGCTGCAAAAAAGTTGGTTGATAAACCTGTCTGCTTTCCATACTAAAAGTATTTCAAATATAGCCAATTATGCCAATCGAAATTTTAATATTGAGAGCCGACAGTTCGAATCAAAAATTGGGTATTTATTCTCAAAGAATGCTAGTTGGTCTTTAGTATATGAATTCCAACAAAAAGCAAACCAAATGGGGTTTTATGAAGCATTAAAACAAACCCGAATTGGGTCACTTTTTGTATTTAACAGTGACAAAGGATATAGTATAAACGGGGAATTTTCGATGTATACGAATACCTTCAAGGGAAATGCAGTATCGGCAGTAGGATTTCAAATGCTAGAAGGGCTGCAACCTGGTAAAAATCAGACTTGGCGTTTACTTTTGCAGAAAAATTTAACCGATTACTTAGATATCAATATCAACTATCAAGGTCGTAATAGCGAAACCAGTAAAAGTATTCATACTGGAAATATACAATTGAGAGCGTTTTTTTAGTAAACTATGCAGATTAATTATAGATTTCTACTTAATTTTACGAGCTAGTCTAATACGATTCATTATGTTAAAGAAAATAATATTCCTTTTAGTTTTAATTTCTAATTGTCTTTATGGGCAATTGAGTAATAAACATTGGTTGCCACCTTTGCATGCTAAAGATGGAGAAACCTATGTTTCAGAGCATTTATTATATCTTTCTACACCTGAACCTACGCCTTTTCAAGTAACAGTAACGGATGGAAGTGGAGTGCCAATTGCTGGTTCCCCTTTTACCATTTCGCAAGGAAACCCACAATCGGTGGTCATTGGAAATGTACAACCTTCAGTGATGATGCTCGCTCAAGCAGATTTAAATATTGTAAAAACAAACAAAGGATTAATATTAGAAGGGACGGGTGAATTTTATGCTAGTTTTAGATTGCGGGCACAAAATCATGCTGAAATATTAGTATGCAAAGGAATTACTGGAGCAGGAACAGCTTTTCGATTAGGAAGTTTGCCAATGACTGGCGCTGGATCTATACGTAATTTTGTGTCTAGTTTTATGGCTACTGAAGATAACACTACTGTGGTATTGAGTGATTATGACACGGGTGTGGTATTTGCCTCAGGGAGCGGAGATATCACAGATGATTCGCAAACTTTTACTTTAAATGAAGGAGAGTCTGTAACCGTTTCGGGTTATACTGATTTTGGACCCAATTTATCGGGTTTTGTAGGGGCTTTAGTCACATCAAACAAACCTATTGTTGTGAATACTGGAAATGCAACAGGCGGTATGCTTGATGCTAATAGCGGGCAAGATTTTAATTTAGATCAAATCGTACCTGTTGATATTGTGGGTGATGAATACATTGTTGTAAAAGGAAATGGAAGTGTAAATACAGAAAGACCATTGGTGGTCGCTACTCAAAATAATACACAAATTTTTATTAATGGAAGTGCCACTGCTGTGGCTACTATTAATGCAGGTGATTATTTTTTAGTCCCCTCTTCATTCTATACCGGAACTACTAACCAAAACATGTTTATTTCCAGTGATAGGCCTATTTACTTATATCAAATTATTGCAGGGGCTACCTCTGATGCAACTTCAGGACTCAATTTTATTCCGCCTTTAAGTTGTTTTTGGCAAAAAAGTGTAGACATGATTCCGAGTTTTAATTCCATTGGATCAACTATCTATCCCAATAGTGCTATTATCGTTGTAACAGAAACCGGATCAACAGTTTCAATTAATAATGTACCTACAACTGCTACACCTCAAACCGTTACGGGTAATCCAAATTGGGTTACTTACCGTATTAGTGGACTTACAGGAAACGTAAGAATAGACTCCACTGGCCCCTTAGCGGCGGGAGTTTTTGGTGCGATAAACGTAGCTGGATTTGGAGGTTACTATTCTGGATTTGGAAGTTTACCTCAGGATACCGAAGTTTCAATTTGTTCTAACCAAACTATAAATTTATTCAATGCCATTACTGGTAATCCAGAAACCAACGGAACGTGGACTCTCCCTGTTGGAGCACCTCCATTGAATGGCAAGATTTTTGATGGGGCAATAAATACCCCTGGTGATTATATATATTCGTTTAGTAAAACATGTGATAATTCTAACTTAATCATTAATATCACTGTTTCCGTGGCTGTGCAACAAGCTCCCTATGTTGGCGTTAACAATTCGTTATCAATTTGTGCAAATGATCCTGCTGTTGATTTATTTCCCTTGTTGGGAACAGGTGTAACAACGGGAGGTACTTGGCAACCTGCCCTAGCCTCTGGAACCGGCATCTTTAATCCCGCAGTGGATGCTAGTGGCACATATACTTATACCATTGCGGCAAGCACAACATG
>DALYCS010000140.1:3297-4219 GCA_031973615.1 Flavobacterium sp. | reverse complement strand
ATAAAGGTCCGTTAGGAAAATGGGCTTCTCAAGCGGAAGGATATTTTGTATTTCCAAAATTAGAAGGAGAATTAGGTCCAAGAATGCAATTTCAAGGAAAAAATATTTTAAACTGGAGCTTAAATGATTACTTAGGCTTGGCCAACCACCCTGAAGTACGTAAAGCCGATACAGATGCAGCCATTCAATATGGCGCTGCCTACCCAATGGGTGCTCGTATGATGAGTGGTCATACCAAATATCATGAACAATTAGAGCAAGAATTGGCTGCTTTCGTGATGAAAGAATCGGCTTATTTGTTGAATTTTGGTTACCAAGGGATCATGTCTACTATCGATGCCTTAGTTACTAGAAATGATGTAATTGTATACGATGTTGATGCACATGCTTGTATTATTGATGGTGTACGTTTGCACAGTGGGAAACGATTTACCTACAAGCACAACGACATTGAAAGTATGGAGAAAAACTTACAGCGTGCAACCAAACTGGCAACAGAAACAGGTGGAGGTATTCTATTTATAACTGAAGGCGTTTTTGGGATGCGTGGGCAACAAGGAAAGTTGAAAGAAGTTGTGGAAATGAAAAAGAAATACAATTTCCGCTTATTGGTTGATGATGCGCATGGATTTGGAACATTAGGTAAAACAGGGGCTGGTGCAGGTGAGGAGCAAGGTTGTCAAGACGGAATTGATATTTACTTTTCAACATTTGCAAAATCTATGGCTAATATTGGAGCCTTTGTAGCAGGAGATAAAGACATAATTGATTATTTAAAATACAATTTACGTTCGCAAATGTTTGCTAAAGCCTTGCCAATGATTCAAACCATTGGTTCGCTCAAACGTTTAGAATTATTACGAAAATCATCTGAATTAAAAGATAAACTTTGGGAAAACGTAAACGCCTTGCAAGGTGGTTT
>DALYCS010000140.1:2653-3274 GCA_031973615.1 Flavobacterium sp. | reverse complement strand
GAAAGAGGGTTCAATATTGGTGATACCAATACCTGTATTACTCCAGTTTACCTAGAAGGGTCAATTCCTGAAGCTATGATTATGGTAAATGATTTACGTGAAAATTATGGTATTTTCCTTTCAATTGTAGTATATCCAGTTATTCCAAAAGGAATTATCTTGTTGCGTATGATTCCAACAGCTTCTCATACTTTCGATGATATCAATGAAACATTGGCTGCTTTTGAAGCCATTCGTGAAAAACTAGTCAACGGTACCTATGCTAAAATTGCAGAAGCCAGTGTGCAAAATGTAGACTAACACCAAGAAAACAATAAAAAAAAGGGATTCCAATTGGAATCCCTTTTTTATAGCGCTTTACGATACGTTCGTCTGCGTTTGTTTATTTTAGAATTAAAATTTTTCCATAAATTTTGAATGGCTAAATTTTCTTTAAGTTCGGGGGTTCGAATACAAGTTTCAATTCCTTTGGCTTGACATACTTTATGGTATTCATCAAATAAGATGGCTGTAATTCCTTTGCTTTGGTATTCTGGAGCAACACCTATCAAATAAAAAACAACTTCTTTAGATCTTTTTTTAGCTTGCAGTAAATGGTAAAACCCAAAGGGAAACAATTTG
>DALYCS010000140.1:0-2614 GCA_031973615.1 Flavobacterium sp. | reverse complement strand
CAGCAAATCCGGGCATTACAATTGCAAAAGCGATCAT
Source organism: Flavobacterium sp. (assembly GCA_031973615.1). Classification (GTDB taxonomy): domain Bacteria; phylum Bacteroidota; class Bacteroidia; order Flavobacteriales; family Flavobacteriaceae; genus Flavobacterium. Next base: position 2,577 of record DALYCS010000140.1, on the reverse strand, counting down.
GTTTCCGTTTTTGTCTAAGATGAATTTTATAAACTCGGGATTGATAAAGCTGATGTATTTCTTTTTAAAATAGGCTTTTTGAATCTCATTGATGGGCACAAAAGACTGTAGTTTTGAATAGGAAGTATTGAACAATTCAAACATTTGATCCACATAAGGCATAATGTCCTTCGTCTTGGAAAAATTCAAAACTTTCAGTTCATATCGTTCTTTTATTAGGCCGCTAAACTTTTGAAATTGAGTAGGGTCAATATCATTAAATGAAAAGGTACTTTCATGATATTCTTTTTCTATGCTAAAACCTAGTTGTTCAAAATGGGAAATATAATAAGGCATGCTGTACCAAGTAATCATGTTGCCTATTTGATCAAATCCTTCACTTAATAGCCCAACTTTGTCTAAATTAGAGAAACCCATTGGGCCTTCTATATGGTCCATTTCATGTTTTTTGCCTAATGCCACAACTTTATCTAAGAGTGCTTTTGTAACTTCGATGTCATCAATAACATCAAACCAACCAAAACGTACTTTTCTTTTTTCCAATTGGTTGACCTCATCCCAGTTGATGATGGCTGCTATTTTGCCTACAATTTTATTGTCCTTGTAGGCCAAATAAAAATGAGCTTCTGCTGTTTGAAAAGCTGGATTTTTAGTTTTGTCAAACGTTTCCAATTCTTCTGCAATCAAAGGCGGAATCCAATAGGGATTATTTTTATATAATTCGAAAGAAAACAGCACGAATTCTTTCATTTCTTTTTTGGTGAGCGCTTCTTTTATGGTGATCATTTATTCTACAGCATCTTTACGTTTTTTGGCTTCTTTCTCGCCTTTCTTTTTCATTTTTTTATCCATCTTACTGCCATTGTCTTTTTCCATTTTTATTTCTTGGTAGTTTTTTGAAAAACGCCAAGAAAATCCAATGCCTCCCGAAATAATATTTGGTGTATCTTTTATGTTTTTCCCAATGGAAGCATCAATTTGCATGTCTTTGTGAAACAAAAAAGCAGCACCCGCGCGAACAATACCATCGGAATAATAATCTCCCATAAATCCTTGGTTTTCAATAAATCCAGACCATCGTTTGTTGAACCCACGCGTCAGTGTTAAAATATAATCAATACTCGCAAAATCAGTTCCTATTTTATTATAAGCAATATTAGTTACCAATACCCAGCGAGAGCCAAATTGATTTTGCGCTATAACCATTGCTTTTGGACTAATAACAGCTTCTTCAACCGTAGAAGGAGCAAAATTGTAGGGATTGTCTGTAAAGTTCAAGTTGGCCCCTGCATAGACTGCTACCGCCGGTATGAATTGTCTCCATTTGAAACGATGATTGGCTTTCCAACTATACACATTTGGCTTTTCTTCATAATTTTTAAAGGGATCATACAACAAATATTTCGCACCAATTAGGGTTTTCTTTAGCGCGCTACGGTTTTTTTCAAAATTCGTTGCGGTGTAGGTGTCTTTTTGATACTGTACTTCGGCAATGAATTCTAGTTGTTCAAAAAACAATCCCCAGCGTACATCTAATTCTCCCATCAAACCCGTTGCTTTGTAATCAAGTGTTTTGTGATCTTCACTAACATAATTGAGGCCCGATTCGGCTTGAATAATGGTTTTTCCAACTGAAAAAGCCATCATCGATCTCCCGGGTCTATTTGAGTTGATGTCATCTGTGAATTGTGCAAAGGAAAATTGAACGGCAAGTAATAGCCCTATTTTAATAAATGATGGTAATGACTTCATAGCATATAATTTATGCTCAAAAATAGTTATTTTTATCATAATTTTAAGTAACAATATGGAAGTTTTACCAACTAATATCAGTATTTTTGAATTTTAAAAATTAGATCCTATGGAAATGGCTTCTGGCTCCAGCTTATTACGAACCTTAGCAATTATTATTTTATGTTATTATTTGTTTAAGTTTCTTATGCGAATATTTGCACCTATTATTATGCAAAAAGCAGTTCACAAAATGCAAGAAAAAATGCAAGAACAATATAAAAAACAGCAAGAGCAGCAGCAAAATACAACCACTCAATCCACACAATCCGCTCAATTTCAATCAAAAGAAAAGGAAAAAGTGGGCGATTATATCGATTACGAAGAGATAAATTAATGGGTTTTACCATGCGCCAAAGGATATTTTAACAATATCCTTTTTTTAATTACTTTAGCACCTTATTCTATTTTTATTACATTCATGAAAAACATACAAAAAATAATTCCTCATTTACTGGTTATAATTGGATTTGCAATTGTTTCGTTGGTCTATTTCTATCCAATATTGCAAGGAAATAAAATTTTCCAATCCGATATCGTGCAATATACTGGAATGGCAAAAGAGCAAAATGATTTTAGAAAAGAAACCAACGAAGAGCCGTATTGGACCAATAGTGCTTTTGGTGGAATGCCAACGTATCAATTGGGTGCAAAATATCCTAACGATGCTATTGGGGCTTTGGATGATGCTTTACGTTTTTTACCCCGTCCGGCGGATTATCTTTTTCTATATTTTCTAGGCTTTTATGTGCTATAAAATATAGAAAAAGATAATCCGCCGGACGG
>DALYCS010000139.1:1409-4224 GCA_031973615.1 Flavobacterium sp. | reverse complement strand
ATCTTCAGGATGGACTCCTAAAGTGACTTTATGTAGTGCATTTGAAAAAACGGGTATTGATGCCATTTGGGAAATTATATCTGAGTATTTTGAATTTGTAAAATCAAATCATTATTTTGATGAAAAGCGTCAAAATCAAAACCAATTTTGGATGATGGAAACCATCAATGAGCAACTGAAATCGAATTTTTACAACCATCCAAATGTTATCCAACTCCTGGAAGAAAACAAAAAAGCCGTACAAAATAATGAAATATCACCTTTTGCAGCGGCTATGAGTTTGTTAGAACAGTATTATAATAAAGAGTAATTAGTGAAAAGTGATTAGTGAAAAGTAATTAGCATTTAGTCTAAATCAGAACACTTTTTACTTAATACTATTCCTGTTCGTAACGTTCAATTTCGCGATCGTAAAATTCTCCGGCGATGGTAATTAAATGTTCCATTTCGGATTCCAATTCCTTTTCGTCTTCTTCTTCAATATCTTCTAAAAATTCCACTTCGTCATCTTTTAAATTGATCACAAATCGTGGATATTCAAGGTGGATTATGAAAATATCTTCCGGAAAATCAGTGTTATCACCGATTACAAATTTTGGTAAAGTCATAGTATTGATATGTATGTATAAATCAAAAATAGTTTATTTGTCTGATAAAATTACAGGAGCACTGCCTTTCCCCATAAAAATTATTTTAGCATTGCTAGATGTCGCAATTTCTTTTTGTGCTTTTATTTGTTCGTATTGCAATTGTTTGTCGGTCAACCCTGAAGATATAATTCTCTGATAATCGGCGATACCTTGTGCTTCTACTCGTTTTCTTTCAGCTTCTTGTTTTTCTTTTTGCAATACAAATTGCATTTTTTGTGCTTCTTGTTCAGCATTGATTTTACTTTCTATGGTAGTTTTAACCGAGGCTGGTAAATTAATATTCCGAATCAATAATTGTTCTAAAATTAAGCCTCTAGATTTAAAATCAGCTTCAATTGTTTTGAAAATGCGTTGTTGAAATTCATTTCGTTTTGTAGAATAAAGCGCAACAGCATCATAGTAAACTGCGTTATCTCGAATTCGGGTTCGGGTGACGGGGCGTACAATTTTATCGGTATAGTTTTCACCAATTCCTTTTAAAATTTTTGGAGCGTCACCTGGAATTACTCGGTAGAGCACCGTCAAATCAATTACTACTTCCAAACCATCATTCGATAAAACGCGAATGGCATCATCGCCTTCTTTAGAGCCTTCATCGTGTATGGCCGACATGGTATAGTTTTGAGTTTGAACATCAAAAACTGTGATGTCTAACAATGGATTAACTAAATGTAATCCGCTTTCTAAAACATCAGATTGTACTTTTCCATATAGCGATTTTACACCCACTTTTCCAGCATCAATTTGTTTGAACATCGACGAAAAAATGCCGATTATAATGATTAAAAAACCAATATTTCTAATGATGATGGCAAATTTTGACAAGGGATTTTGTTTGTCTTTTAAAGTTATTCCAACAATAATTAGAATTATGCCAAGTATAAGTAATAGTATCATTTTTATTTTTTTAGTTGCTAATTATACGTAAGGGTTTCATTTTAGTTACAATTCAGATTCAGATATATTTTCTCGAATCAATTTTTTGGTCAATATCTCAAATCGAAGATACAATAATATTGCTGCTACGGTTAATCCGGATAGTAAACCAAGCCATATACCCGTTGCTTTTAACTCGGTATATAATCCCAAATAAACGGAAATAGGGAATCCGACCAACCAATAGGCGATAAAGGTAATATACATTGGATATTTAACATCTTGTAATCCACGAAGCGCTCCTAATACCACCACTTGTAAGCCATCGGATATTTGAAAAACTGCAGCGACTAAAAGTAATTTGGAAGCAATTTGAATCACTTCTATGTTGTCAACTGCTTGTTGTGTGTTTTCAATATTTAGAAACAATGGTGGCAAATAGTTGTGGAATACAATAAATAAAATTGCAAAAACAATTTCAATGATTACCGCTAATAAATATATCGATTTGGCTACAACTACTAAATTAACATAGTCTTTTAGGCCTTTTTGATTGGAGATTCGTATCATCGCCGTAACACTTAATCCCATAGCAAACATAAAAGTAATTGTAGCTAGGGTAAGTGCTATTTGATTTGCGGCCTGACTTGTTTTTCCGATGCTGCCACTCAACCAAATTGCACCCGTAAATAAACTCACTTCAAACAGCATTTGCATAGCTGAAGGAGTACCTAAATTGATTATTTTTTTAAGTACCGATTTTTTGATTTCTCTAAAGCTGAAATTTTTGAAATATAGTTTAATACTCTTATCGTACTTTAACATATAATGCATAAACACGACCATCATAATTCTTGAAATGACTGTTCCTAATGCAGCGCCTAGGATGCCTAATTTAGGAAAAACCCATACGCCATAAATTAATACATAATTGAAAAAAATATGCACCACATTAGCCATGAAAATAGCGTACATGGAATATTTTGTGCGTGATAATCCATCTGCAAATTGTTTGTATCCTTGATAGATAATTACAGGGATTAATGAAAATGCTACCCAGTCAATATATGGGTACGCCATTTCAACAACTTCTTTGGGTTGATGCATCAATAACATAATTGGCTTTACCAAAACAATCAAGGCAAAAAGCGCAACGCCTAATACCGTACACAACAACAATCCATGATGAAAAGTAGAGCGAATTTTCTTCTCGTCTTTTTCGGCATCTGCTTCAGCAATTAGTGGGGTAATAGCGGTAGAAAAACCAATACCTAATGACATGGCAATAA
>DALYCS010000139.1:0-1399 GCA_031973615.1 Flavobacterium sp. | reverse complement strand
CATTGAATAATAAAATTCATAGTTTTTTAAATAAATATTATCAACAATACCAATAAGTGTGTGGCCTAGCATACCGAGTATAATAGGGTAGGCCAATTTAAAATTGTATGAAAATTCTTTGGTATATCTGGAAAAATTCATGCTTCGATTTTGAGGCAAAGGTAGTTATTTTGGAAACGAAAGCAAGAAAAAACCCGATCAGATTCTGCATCATGTCGGGTTGGCTTATTTGGTAAAATCTTATTTTTTAATGTTTGAATTTAGTGTATCACTTTCGATAATTCCATCTCGTAATCGAATGATACGGTGCGCATAGGCTGCAATATCTTCTTCGTGAGTTACAAGGATTACAGTATTCCCATTGGCATGAATTTCATTGAATAAGTTCATGATTTCTACCGAAGTTTTACTGTCTAAGTTTCCAGTTGGCTCATCGGCCAGAATTATGGAAGGTTTGTTAACCAAAGCTCTTGCTACTGCTACACGTTGGCGTTGCCCTCCAGAAAGTTGGTTGGGTTTGTGATCCATTCGATCATCTAATCCTACTTGTTTCAATACTTCAGTCGCTCTTTCAATGCGTTCCGATTTTGAATATCCAGCATATACCATCGGTAACGCTACATTATCTAGTGCAGTCGTTCGAGGCATTAAGTTGAACGTTTGAAAAACGAATCCAATTTCTTTATTTCGAATCCCTGCTAATTCATCGTCTTGCATTTCACTCACATGTTTTCCGTTTAAAATGTAAGTTCCAGAAGTGGGCGTATCCAAACAACCTAAAATATTCATTAATGTTGATTTTCCAGAGCCTGAGGGTCCCATCAAAGCAACATATTCTCCTTTTTTTATGTCTAAATCAATGCCTTTTAATACATATACGATTTCGTTTCCTAAAGGGAAATCTCTTTTGATATTGGTAATACTGATTAATGATTCTGCCATTTGACTATAGAATGAAAATTAACAAATTGTATATTAAGAAGGTTTTAATTTCGATACTTTAATAAGTAGAAAAAAGGTGAGTTTTGTTACAACTAAAAACGAATTCTTTCAAACAGCAGCGAGCTAAATGACTTATTTGGGTTGATAATGAAATGTTCCTTTTGTTGTTCTTTTCGAATAAATAACAAGCCTAGATTATACGTTTCTATACTGCATGTTATTGCTTGGTGCTGACAAAGTTGCTTCCATAATGCTTCATTTTCTTTTGTTGTATGAATATGTTCAATAAAAAAACAACTGTTGTTACTGCAAAATGGTAATATTTTATCGATCGAAAAATGCTGAAGTGAATCGCTTGATAAGAGTAAACCCTCGATTGATGCATGTATATTTTCTTGGGTATTAAAACGTGATATTTCCTTCAAATTTAAATAGTGCATGGTTTTTTGAATGAGTT
>DALYCS010000138.1:3139-4242 GCA_031973615.1 Flavobacterium sp. | reverse complement strand
TTAAATCATCAATTTCAGGTTTAAATTTAGGTGGGGGAAAAGCAGTCATCATTGGTGATGCTAAATCACAAAAGACTCCTGAATTGATGCGAAAATTTGGCGAATACGTGCATTCATTGTCTGGAAAATACATTACGGCAGAAGATGTGGGAATGGAAACCAAAGACATGGATACTGTTCGTGAAGTAACGCCTTATGTAACCGGAATTTCGGAAGAAAAAGGGGGATCTGGAAATCCATCGCCTATTACGGCTTATGGTGTTTTTATGGGCTTAAAAGCAGCTGCAAAATACCGTTTCGGTTCTGATAATTTAGAAGGTAAAAAAGTATTGGTTCAAGGTATTGGACACGTAGGTGAGGTATTGGTGCAGCATTTAACAGAAAGTGGTGCGATGGTAACTATTGCCGATATTAACGAAGATCGTTTGAACCAAGTGGGTTCAAAATATGGTGCAAAAATTTTCACGGGTGCCGATTTATACAGTGCTGAGGTTGATATTTATGCCCCATGTGCTTTAGGTGCTACCATCAATGATGACACCATTCATAAAATTAAAGCTAAAGTAATTGCAGGTGCAGCTAATAATCAGTTGGCAAATGAAGTAATTCATGGAACGCTGTTGAAAGATAAAGGCATTTTGTATGCGCCTGATTTTTTAATCAATGCCGGTGGTGTAATTAATGTGTATTCGGAATTGGCCAATTTAACCCGAGCACAAGTAATGGAAAAAACAGAAAATATTTACAACACTTCGCTTGAAATATTCAAATTTGCCGAAAGCAATAACATTACCACGCATCAAGCAGCCATGTCTATTGCACAAAAACGAATTGACGATCGAAAAAATGAATTACGCAAGTAAAAGTTTTTAAATAATATTGTATTTTTGCAGAGCGAAAGGGAAACTACTTTCGCTCTCTTAATTTTATAAAGTTCTTAATTAGTATGTTAAATAGAAGACATATCCGAATCAAAGTCATGCAAAGTATTTATGCCATGCACCAACACCAATCGGATCAATTGGATAAAGAAGAAAAGTTTTTATTCCAAAGTATTGAAAATACGCAAGATTTGTACCTATTATTACTTTCGGCTTTGGTGG
>DALYCS010000138.1:0-3129 GCA_031973615.1 Flavobacterium sp. | reverse complement strand
AATTGTACATTGATCTCGCTTCTAAAAAACATTTGGCAACTAAAGAAGAACGCAATCCCAGCTTACAATTTGTTCACAATAAAGTCTTGATGGCTCTAGCCAATTCGGATGCCTTGCAAACGGCGTTAGAAGAACGCAAAATCAAGAATTGGCAACAAAACGACGACATCATCTTGTATTTGATTGAGTCGATTAAAGCCAGTGCATTGTACCAAAACTACATGAATAAAAAGTCGGGTTTTGAGGAAGATCGTAATTTTATTGCCGATTTATACGCAGAAGTTATCGCGCCCAGTGATAAATTATACGATTATTTAGAGGATCACAAACTCACTTGGTTGGATGATTTACCCGGAATCAATACCCTTATCTTAAAGCAAATCAAACAATTGAAATCGGAAACCGATCCGATACTCATTCCAAAAGTATACAAAGACGAGGATGATAAAGAATTTGTGAAGAATTTGTTCCGAAAAACGGTCTTGAATGAAGTAGAATTATCGAAAGAATACATCGATAAAACACCCAATTGGGATGTGGAACGTATTGCCGAAATTGACACCATCATTTTAAAAATGGCCATTTGTGAATTGTTGAAATTTCCTTCGATTCCTACCAAAGTGACCATTAACGAATATTTAGAAATTGCAAAAGAGTATTCTACGCCAAAAAGTAGTATTTTTATCAACGGAATTTTAGACAACTTGGTTAAGGAGTTTGAAAAAGATAAAAGACTCACAAAATCGGGTAGAGGTTTATTATAAAATTAAATTATTATGATTAAAAAAGCCATGGGTTTTGTAGCCCTTTCAGCAGTGTTGATAACTGCTTCATGCAAACAAGAAAGTGCCGCCGATAAAATTACTTCCGATGATATGGAAGCAGTAGCTGCGGCTAAGGCACTAGAAGGTAAATTTCCAAAAGTAAAATTGGATAAAGTGGAACACGATTTTGGTACCATTAACGAAGGGGATGTTGTAGAAACCGAATTTATCGTAACTAATGACGGCGAAGCCGATCTTGTAATCAGTGATGCCAAAGGAAGTTGTGGTTGTACGGTACCCAAACCACCAAAAGATCCCATTAAACCGGGAGCTTCTGCACCTATAAAAGTGTCTTTCAATTCACAAGGCAAACCGGGAGCACAAAAAAAGACCGTGACGCTTACGACCAATACCGAGAACGGCCACGAAACTTTTGAAATTAAAGCCAACGTAACACCAAAAGCGGGCATTTCCGCAACCACTAAATACTAAACATATGAATGCAACTTTAATAATGCAATTGGTACTGATGATTGCGGTTTTTTATTTTTTAATGATCAGACCACAACAACAGAAAGCTAAAAAAGAAAAAGCGTTTGAAAACGGATTGAAAGTAGGAGATCGTATCATTACGAAATCGGGAATCCATGGGAAAATTGCTGAATTAAACGATGATACCGTAGTTGTGGAAACCATGGCCGGAAAAATCAAAATGGAAAAATCGGCGATTTCTTCTGAATTGAGCGCCAAATTAGCCGCTAAATAAGCGATAACAAATCATACATAAAAAAGCCGAACTGCTATTGAAGTTCGGCTTTTTTTTTGTGTTATAAAATGATGTTTTGTTCCTGCTTTGTTTGTTCCTACATCGATAAAATATCCTTTTTTACAAAACCCCTTTACTTTTGTTTGTGGGCACGGATGATAAATCCGCGCTATTGGAGTTTTTATTTTGATTACAATAGAAATTCTTTTTCTCTATTTACATTTTACTTTCTGCGCAAACTTTGGAGCTATTACTGCTAACGTTCCGGCGCTTGGCGAGGTTGCGAGCTACGGAACCGATTATTTTATTTCATCCGTTCGGCTTTTAGCCTCGGGTCTATCAAGATAAAAATTCTTGCGAGAAATAAACGAGTATCTACTACAAAATTCGCACCCGAGCGAAGCGAACGGACGAAGTAATCTTGCCAAACGCTTGTTGTGCGTTCGGCATTTTATTTATTAATTATTTTTTCAATTTTGTCGTGTAAATTTTCTTTTATCCATTTATTCATTTCTTCTTTGTCTTTTGCATTACATTTTGTCCAAGGACTTTCTTCGTTTAGAATTATTTTTTGGTTTTTTAAATCATACAATGTGTGATATAAATTTCCTCTTTCCATTACTAAAAAGTCATTTTTTATAAAAATTTTTACATCGTTCAGGTTTTTTGGACCTTCATCATAGTTGAATGCAATAGGAGTAAAGTTACATTCCTTCGATTTTTCATTATCTTCAAATTTAAATTTGCAATCTTCGACTAATTTTAAATCTATTTTATCGCTTTTATCCCAATCTTGTTTTTTCCACTTTAATATTTGCCATTCAGTATCGTCAAATCCTGCCATTGAAAAATATAATACATAAACATCATCTTTATATTCAATATATTGTTGGAATAAATAATCTTTAAAAATAGATTGTAATATTTTCACTTTTATATCTGAGTATTTTTCAAAACCTTCTTTGTTTAAAGTCTCTTTTCCAACTTCTTTATATTTTTCAACGACTTTTAGACTATCATTTATTATTCCTTCTTTTTTCAGTTGTTCAAGTTCCAATTTTTCAACGATATCAAAATAATAATCAACGCTTCTATATTCTAAATTTTGAGAAAATGATTTAGAGGAAAGAAATATTAGAAATAATTGTAATAGTATTTGATGTTTCATTTTTTGTTCTTTTTTCTGCGGTTTTTTATGCTGACGCACAACGTTCCGGCGCTTGGCGAGGTTGCGAGCTTCGGAACCGATTATTTTCCACTAAGATAATATTTCTTGCGAAATGTAAAAGTGGATTTACTACAAAATTCGCAATCTTGCCAAACGCCTGTTATATGCTGTGTTTATTTAAATTTTTCCAATTCTATTGCTTCGTCAAAGTATTTTTCAAATTTTTCAGACAAAGTTTGGCTTATAAATTTAACGATAGTATAGGAACTATCAAAAGCAATTATTTCTATTTCTGAATTATTTACTTGAAGATTTCCATTTTCCCAGACCAAATAATTTCCCTCAACGAATGGTAAATCATTTTCATTAATTTCTATATTTATATTTTTTGGAACAGCAGATATTACACCCCAAATTATTTGAGTTTGAGA
>DALYCS010000137.1:2664-4271 GCA_031973615.1 Flavobacterium sp. | reverse complement strand
TGGAAAAGAGTACCTGATTCAAAACGCAGGTACTATGATGCACTTCAACGGCACCTTTGGGCATGGAAGAAGGGTGAAGTTATTGACCCCGAATCTGGCAAACATCACTTAGCACACGCTATGTGTTGCCTCATGTTTCTATATGAACATGATACAATGTATTCTTTAGATACATAAATTTTTTGGAGTTATATTATGAAATTATCAACTGAAACAATTTCAGTCTTAAAGAACTTCGGTGCCATCAATCAAGGCATCATGTTCAAAAAAGGCAAGACACTTAAAACGGTATCTTCACACAAGAATATTCTTGCTGAAGTTACCATCAAGGAAGATATTCCAGCAGAGTTTTTAGATTATATCAATAATCGAAAAGAAAAAAAATCGGAAGGAACTAAAGAGATTACCAATAAAGTTCCAGAAATCGAATAATTCTTCAATTTTTAGCATAAAAAATAAAAAGTTATTAACGAAAACGTTTGAATTTGCAACTATAATTAAATAGTTAGCAAAATTGCTCTTGAATTAAAAATTCCTTTATTAATTTTACATAAACAAATAAAAGCAATGACTACAAAGATTAGAAAAATAGGTGTTTTAACTTCTGGGGGAGATGCTCCAGGTATGAATGCTGCTATTCGTTCCGTTGTTAGAACTTGTGCCTATCACAATATCGAATGTGTTGGGATCTATAGAGGGTACCAGGGCATGATTGAAGGTGATTTCAAAGAAATGGGTCCGCGTTCGGTAAATAATATTATCAACAAAGGTGGAACTATTTTAAAATCGGCGCGATCTAAAGAATTCATGACCGTTGAAGGTCGTCAAAAAGCACATGCTAAACTAGTAGCTGCTGGTATAGATGCTTTGGTAGTAATTGGAGGTGATGGTACTTTTACAGGTGCCGAAGTTTTCAATAGTGAGTATGGATTTCCTGTGATGGGAATTCCAGGTACTATTGATAATGATATATATGGCACAAGCCATACTTTGGGTTATGACACTGCACTTAATACGGTAGTTGATTGTATTGATAAAATTCGTGATACAGCAATTTCGCACAACCGACTTTTCTTAGTAGAAGTAATGGGTAGAGATGCGGGTCATATTGCATTAAATGCCGGAATTGGAGCTGGAGCTGAAGAAATATTAATTCCAGAAGAAGACTTAGGTTTAGAGCGTTTAATTGAATCCTTACGCCGAAGTAAAGCTTCAGGGAAATCGTCCAGTATCGTAGTGATAGCTGAGGGAGATAAAATAGGAAAAAATGTATTCGAGTTGAAAGATTATATCGAAGAAAATTTTCCGGAATATGACATTCGTGTTTCTGTATTAGGCCATATGCAACGTGGTGGATCGCCGTCTTGTTATGATCGAGTTTTAGCAAGTCGATTTGGTGTGAAAGCCGTTGAATCGATCATTGAAGGCAAATCCAACTATATGGTTGGAATGTTAAACGACAAAGTAGCGCTTACTCCATTGGATCAAGCCATTAAAGGAAGTTCAGAAATAGACAAAGAGTTACTTCGAGTGTCTGATATCATGACTACATAAAATAAACCCTTTTGGGTACAGTTATATAAATTTAAATCAAAGTATTAATTATT
>DALYCS010000137.1:0-2654 GCA_031973615.1 Flavobacterium sp. | reverse complement strand
GTAAAATTAGGAATTAACGGTTTTGGAAGAATCGGAAGAATTGTTTTTAGAGAAACATTCAACAGAGATAATGTAGAAGTAGTAGCTATTAATGATTTGTTAGATGTAGATCATTTAGCCTATTTATTAAAATATGATTCTGTTCACGGACGCTTTAATGGTAAAGTAGAAGTAAAAGAAGGAAAATTATATGTAAATGATACCTTTATTAGAGTTACTGCAGAAAGAGATCCAAAATTAATCCAATGGGATCAAGTTGGCGTTGATGTAGTTGCTGAGTGTACAGGTTTCTTTACTACAGTTGAAACAGCTAGTGCGCACCTTGAAGGTGGTGCTAAAAAAGTAGTAATTTCGGCTCCTTCAGCAGATGCACCGATGTTCGTTATGGGTGTAAATCACACGAAAGCTACAGCAGCTGATAAAATAGTTTCTAATGCGTCTTGTACAACAAACTGTTTAGCACCATTAGCTAAAGTTATTCACGATAATTTTGGAATTGTAGAAGGGTTAATGACAACAGTTCATGCAACAACTTCAACTCAAATGACATGTGACGGACCTTCACGTAAAGATTGGCGAGGTGGACGTGCTGCTTCATGCAATATCATTCCTTCATCAACGGGAGCTGCTAAAGCAGTGGGTCAAGTTATTCCAGAATTGAATGGTAAGTTAACGGGTATGTCAATGCGTGTTCCTACAGTTGATGTTTCTGTAGTAGATTTAACAGTAAAACTTGCTAAAGAAACTTCTTATGATGCCATTATGAAAGTATTGCAATCGGCTTCAGAAAATGAAATGAAAGGAATTTTAGGATATACAGAAGATTTAGTCGTTTCTCAAGATTTTGTTTCAGATTCACGCACGTCTATTGTAGATGCAAAGGCAGGAATTGGATTGAACAGTACGTTTTTTAAAATCGTATCATGGTACGATAACGAGTATGGATATTCTAGTAAGTTAATTGATTTATCTGTTCACGTAGCAGGATTAAAATAATAACTCAAATGATAAGAACAAAAAGAAGTCGTTTACGCCTTTTATTTTTGTTCTTTTTCAGTATATACTATACTCTAAATTATGAAATTATTAGTTGACAGTGGATCTACAAAAGCCGATTGGATTGCTATAGATGATAACGGTAAAGTTTTGTTCACTACACAATCATTAGGATTAAATCCGGAAGTATTAGATAAAGAAGAAATTATTCATCGATTAGATGATAAATTTGATATTTCTCATAACAAAAATAAGGCATCACATTTGTTCTTTTATGGAGCAGGTTGTGGGACCGATCGGATGAAAAATTTTTTAACTGAAGTTTTTCAAAACTATTTTAAAAATGCTACCGTTGTCGTTCATGAGGATACGTATGCAGCCGTATATGCTACTACACCTAAAGATGCAGAAGCGATTGTGTGTATTCTAGGCACAGGATCTAATTGTAGTTATTTTGACGGGAAAATTTTGCATCAAAAAGTACAATCTTTGGGTTATATAGCTATGGATGATTGTTCGGGTAACCGATTTGGCCGCCATTTGTTAAGAGGGTACTATTTTAATAAAATGCCTAAAGAATTGGCCCAAGAATTTGAGGAAGAATACAATGTAGATCCCGATTATATCAAACATAATTTATATAAAGAACCCAATCCGAATGCATATTTAGCAACATTTGCTAAGTTTTTAATCAAGCATAAAGACACTGATTTTTGCAAAAAATACATCCAAATGGAAATGGAAGATTTTGTTGAAAATTATGTAGAACAATTTGATAATTGTAAAGATGTACCTGTGCATTTTGTTGGTTCAATCGCTTTTTATTTAAAAGATGAACTAACTGAAGTATTAGCGAAGAAAGGCATTACTGTGGGTAATGTTTTGCGTCGTCCAATAGACGGACTCATCGCTTATCACGTATTGAATAAATAATGTAAAAGCCTGAAAAGAAATTTTCAGGCTTTTTTTATAAACGTTTTAAATTATTTTAAAATCTGCCTCTTTTTGAATGTTCATTTCTTTTTTTGAAGTGGGGTGCACAAAAGTGATTTGTTCGGCATGCAAATACAATCGGTCGGATTTAGATCCGTATAAATCATCTCCAACAATGGGTGTTTTTAATCCCAATTCATGTGAGGCATGTACTCGTAATTGGTGGGTTCGTCCCGTAATAGGGTAGAAGTAAACTAATGTTTGATTGTTTCGAGTTGTTATTTTTTCCCATTTGGTTTGCGCCGATTTACCATGATCATAACAAACCAATTGTCGGGGACGATCTTCTAAATCAACGCGTAACGGTAGATCAATATTACCTTCATTTTGGAGTAAAATACCTTCTAATAAAGCCACATAACGTTTTTTTATGGTTCTTTTTATGAACTGACTTTGTAACTTAACATAAGTAGCTTCATCCTTTGCAATCAACATCAACCCCGAAGTCGACATGTCTAATCGATGAACAACCAATGGTCCTGTAGCTTCAGGATATTTTTCTTTCATTCGTTGGTAAACCGAATCGCTAATTTTTTTTCCTGGTACAGATAAAAATTCGGCCGGTTTGTTGATGACCAACAATATGTCATCTTC
Source organism: Flavobacterium sp. (assembly GCA_031973615.1). Classification (GTDB taxonomy): domain Bacteria; phylum Bacteroidota; class Bacteroidia; order Flavobacteriales; family Flavobacteriaceae; genus Flavobacterium. Next base: position 71 of record DALYCS010000137.1, on the reverse strand, counting down.
ATACACGATTTCAATATCTTTTCCTGCTGCTGGATTTTCTTCAAACGGATTGGATTCCATCTCTAAGCCCA
>DALYCS010000136.1:0-4284 GCA_031973615.1 Flavobacterium sp. | reverse complement strand
GAAGTTGCCGTTCCTCATATTTTCACCGAATTTGGTTCGTTTACAGTGGGAGAATCTGGCGGCGCTTTGTACCAAGTATTGTATCAAAAGAAACAAAACGATAGAGAGAATTGGAACATGATTGATTCTTCATTTATCACAACGCTACCCGACACATGGGCTATCAACAAACGCTTTGTAATGATGGCCGTTAATCGTTGGAACGACACCTATGAAAGAGTACTACTCGGTGGATTAACCTGCGATGGTGACGATTATTACAATTCTGAACAACACATGAATGCGGTATATTTACCAAAATATAACAAAGAGAAACCATTATACATAGGTTTCTTTAATACCGGAGCCTACCAAGAAACGATTGGGGGATTTGGAGGATTGCACCACTGCATCTTGCCCCAACCCAAACACATCTTAATCGATAAAGATAAAAATGGTATTATTGCAACAGAAGTTTTTTCGGAACAGCAAAAAGCCGAAGAAGTATTAGAAATATTAGGGTACAATAAAAATAAAGAAAAATAAAAAAAAACGAAATAATGAGCAAAGGACCAGTTAGTCAGTTTATTGAAAAACATTACCTACATTTTAACTCAGCTGCATTAGTTGACGCAGCAAAAGGATATGAAGCACACTTATTAGATAACGGAAAAATGATGATCACTCTAGCTGGTGCGATGAGTACTGCCGAGTTAGGAAAATCACTCGCTGAAATGATCCGTCAAGACAAAGTGCACATAATTTCATGTACTGGCGCCAATTTAGAAGAAGATATCATGAATTTGGTAGCGCATAATTCTTACAAAAGAGTTCCAAATTATAGAGACTTGAGTCCTCAAGAAGAATGGGACTTACTTGAAAATCATTACAATCGAGTAACCGACACCTGTATACCAGAAGAAGAAGCTTTTAGAAGATTGCAATCGCATCTATTTGACATTTGGAACAATGCTGATTCAAAAGGAGAACGTTATTTTCCGCACGAATTCATGTACCAAATGATTAATTCGGGCGTGTTAAAACAATATTACGAAATTGATCCAGCTGATTCTTGGATGGTAGCTGCTGCTGAAAAGAATTTACCAATTGTAGTTCCTGGATGGGAAGACAGTACAATGGGAAATATATTTTCTTCGTATTGCATCAAAGGTGAATTCAAACCAACAACCATGAAAAGTGGGATTGAATATATGATGTGGTTAGCCGATTGGTATCCAAAAAACTGCGCAGGTAAAGGTATTGGATTTTTCCAAATTGGTGGTGGAATTGCAGGTGACTTTCCTATTTGCGTAGTACCTATGTTATATCAAGATATGGAAATGCACGATGTACCTTTCTGGAGTTATTTTTGTCAAATTTCTGATTCAACTACAAGTTATGGATCTTATTCTGGAGCTGTTCCAAATGAGAAAATTACATGGGGTAAATTAGACATTCACACCCCAAAATACATCGTAGAGTCTGATGCTACGATAGTTGCACCCTTGATGTTTGCTTATATTTTGGGTTGGTAAAAAAAAATAAAAAAAATATTTCAAATTCCTTGAAAATATAATTTAAGGATATTACATTTGACGAAATTACAAGATTAAAAACTACCCGATGAAAAGAGTTATTGTTGATTACGCAAAATTAACAAATGAAATCTTAACCCTACTAGTTGAGAAATTTCCTGATGGCTATGATGATTCAGACATCATTCGATTTAAGAATGCCAAAAATGAAACCGTTGAAGCTGTTGAAGTACGCACAGCGGACACAATTTTTTTAGTAAAAGTCAGTACAAAATTGTATGATCGTATTGAAAACTATGATGAAGATGATATTATAACTGAAGAAGTCGTTGTAGATAAAATTGTTGGACTCAAAGAATTAGACATAGAAGATGAAGATGAAAACGATGATGAGGAAATTTCAATTGAATCTGAAGACATAGAAGATACAGAAGATGAAGATTAATAATAAAAAAGGGAATTCGTATGAATTCCCTTTTTTATTTACAAATACCGCTCTATTATTATTTTTTTGTGGTGTAATTCATGTCCTAAAATACAATATCCTATTCCTCTAACAGATACACTAGCATTTGAAGCCGTTCCAAGCTTTAATAAATCTGACTCAGAAAACGAAGAAAATAAACTTATTGTTGCATCTCTTACAATGCTATATTCGTCTAACAAACTCTCATACGTTCTTTTGTTTGCATGTGCCGCCAAAACATAATCATTCTCATCAAATCCTGGTAAAGCTGTTGCATCGTTTCTTGCAATTCGTAAAGCTCTATAAGCAAATACCCGTTCGGCATCTATCAAATGTAAGAGCAAGTCTTTTATTGTCCACTTACTCTCTTCGTATCGAAATTCTTGCTTAAACACAGGGATAGCCGAAAAGAAATGATTCATTTCCTCTTTTTGATTATTTAACCCCTTTACTATATTTTGTTCCGAAACTAATTTAATATAATTCAATTGATACGGAACAAATTCGTTGGTTTGCAAATTTATCATTACTATATAAATTAAAAAAAGCCTCTATTAGAGGCTTTGAATATTACAATTCTTTAAAAATAGTATGCATCAATCGTTTTTTGTCGTTGATACTTTCTTCTAAAGAAATCATGGTTTCAGTTCTGTAAACACCCTCAATGTCATCAATCATAAAAATTACTTCTTTTGCGTGTTTTGTATCTTTAGCTCTAATCTTGCAAAAAATATTAAATTTACCTGTTGTTACATGTGCCACTGTTACATATGGAATTTGATTGATTCGTTCTAAAACAAATTTGGTTTGAGACGTATTGTGTAAAAACACCCCAACATATGCAATAAACGAATAACCCAATTTCTCATAGTCTAACGTAAGTGAAGATCCTTGAATAATACCTGCATCTTCCATCTTCTTAACTCTAACATGCACTGTTCCAGCAGAAATCAATAATTTCTTAGCAATATCTGTAAAAGGAACTCTTGTGTTATCAATTAACATGTCTAAAATTTGATGATCTACTTCATCTAAACGAAACTTGCTCATAGCGTTTGTAATAAATGTTAAATTATTGACTTATTATCAATATCGAAACAAATTTATTGAATTTTTTTTAATCCGTTGTTGAATTTTATAGAATTATTGAGTTCAAATGTAGCTTCTTCTCCTATTATCGGGAAAGGTTTCCCATTGGATGAAAAAAACATTAATTCACAATCATATTCAACATGCCCTAAATAATTCTCTAAATCAGAGATTTTAGAAATAAAAGCTCGAAATTCAACTTTACCTGCAATTACTTCTTCACGATATTGAGCAGCAAAGTTAATTATTTTTTCAACATTATTATCAATAATTTTGATATTTCTATAGATAATATCGAAAAAACATTTGTTATTTTGAGGAATTCTCAAATATTTAGTCAAATTGTTATCAACTACAACGTTTTCGTTTTGCTTCAAAAACGAAGCAACTAATGCGATAAAAACAAACTTTCTACTTTTTTCTCTATAGTAATCATTTGGATAATGTCCGGCTTCAAATAAAATTGTAGGCGTTTGCTGGGTTGTAAAGTAATCACCCGTACAATTAACATTGTAGGTGTCGTCAAACCGTCCAATTTGATTGGGTAAATAAGAATTCAATACATCAACCATATCAACAATAACTTTTACCGCTTTCAATCGGGTAAGGTTATATTGACAAGAAGCATCAAAAGCAGGTGCTAAAAAAGAAATAGTCGCCGGACGATTGAATCCTTCCGTTCCAAAAATAGTGCGCTGATCGTGGAGATTGTAACAATAATCAGGTTTAAACTGATCGTATGTGCTTTTCAACAATTGCATTTCGGGTTGGGTTTCTGCAACCGCATCCCTATTTAAATCAATTTCGTTTGCATTTTCACGGGTATACAAAAAGGCACCATCAGGATTCAACATTGGAATACACAATAAAGTATAGTTTTCTTTTATTTGCTTTGCCAATTCAGTTTCTGAAGTCAAAAAATTAAAGAAGTCAAAGAGTCCTTTAGTAGTTGTAGGTTCATTGCCATGCATTTGCGACCAAATCAAAATTTTAGTCTTACCGCTTCCAATTTTAACTTGATAAATATTTTTTTGTAAAACAGATTTTCCAATCTCCTTGACTTCAAATTGATCAGCAAAGGAATCTAACAAGGGAGTAATGATATCTAAATGAATATACTTACCTTGTAAATCAGGAACCAAATATTTTGTGGCTAAAGCTAAAAAATCCATATATATTTATTGAAATACAAATGTAAAGAACTTTATTTTTACA
>DALYCS010000135.1:0-4320 GCA_031973615.1 Flavobacterium sp. | reverse complement strand
AATACTTGGCTTTTCGTTTTGAGACAAAAAAACAGCATATTGTTGCGTCAGCGAAATTTCATCATGTGCTTCAAAATAAGCCAATCCATACATTTTTGCTAGATGGGAAGCATTCAATTGGTGCGAAGTTTCAAAAAAAGTATTGAATGTTGCCGTCTCTTCATGACCGGGCAAAATTCTAAAGATACCTCCTCCTCCATTATTTAAAAGGATAATTTTAAAGTTAGCGGGCAAATAATTGTTCCAGAGTGCATTGCTATCGTATAAAAATCCAATATCACCTGTAACTAAAAAGGTAGGCACTCCATTTACAACAGAAGCTCCAATTGCCGTAGACGTACTTCCGTCAATACCACTGGTTCCTCTATTGCAAAATACCGATATGGATGGATCCATTGGAAACAGTTGAATATACCGAATAGCTGAACTATTACTAACCTGCAATTGACATTTTTTTGGGAGCATTCGACAAATAAAATCAAACACTTTGAAATCAGAAAAAGGAACCGATTGTGTGTAATTATGATGTTGTACCAATCGATTTTGCCAAAGTCCAGCAATAGAAGCCTTATAATTACTTACATTATTTTTGTGAGGCAAAACGGCACGCAAAAAAGTTGCACTATCCGTATTGAAATGTTTGGTGAGTGCCCCATAAGTATCATATGCTCTAAGTCTATCCACATGCCAATGGTGTGTAGGCTTGTAATTTCGCAAAAAGGATTTGATGCGTTTGGAAACTACCATCCCGCCAAATGTGAGTAATATATCTGGCTGAAAAGCGTTGAATTCATCCTCCTTTAAAGGAGTAATTAGTGTGTCAATTTGATCAATAAATGAAGAATGATGCAAATTGGATGTTTTTTCGGTCAACACCACTACACTAGGGTCATTGGCTAAGGCTTCAATCAACTCATGTTGCAAAACATTAGGGGACAATTCACCCACCAAAACCAATTTTTTCGGTGCTATTTTCCAACATTCCACAAAGGAATCTTCCAAAGCAAATTGTGAACTAACAATTGGTAAATCAAACCATTTAGCAGTATAGGTTGGCGCTGTTACGGTTTCATATAGAGGCTCTTCAAAAGGCACATTGATATGCACCGGACCTTTTTGCTGAACCGCTACAAAAAAGGCTTGTTGAATCATTGCATCATTATCTTCTGAAGGTAATTCGTTCAAATTGGCGTTAAACAAGCTGTGGTTTGCAAATACATTATCTTGTCGAATGGTTTGTCCGTCGCCAATATCTATTTTGTGTTGAGGTCGATCTGCCGAAAGTACAACTAGCGGAATTTGACTGTAAAAGGCTTCTGCAAATGCTGGATAATAATTCAACACAGCCGAACCAGAAGTGCAAACCACTACAACAGGCTCTTGCAACTGTTGGGCAATTCCCAATGCAAAAAAAGCAGCTGATCGTTCATCGGCTATACTATAACATATAAAATAGGGATTATTTGTAAACCCTATAGTCAAAGGTGCATTTCTAGAACCCGGAGAAATTACGATATGTTTCACTCCTTTGTGTTGGCAAATTTCAAGTATGCTTTGCGCCAAAGGAATTTTTGGGTACCTCATTTTTAATAAATAACTGAACTACAAAGTTACGAAGTTGAAAAGGTTTTTAGTACTTTTACCCCATAATTTCTTTACGAAATGCAGATAATAATTAGAGACTATCAAAAAGAAGATTGTAGTGCTATTTTAGAAATCATCAATGATGCTATTTTAAATTCTACAGCCTTATACGATTATAACGTGCGTAGCTTAACTACGCAAGAAGCAATTTTTGAAGAAAAACTTCAGAAAGGTTTTCCGGTATTGGTTGCAGAACAAAATGCAAGAATTGTTGGATTTGGATATTACAGTGAATTTCGTTTCCGAGAAGCCTATAAGTTTACCGCTGAACATTCGGTTTATGCACACAAAGACCACATTGGTAAAGGTATTGGAAAAGCACTATTGACTGAATTAATCGAACGAGCTTCACAACAAAAACTACATACACTCATTGGTGTCATTGACTCTGAAAACACAAACAGTATTGATTTCCACAAAAAATTTGGTTTTGAAGAAGTCGGTTTCATCAAAGAATCAGGTTACAAATTTGATCGATGGTTGCATTCGGTTTTCATGCAAAAAATGCTTAAATAAAACGTGTACAGCATTCTATAAACTGAACACTAATTACTTTTTTATTTCCCTTCAATCCAATTGATGATTTCTGAATCCGTAGGCAACACACGTGGCGAAATCACTTTAGCTAGTTCACCATTTTCATTGATCAAATATTTTTGAAAATTCCATTGCACCTCGCTATCTTCCATTCCGTTTTTAGCCTTTTGGGTTAAAAATTGATATACGGGATGTTGATCATTTCCTTCTACAGAAATTTTAGCCATCATAGGAAAGGTTACACCATAATTTTTTTGACAAAACGAAGCTATTTGCGCATTACTTCCCGGTTCTTGCGATCCAAAATTATTGGCCGGAAACCCTACAATCACAAAATTTTGATCTTTATATTTTTCATAAACTGCTTGTAACTGCTCATATTGTGGTGTTAATCCACATTCGGAAGCCGTATTTACAATCATGATTTTCTTTCCTTTTAGGGCTGCAAAATCGAATGCATTTCCAGATAAGTCTTGTACATTAAATTGGTAAATGGTTTCTTTTATCATAGGAATTACAGTGGGATTAACAGTTGTTTGCTGAGCTTGATTTTGACAACTCCATAAAACAGTAAAAGCTAAAAATAGTAAAATAGATTTATTCATAATAGTTACATTTTTCCAAATTTAACTTAATATTACGAATTCATACGCTAAACAAATTATAAAAATCGCTTATGATCAATTTACAATCTAAAATTAACAGCAATAATTATTCTATTCTCAGTTTTTTTTAGATCAGCTTTCCAAGTTGGATCTAAAGTATCATTTGAAAATCCAGTTTGAGATGTTGTTCCACCACTTCCAACAAAATATGGAATATTTGCATTTCTGTAGGTATATTCTAATCGAAAAGTAACAAAATCACTCGGCATAAAATCAAAAGTAGCACTCAATTGTTTCATTTTTAAATCCTTTCCATTCGAAATAGCTATTTCATAATCATTTGGAATACTTCCTGATTGTGCTGGTGTAAAAGATAAATACCCCCCAGGATTAGTTACATAATCGAATCGTGTTGTTAGTCCAATTTTATTATTATTGAACCACAACCTATTAACGAAAGAAGTTCCTGTCATAAAATTATCAGTAGCTTTTACACCATCACCTTGTTGAAAACCATAGTGATTATTCATACTAAAAGCTGCTTGAGACAATCCTCTTTTTGTAGAATTTGAGCTATTAAAATATCGATATACGATACTATTATCGTGGTGAAATCTTTTAACATCTGAAAGTTCAGTAGTACCACTTTTGCTATCCTTTCCATAATAAAAATTAGCTACTAACTGTACATTTTCATTTGGGCGGAAATAATTTGAGTTTCCAACTCCTGGACCTTTACTCCAACTGTTATACGATTGCCAGCCATTTAACAACCATAGTTCAGTTTTGAAGTTCTTAGTTGGAAAATATTGCACTCTTGCTCCTTGAAAGTAAAATGGTGTAAAATCGCACACCATACTCCTTTGATAGCTCCAGTTTTCTTGTGTTAAATAGCTTTCTAAACCAATATAACTCATAAAGATTCCCATTTCAACATTTAACCCATAATTTACATCAAAGTGATAACCAGCAGCAGCCTCTCTTATGAATTTTAAGTTTCCATTACTGGTATTTCTACCTCTATTTACAGAACCATCGGTTTCTTGAATAATGTTTAACATACTCCCTGTTTGTAACCATAAACGACCAATAGTATTCTTATAATTAGATTCAACACCAATACTTACCAAGGCCAAACTAAATTCATTACTTCTTGAAGTTACCGCTGAAATAGTTTGTGTATTGTCTTTTGGATGTGCAAAATTATAATTAAAATGTCCATCAAGATAAACAACCCCAGTTAAAATCGTTTCCCCAGATTTATCTTTAAAAATTAATGGAAAATCTTTTTGTCTATTTTGACCGTTTATCCATGTTAAATCCATTCCTTTAAAAGAAACTTTAGATTCAATTGTATCCGTTTGGGCTAGAGCAAAAAGAGGTAATGCAAATACAATAATTTGCTTTAAAAATTGATTCATATTAGTTGATTATTTAAAAAATTAATAATGAGTTATCTTCATAAAAGTAAACCTCAGCAATATCATTTTGATTGATAATTTTTCCATCACTATTGTTTAAATAATATTTTTTA
>DALYCS010000134.1:0-4331 GCA_031973615.1 Flavobacterium sp. | reverse complement strand
GGCAATTCATTGGCCAATATCTTCAAATTGCTATAATGTGTGGTGATGATACCGAAAGCCTCCCGTTCGTAAAATTCTTCTAGAAAAGTTTCAGCTAAAGCTCCCCCCAATTCAGGATCCGAACCGGTACCAAATTCATCAATTAGAAACAACGTTTTAGCATTGCATTTCTTTAAAAAGTAATTCATGTTCTTCAATCGGTAACTGTAGGTGCTCAAATGGTTTTCGATCGATTGATTGTCTCCAATATCGGTGAGTATTCTGTCAAACAAAAATGTTTCACTGCGTTCGTGTACCGGAATTAGCATGCCGCTTTGCAGCATTAATTGAAGCAATCCTACTGTTTTCAAAGAAATTGTTTTTCCACCGGCATTTGGTCCTGAAATCACAATGATTCTGCTTTCATGATGCAGTTCAATGGTTTGGGGATATGTAATTTCTTTTTTTTCTTTATTATTCAAATAGAGAATTGGGTGATATGCTTCTCTAAAAAACAATCTTTTATTATCGGTAATAGTGGGTAAAGTACCGTTGATAGAAAGCGCATATTTTGCTTTTGCTGCAATAACATCAACATCACTCAATAGTTCTTGGTAAGCCGCAAGAGTATCCAAAAATGGGCGTATATCATTGGTTAGTCGCTTTAAAATACGCATGATTTCTTCGCGCTCTTCAAATTCCAAATTATTCAATTCGCGAGAATAGCGCTGCGCCGATTCGGGTTCGATATAAGCAATACTGCCTGTTTTTGAAGTGCCTAAGATAGAACCTTTGACTTTTCTACGATACATAGCCAATACGGCTAATACACGTCTATTTTCAACGACAGTTTCTTTAATATCGTCTAAATAGCCTAACGAATGGTATTGGCTTAACGCCATTCCAAAACTTTGATTTATTTTTCCCCGTACAACATTGATGTTGCGTCGGATATCAATTAAATCGGGTGAAGCATTGTCTTTGATAATTCCAAATTTATCGACAACATCATCTATTCGTTGGATAATTAATTTTACACAATCAATAGCCGCTGTCATTTTGTATAATTGAGGATAATAGGTCTCAAATTTTTTCAAAAAAAGAATTAAGGTAATCGCCGTTTCTGTGAGGTTTGAAATTTTCTTGAAACTCGTTACTTCTAAAAAACTATCGTCAATGGCCAAAAACTGTAATTCATAAAGAATGTTTTCAAAGCCATGATTGGGAATGGCATTATTGTTTGAAAAAGAGGAAAGATATTCTGCCGTTTGTTGTAAATTAGTTAGCAATTCATTTCTGTCCTTTATCGGAGCAATGGCCAAAGCTTTCGCTTGACCAATATCAGTATTACAACGACTAGCAATCGTTTCTAATATTGTATTGAATTCTAAATCTTGTAACGTTTTTTGGGTAATAGAAATCATTTTTCTTTTTCTGTATGGTCAAAGTTACAAAGTAAAAAAACCATATTGCAATAGAAATTTATATTTTTGATAAAATTTATAAAATGTTGATTCATAATCAATCTTGGAACCAGCGATTAGCCGGAGAATTTCAAAAGCCCTATTTTAAAGAATTATGGCTGCAAGTAACGCATGAATATGCTACTACAACTTGTTTTCCTCCTAAGGAATTGCTGTTTAATGCGTTTGAACAGTTTGATTTTGACGCTACAAGAGTTGTAATCATTGGACAAGATCCTTATCATGGAACAGGTGAAGCTAATGGTTTATGTTTTTCTGTGAATGATGGTGTGGCCATTCCACCTTCGTTAAAAAATATTTTTCAAGAAATCCAGTCCGAATATGATCAAATTATGTTTCCTGTTTCAGGAAATTTAGAGCGATGGGCTACACAAGGTGTTTTGATGTTGAATGCAGGATTGTCTGTTCGAAAAGATCAAGCCAATAGTCATAAACACTTGAAATGGAATCTTTTTACGGATGCTGTGATTGCTCAATTGAATGAAGAATGTGAACACTTGGTGTTTTTGCTTTGGGGAAGTTTTGCGCAAAAGAAAGGATCTAAGATCGATCGAAATAAACATTTGGTATTGGAGTCAGGGCACCCATCTCCTTTGAGTGCCAATCGAGGTTTGTGGTTTGGTAACCAACACTTTAAAAAAACAAATGACTATTTAAAATCTCATAACAAGCCAGAAATAGAATGGTAGTATTAAAAGGTTAAAGCCCCTAATATTTCTTCACGCATGAATTTACCACCCGGATAGGTTGCGGTATAATCTAAGTTGAGCCAAATTTGCCCTCTTTCATCAATATGGTAATGAATTTGCTCGTGTTTGCTTTCCTTGATAAATAACACTTCTTTAATAAAATAGATGGCCGTTTCTAAATCGGTGTTGTTTCCAATCAATAACTCCGGATACAAATGTCCTCCGGTATGTATAATTCTTGATGTTCCTCCAATTGCTTTTATACAAGCGGCCATAAGAATGGCATGATCGTCGCAATCACCCGAAAAATGTTGTACGCTTTCCGATGCAAATGCAATGTATTCGCTTCCTTTGGGATCGTTAACATAATTCCATCGGCTGTTGATTTCTTTAAAAACCGCAAAGCACTGTATCATGATTCGATTCTTTCCTTTTTGATGATGCAATCCAAAATGTTTTGTTGTGGCATACAAGGCAAAGTTTCGAACATTTGAATTTGAAAAATTTACTGCTTTACTGATTTTTGACTTATTTGGAAAAGGCAATAATTTTGAAATGATGATATCTTGAGGATTGGGATTATCTTGCATGGAATAGATCATGTATCGGTAATCTTCAAAAACCCGATTAAAACCATAATTGCCAATAATAGTTCCGATGAATAGTGCAATAAAATAAACGATAATAACTAAAACAATTAAGGTTTTTACCAAGCGTAAAACCAGTTGAATGAGCACAATGATCAACAAAAATAGAATGATTCTATCCAGGTGTCCAGGCCAATTAATTGTTGCAAAATTTTGATGCGCGATTAGAAATACCGGTATGGCGATTAGAATATTTAAAATAAAAATGATACTGTTGGTCCACGAATCCGGTAAAGAAAATTTTTCTTTAAGAAGTTGAAGATCAAACGTTTTATTAGACATCATTTTGCGGATAATACAGACTATTTTGAAAGATAATCTTCTACTGGTAAAATTTTAGACACAAGTTTTAAATCACTAAGTACTTTCAGTATTTTGTCAAGTGCTTCTTTAGTTATTTGCTTTTGCGACCAACGGGTTAGCGTTAGCCATTCTTGTACGGCTGTAAGCTCTAACTTGTATTTCATGGCAAGAGTTCTATCAATACTAGGAATCTCTTTAAATTCTTGTGTGGTTGTATTGATGATATCAAGAATTTGTTGGATGATTTTTGGATCTGATTCCAGAAGTTCGTTTCGAACAGCAATAACAAAACAGGGCCAAGGCGTAGGGCATTCGGCGATGCGTCTAAATATTTTTTGGTCTACTAAAGGTTGGGTCATAAAGCGTTCCCACATGAAATAATCGGCTTTGCCATTTGTAAGACTATCGACCGCACCATCTATTGTATTTACAATTTCAAATTGCAAGTTCTCGGTTTTCCACTTTTGATTTGACGCATTGACTAAACTCATCAAATGCGAACCAGAACCCATTCTGGAAATGGCCACTTTTTTATTTTCTACATCTGACAGGTTTTGATAAGGTGACTTCATGGCAACATGAATCCCCCAAATCAATGGACTTTGCACATAAATTTGAACTATTTTGGCTGAATTACCTTCCGTAATGTCTTTAACAATTCCTTCGGTGAGTAGTACTGCTATATCAGTTGCTCCAGTGCGCAACATTTGGCACATTTTACCTGTTCCTTCTGGTACATCAGTCCATTGCAAATCAATACCCACAGCATTGAATTCGCCATCTTCAATACACAAATGCCAAGGTAAGTTGAAATGTTCTGGTACTCCAGCGATTTTAATGGTTTTCATGAATAAACTTAAACATTAATGTCTTTAAAGTTGTGTAATCTGGCATAGCGAATCATGTCTGTAAACGATTCGGCATCTAATTTTGGTATTTCAAGTATCGAATTCAATAGGGTAGTGTCGTATTCATTTGCTGCCGACGTTAAATATGGCTTTAAATGTTTTCCGATACTTTCGTAATATAATTTTTCAATAGTATTTTTATAATCAAAATCGAGTGCATTGGGTAAAATGCTGAAATTGCTATATCCCACTTCTTTCATAATGAGTTGTAAGCCTTTGACCAAATTAAAACTTTCATTGTGTACAATATTCAATTGCGTAATATCATCTCTTTGAAATGTTTTTACAATAACTTTTGAAACATAATCCACTGGTATAATA
>DALYCS010000133.1:0-4368 GCA_031973615.1 Flavobacterium sp. | reverse complement strand
GTGAAAGAACGTACCCAATTACTTGAGCCACCTACTTCTCCCAGCATAGCAGGGTTTCCAATTTGAGTCCATTGCGCAAAATTCAAATTTGGTAATAACCCAAGAATTACTACTGTGAATAAAACAATTCTTTTTTTAAATCTAACAAAATAATCTTGATTCATATCTAATTTATTAAAAATACTTGCAAGATTACAACTAGAACTTAAATGAAATGTACACAAAACCGAACTTCATTTTCTCATTTTTGAAACTAAATTTCTCAAAAACGAACTTTTAGATTCTCAAAAATGAAATAAAATTATTAAAGCCAAACAACACATTAGAAATTAAAAATAAGGATGTAATTTTGAAAAAAAAATAATATGCGCCTCTACAACCTAACCTTTTTCATATTGTTGTCAACCCATTTTTTTGGTCAAACTTGGAAAGATCAAAAAATTGAAGCCTATTTTTTAGACAATAATTTCAGTGAAGCCAAAAATTATATTGAAGAACGATTAGGTTCAACACCTCAATTGAATTCCGAACAAACGGCTTATTATTTGTCAGCATTAAGTCATTCTTATCTCAGAGTGGGGCAATTCGGCAAAGCACTTGATTTAGCAAAAAAATCAATCCAAGTAAGCAGACCTTCAACTGATAAACTGTTAAAATCAGAAACTTGGCGCGCCATGGCATTTGCCTATCTTAGAACCAGCGAACTGGACAGCGCCTTAGTCTACGCAAACAAAATGTATCGCTATGGAAAAGAAAGTGGCAATTATGATTTTACTCGTGCGGCATCCATGGCAATGGGAAATATTTCAATGCAGCAAGAAAAATTTGAAAATGCCCTTCAATTTTATACAGATGTATTAGATTTAACTACAAAAAATAAAATTCAAGCCAACTTAAAAGTAGACTATTACAATGTTGGATTGGCTCTTTCGCGATTAAAAAAAATTGAAGCGTCCAATCTTTATTTGGAAAAAGCATTACATAAAGCCAATATTGCTAACGATGAAATTCTTCTCGCTCGAATATACGGCTCCTTGTTGGATAACTATTCTCGATTAAACAATAATGTAAAACGTATATACTATCAAGAAAAGGCAAATCTTATCGCTAAAAAACAAAATAATCACCAATTATTAGCCATGGGGTATTCCAACATGATGCAATGGAGCTTGAATGAAAATAACCCGACAAAAGCAATAGAATATGGCCGAGAATCCATAAACTATTTAAAAAAATTCCCAATAAAACAACTTGAAATGCGGGTTGACAGCTTGATGTATGCAGCCTTGAAAAAAATCAAAAGAAACGACGAAGCCTTGCAATATTTAGAATCTTTCACCAAGAAAAAGAAAAAAATAGTTTCATCGGAAAATACAAAAAATTTAAATGAATTGATCGTAAAATATGATGTTGAAAACAAAATATTAAAAATCAAAAACCAACAAAATGAATTGGTAATTGCACGAAAAGAACGAAATATTTACATGCTTATAATGGGTGTATTATTCGTACTTTTAAGCAGCATCATACTACTCAAATACAACCAAAAAATCTATAAAAAAATTCTTTTTAAGAAAGATAAATACTATGACAATCTCTTCAATCAAACAAAGAAGTTATTAGACACGAAACATCCGATAGAAACAAACAACAATGCAATGAATGTTGAAAATTCTGACACGAAATCAGAATATTTATTTAATAAATTGATTGCTACTATTGAACAAGACCAACTGTATTTAAATCCCGATTTAGATCAAAAAACGCTAATCCGAATATTGGGAACCAATAAAAAATACCTGTATGAAGCGATAAAATATCATGGTGAATCTAATTTTAGAGGTATCATCAATCGCTTGCGTGTAAACCGTGCTAAAAAAATAATAGCCGACCAACTTAGTAACGGCCAAACAGTAGCTATCAACACCCTATACCTAGAAAGTGGTTTTAATGCAAATTCTACATTTTATCGCATATTCAAGACATATACAGGACTCAGCCCTGTAGAATATTCAGCGGAATACAAAAATGAAATATTAAAAAACAAACACCGAAAAACAAAAGATTCGAGTAACTAATTTATTATTTACACATACAATAACCTGTAAAAACCATATAAAAAAAGCACCCTAATGGGTGCTTTTTACTATACTAAAGATCGTCTAAACTTTTTTATAAAGAAGTACATCAGAGCAACTCCAAGTATAACCATAGGAATCACCCAGTTGTCTACCGGCACATCTTGTACATCGTCGTCAAAACCTGGTGTTTGTGCTGCTATAAATTGTACTTGAGATAAGGCTACTAGTACGGCTAATTGTATTTTTTTACTTGTTTTCATCGCGCTGTTCTTTATTATTCTACAATCCATTTTACTTGTTGGGTTTTGCCTTCGGTGGTTACCGTAACCAAATAGATGCCTTGCGACAGTGTTTGTGTTGGCGTTACCTGTAGGGCATTCCCTTGCGATTTTACCTGTACCGGTATGTTTTGACCCAATACGTTGTATACCGTTACTTGAGCTGCTGTAATTCCTTGTACAAAGAAACCAGCTCCTGCTTTCGCTGGATTAGGATATACAACCAATCCATTGGCAAAATCATCCGTGCTTAAAGCACTCGGTTGGAATACAATTTTGAAACGGTTGGCAGTTGTAGTAGCTGGAATAGCAGGATCGACCGAAAAAGCATAAGGCGTGCCATTTAATGCGTGCAACGTTTCCGTGTAATTATCTTTCAAGAAAGCCTGAATACCTGCCATATTGTGAGCTTCATTTTCGAACACATACGATGTGCCTCTATATTTTGATACATTCAAATCAATAATTTCAGAAGCCATAGGATAATTTCTTTGCTCAACAGTTAAAAAATTTGTAGATTTTTGAATAGCTAACTCTTCATCTAAATTAGTTAATCTACTAGCATCATTTTGATCAACTTCATTTGATGCATTTTCATTAAACAGCAAAGTAATACCATCTAAAACATGATTGTTATTGTTTTCTAATATCAACTTCAATACTCCAGATGAAATTTCACTATTTGTATTTCTAAATAAGGCTGGATTTGAAGCTACTGTCGCTTTGTGATTTTCAGTCATTGTTAATGCAGGAGCTGCAGACATTGACGAGTTGTTTTTAACAAAAAAGGCCTGACCTGGTTGTACATATTTTGTAGCTACTGATGATGGATTGTTGTTTACTCCATTTTGAACACCTACTGCAACATAAGCTCCTCTAGTGTTGATAGTTGGATCCCAAATATAATAATATTGATTTTCAACATTTGTAGCTGAACTTAGAACTGCTTCCATATCTACAATGGCTTGGTATGGATTTCCAATAAAACTGTAACCGCCCGCATTTTGATTTAAAGTTGGTGTAAAGTCTCCTTGGAAAATTACACCGTGAGAGGTTAATACCGTATTTGTTGGTGTTGGTGTATTTGTATCTAAACTTATTGTACGATCTCCCCTAACCATTAAACGATACCCTGTACCAGCTGCTAATTTAGTTGCCAAGGTATTTGTATTAGGTACCGCCAACCAATTTTGAGCAGTGTGATCAAACGTAAACATCGACGGATTATTTGTCTCCGTAACATCAAAACCATTACTTGCCCCACCAGTTCCTGTAATATGTGTTCCATTTTGCCAATTAAAACCAATAATGGCATTACAATTTACACTCGTACTTAAAAAACGATAAGCCCTTTTTGCGGGAATATATCGCTCTACATAAACAGATGGATTAGTCGCTGTAAGTGTTCCTGAAATTTTTCCTAGCATTCCTGAACCTGTAGCATCTGATTTAAAAATAACAGGTTGTGTTCCAAAATCAGCTGTACCTTCAATAGTAAGGGTTTTACCAGGGGCAACGGTTAGTTGACAAACTGTACTGTTAGCTCCTGTAATCATACGCAATGATTTTCCAGTTCCAACGGTAAAGTCAACGTTTAATGTTGGTTGATTAGGCATTCCTCCTATTAATACAACATCATCTGAGCTTGTTGGGACCGCATTTTTCAGCCAATTGGCTGGGTTGTCCCAAGCAGTACTTACTGCCCCAGACCATTGATTTGGTCCCTCTACTCCTAATGCAATAACCGCACTACTAGACCCACCATCATTAGTAGCGGTTATGGTATAATTGGTTACTGGACTATATTGTGTAGGAGTACCTGTTATGCTACCATTTGTATTTAAAACTAATCCAGGTGGTAAAGTAGGAGTTATCGTAAATCGATTTGCCATTAATCGTCTCACTCTATTATCACTGATAACAAATAGATCGCCGTTTGATGTTTTTGAAATTCCCCAAGGGCCACCATTAAATGTAGCATCTAAAAAATTGCGCACTACATCTACACC
>DALYCS010000132.1:0-4503 GCA_031973615.1 Flavobacterium sp. | reverse complement strand
ACATACGGAAATAATTCTGTAACGTAATTGTAGCAAATGTTTGAGTAGCCGCTTCAATTTTGACATTTTCTTTGGCTTCAATCGCTTGGTGTAAACCGTCTGAATAACGACGACCGTCCATAATACGTCCGGTTTGCTCATCAACAATCATAACTTTATTGTCCATGATCACATATTCGGTATCTTTTTCAAATAAAGTATACGCTTTAAGCAATTGCGTTAACGTATGAATACGCTCTGATTTAATGGAAAAATCTTTAAATAATTCTTCTTTTCGTTCCGCTTCTACTTCAGTAGCTAAATTTTCGCGTTCAATTTGAGCAATCTCAGTACCAATATCAGGTAACACAAAGAAATTAGCATCGGTATCTTGAGAAAGATATTTGATTCCGTTATCTGTAAGTTCTACTTGATTGTTTTTTTCTTCAATAACAAAATACAAGGCCTCATCAATTTTTGGCATTTCTCGATTGTTATCTTGCATGTATTGATTCTCCGTTTTTTGAAGCAATTGTTTTACTCCTTCTTCCGACAAGAATTTGATCAATGCTTTACTTTTTGGCAATGCTCTATAGGAACGCAATAAGTTGAATCCGGCTTCTTTCGTATTTCCTTCTTTGAATAAACGTTTGGCTTCTGTCAAACAATCGGTGGCAACTTTTCGTTGTAAAGTAACAAGGTTATCAACTTTAGGCTTTAATTCGTTAAACTCGTGACGATCACCTTGCGGTACCGGACCAGAAATAATCAATGGGGTTCTTGCATCATCGACTAATACCGAATCGACCTCATCGACTATGGCGTAATTGTGTTTTCTTTGCACTAAATCTTCTGGAGCATGCGCCATATTATCACGCAAGTAATCAAATCCAAATTCGTTATTGGTTCCATAGGTAATATCCGCTTCGTACGCTTTTCTTCTTTCTGGCGAATTGGGTTGGTGATTGTCAATACAATCTACTGTCAATCCATGAAATTCAAAAAGAGGTGCCTTCCATGTACTATCACGTTTGGCCAAGTAATCATTTACGGTTACTAAATGCACTCCATTACCCGTCAAAGCGTTTAAATATAAAGGTAAGGTTGCCACTAAAGTTTTACCTTCCCCAGTTTGCATTTCTGCAATTTTACCCTGATGCAAAACAACTCCACCAATCAACTGCACGTCATAATGAATCATATCCCATGTAATTGCTTTACCAGCAGCATCCCATGAATTGGCCCAAGTGGCTGTTTCACCAGCAATTGTAATATACGATTTTGAAGCCGATAATTCTCTATCTTTTGGCGTAGCAGTTACAGTTATCGTTGCATTTTCTTTGAATCGACGAGCTGTTTCCTTAACAACTGCAAACGCTTCTGGAAGAATTTCGTTCAATACTTTTTCAGAAATCTCGTAGGCTTCTTTTTCAATAGCATCTATTTCCGCATATAAATCTTCACGAGCATCAATGTCTTGCGTTTGTTCTGCCTCTTTTTTCAAGGCAACAATTTTAGCGTCTTTGTCGGCACGCGCTTGTTGAATTTTAGTTTTAAATTCGACTGTTTTAGCACGCAAAGCATCGTGAGATAAGGCTTGTAAAGCGCTTTCAAAAGTTTTTACTTTTGCAATTAATGGTTGAATCGCCTTTACATCTTTCTCCGATTTATCTCCTACAAAAGCTTTCAATATTGAATTTATGATACTCATAATTTTTATTTTCTAATGGTTTGCAAATATAACCAAAAAAAAAGCCTCAGTGAAGAGACTTAATTCTGTTGTGTGTATTTATTTTTAATATTCGTCCTCATTCCAAAGATAATCTTCGTCAGTAGGATAATCTGGCCAAATCTCTTCCATGGATTCATAGATTTCACCTTCGTCTTCTATAGATTGCAAGTTTTCCACTACTTCTAATGGAGCTCCTGTTCTGATAGCATAGTCGATAAGTTCATCTTTGGTTGCTGGCCAAGGGGCATCACTTAAGTAGGATGCTAATTCTAATGTCCAATACATCTTTTTATCGATTTAAGTTTATGCAAAAATAAATTTATTACTTAAAAAGTCAAGTTTTTTTTTGCTTTTTTTATTAAAATTTAAGAACGTACAATATAAATGCTGATTTTAGAATTTCAAATTGTCATTAAGGAACTCTTTATTATCTTCAGATAACCAAAAATTACTTCCTCGGAATCCATTTTACTTCGTCAGCATTCAAGTCTTGAGACAACTTTCGTGCCAATACAAAAAGATAGTCAGAAAGTCGGTTTAAATAGGTAATAACTAACTCTTCTGTAGGCTCCATGTCATTCAAATGTACCGCTAATCGTTCCGCTCTTCTACAAACACATCGGGCAATATGACAATATGACACGGTTGTATGTCCGCCCGGCAATACAAAATGCGTCATTGGTGGTAAGGCCTCTTCCATTTGATCAATCTGACGTTCTAAATATTCAATATCCTCGGCTATAATACCTAAATTTTGAAGACGCGGCTGCCCGTTTTTTAGTTTTTCCTTTTCAGGTGGCGTGGCTAATATAGCACCCACCGTAAACAATCGATCTTGCACTTCAATCATTACGGTTTTGTAAACGTTATCAATTTCTTGATCTCGGATCAATCCAATATGCGAATTCAATTCATCCACTGTGCCATAACTTTCAATTCTGATATGGTGTTTAGAAACACGCGTTCCACCAAATAAAGCCGTTGTACCCGAATCGCCTGTTTTAGTATATATTTTCATCAATTTTTTAGTATTAGAGCAGTACCTATTTTATACTACCAACTGTTGTAAACTTAAGTCAAATTTTCATAAAAAAACACTATTTTTATAAACTTTAAGAATACCTAGTATTTCTTGTGTAAAAATATGAAAAAAATCAAACTCAAAAACCTTTTTACAATTAATGGTATTGCAGCGCCATCCGGCTTGTTGTACGCGCAAAATGTATTGTTTATCATATCTGATTCCAGTAGTTTTTTGTACCAATACGATCTTGAAAAAGAAATTGTACTTAAATTCCCATTGGTAAAAGACGCTAAAGAAAATATAGATAAAGCAGCAAAGCTCGATTTAGAAAGTATAACACAGCATGGCAATCAATTGTTATTGTTAGGATCAGGGTCAACTCTTCAACGCAATACTATGTTTACCTTGCATCTGGAAAACGATACCTTACAAACACAAGATTTAAGTGAATTATACCAAAAATTAAGGGAAGTAGGATGTTTATCCGATCAGCAATTGAATATAGAAGGAGCCATTTATGCACACAATACGATGTTACTTTTTCAAAGAGGTAATTCAAAAAATGGAAAAAATGGTGTTTTTATAATTCCCAACAATCAACAGGATGGCATCCAATTTATCCCCATTACATTACCAACGCTAGATGATGTAGAAACGACATTTACCGATGCACTATTAATTGGTGAAACCATTTATTTTTTAGCGTGTGCTGAAAAAACAGATTCCACTTATGACGACGGTATAGTTCTGGGTAGCATTTTAGGAATAATGCATGCGCCAACATTTGAAATCATCGAAGTACATCTTATATCGGAAGACCAAAAATTTGAAGGCATCACCCTCTTCAAAGAAAGTGCTACTGCATTAGAATTTTTACTTTGCGAAGACAATGATACCGAAAGTATAGAAGCTAAAATTTATAAATTAACTGTACTCAAATAGCTTAGTTATTTTTCAATCTCTTTCAAAGATTCCATTTTTTTATGCGCTAAAAATCCTTTGATGTCTTCAAAATGCTCTTTTACACGTTTGTGTCCAAATTCAAATACTTTTTGTGCCAATCCGTCTAAGAAATCACGATCGTGTGAAACCAACAATAAGGTACCGTCAAAATCGCGTAAGGCATCTTTGATGATGTCTTTTGTTTTCATATCCAAATGATTGGTAGGTTCATCCAAAATCAACACATTTACAGGTTCCAACAATAACTTGATCATCGCTAAACGTGTTTTTTCACCACCCGAAAGGACTTTTACTTTCTTTTGAATATCATCCCCTTTAAACATGAATGCACCTAGTAAATCTTTAATCTTGGTACGAACGTCACCCACTGCAATTTGATCAATGGTCTCAAAAATAGTCAATTCGCCATCTAATAAAGACGCCTGATTTTGAGCAAAATAGCCGATTTGAGCATTGTGCCCTACCTCTAATTTTCCTTCAAAATCAATTTCACCCATGATGGCTTTAATCATGGTTGATTTACCTTCACCATTTTTACCCACCAAAGCTACTTTTTGACCCCTCTCGATAACCATATTGGCATCTTTAAAAACGACATGATCACCATATGATTTTGACAAACCTTCAACCACTATAGGATATTGCCCCGAACGAGGAGATGGTGGGAATTTTAATTTTAAAGCTGAAGTATCCACTTCATCTACTTCTACTAATTCTAATTTTTCTAACATACGAACACGCGATTGTACCTGTTCTGTTTTAGAAAAAGTACCTCTAAATCGTTCAATAAAAGCCTGATTTTCGG
>DALYCS010000131.1:2869-4516 GCA_031973615.1 Flavobacterium sp. | reverse complement strand
AAGTAATCCGGCAGCCATCCAAAGGGAGCTACTGTAAGGAAAAGCTAACAAGCATAGACTACAAATTAGGGCACCTATAAAAAAATAAGGCTTGCGTCGTCCGAATTTGGGATGCCACGTTTTATCGCTTAATGCTCCAATAATAGGTTGAACTAACAAACCTGTTACTGGACCAGCAAGATTTAAAAGCGGAATTTCATCGGGAGTAGCGCCTAAAAAATCATATATAGGGTTTACTGCACTTTGCTGCAATCCAAAACTGTATTGGATTCCAAAAAAACCCACATTCATGTTCCAAATTTGCCAAAAACTCAGTTTAATTTTATGCATTTATTCTAATTTTTTTAGAAATTCCTGAAAATCAACATTATTTGAAAATAGCACACCGTTTTTATCTACAACGGGGATTCCTAAATTAGAGGTACTCATGTTTGCTTTTCGCAACTTTGCCAACATTTCTTGCAATGCTGAAGGATTTTTATCGATATCATAAAACACAAAATCGATTTTTTTTTCTTTCAAAAATGCTTTTGTATCTGTGCAATGATGGCATTCATCACTTCCATAAATGATAATTGTTTTTTTAGAAACTTCTTGTGCCATTACTGAATGATTCATGAAACCAAAAAATAACAGAAAGAGAAAACAGGTCTTTTTCATTTGTTTGAATTATCGATTACTACTGCAAAAATACATTTGTTTTAAAAATAATTCCCATACCAATTTTCATTGGTACAGGAATTATAAACTAAACATGAAATAATTTAATTAGAACTTATAAGACAATGTCATAGAAACTGATCTTCCAGGTAATGGTCTTGCTCTTACAATATTAGTAGTATTATTTGTAATACTTCCCTCTTCTGATTCGGTAATAGCTAATGTATCTAATAAGTTGTTTCCAGCAAGATTTAAAGACAAGTCTTTAGTCAATCCAAATTCAACAAATCCGTTTACAATAACAAAACCATTCATTACCAACTCATTGTTATCTTGAGCATATGCTTTTGTTTGCCCAATAAAACTTAATCCTAAAGTGTTTTTACTTTGTGCAAATTTGTAGGTTGGCATGAAGTTATACATTAATTTAGGTTGTCTTCTTGGTTGGTTACCATTATTAGCCCCAGAAGTAATTTCAGCTTTTGTGTAGGTAAATCCACCTCTAATATTAAAATCTTTATTCATATTATAAGACGACTCCAATTCTAAACCATACGATTTATAATCATTGTCGATAATTGAATTAGAAGAAGCTTCAAATCCGCCTTCTTCAGTTGTTGCAGAACTAAATAAAGTAGCGTATACATAACCTTTTGAGAATTTTCTTTTGTATCCTAATTCGGCTTGTGCTAAATAATCTAAAGAGTTTATTTTATCACCATCCAAATAGTTCAATCCAGAAAATAAAATACGATCCGCTTTTGCAGCAGCACCCTTACTATATCTTACGAAGAATGATTGTTGATCGTTTACTAAATAATTTGCCCCTAACGTATATGACACGTATCCGTAGTCATAATTAACAGCAGTAGGATTAGCAGTATCGATTGCTGATACACTTTCTTCTGGTTCTGAAATATCTCCATCATTGTTGATGTCAAAAGTTGTCTGAACTGCTCCAGCGAATGAACCGTCTACTTTTCCTTT
>DALYCS010000131.1:0-2769 GCA_031973615.1 Flavobacterium sp. | reverse complement strand
TGAACATCAAACATATGAATTCTTGAAACCAAACCATTTGCTGTATTGAATGGCGTACCATCGTTTGCATAGGTTAAGGTAGAACCTGCACCAAAAGAATTAGCAATAGCAGCAGCAGTTCCTACTTCAGCTGGGAAAGGTGTAATGAATTGACCGTTGTTAAATGAGAAACGACCGTTATTTGATAATTTCCAACCATCAAGTAAATCAAAATTAATAGAAGCTCCTATAGTTTTAGACATTGGGTGCATTCCGTCTGCTACTTTTCCTCTTCTTAATTGACCATCAGGACCTAATCCAACGGTTTGACTTAAGTGAACCGATTGTAAAGTTCCATTTGTAGCATCATATCCGCTAACACTACCCCAATTAGGATTGGAATTGGTTCCGGTAACTTTAATTGGCATTGGCATGTAGGCTGCAGCTCTATCGTTTAAGAATTTTGTATAAATTGTAATGGAGCCATTTTCAAATTCTTTAGTAATGTTGAATTTGAATTGTCCACCATTATTTGCTGTAAATCCTGGACTTCTCACACCTTCACCTGCTCTATAAAAACCACCTACATGGTAATATAAACCTTCTCCAATTTTAGCACCATAATCAACATCGGTTCTAAAATCATTATAATCTAAACCAAAACTTGTAGCCATGCTACCTCCTTCGGTTTTACCAGTTTTACTGATAAAGTTAATAATACCCCCTGGTGAATTTGATGATAATGTTGAAGCAGAACCTCCACGAATGGCTTCGATTTTTGCCACATTTCTATCAAATCTTGTAAAAATATCGGCGGTTCCAAATGAAATATCCCCGTATAATAATACCGGTAATCCATCTTCTTGGAGTTGTACATATTTAGACCCTCCAGATGAAATAGGAACCCCACGAACAGCAATGTTTGAATTTCCTTCACCTCCTGAAGATTCTGAACGAATACCGGGAATAGTTCTAAAAATTTCTGCAGTAGAACGTGGTGCCGATTGCTCAATCTGTCTTGCATTGATAGACGTAATGGAAACACTAGACTTCAGTTTAGTTTTTGGATTCACAACTCCTGTAATTACAACTTCCTCTAGTTGTTCCTTTTTAATAGTGTCTTGTTCCTTTACTGTATCATTTTGTGAAAATGTAAAGTTAAATAGAAACAATGCTACTAAAAAAATCGAATTTTTCAAAAATTTAGTAATTTCTTTCATTTTAAAATTTTTGTTAGATTAATAAAATTGGTTTGATTAATATTTCGAAATTATATTTTTAGACAATAATAATTACGAAAAATTTATCGAAAACGTTTTCGATTTAAACGAAAACGTTTTCGATTTTATATTTAAATATTTTTTATCATATTTGTTACATGAAAGATATTACGCTAAAGCAAATAGCAGAAACTTTAGGAATTTCGATTACAACTGTTTCAAAGGCATTAAAAGATTATCCCGATGTAAGTTCTAAAACAAAAAAATTAGTTTTAGAATTGGCTCAGAATTTGCAATATACGCCTAATAGCTTTGCGGTTAATTTAAGAACTAAAGAATCCAAAACCATTGGATTAATTATTCCAGAAGTAGTACATCATTTTTTCTCTAATGTAATTAATGGCATAATTGAAGAAGCTGAAAAAAGTGGGTACTTAGTAATTATTCTTCAGTCAAGCGAGTCGCTTACATTGGAAAAAAAGCAAGTAGACTTATTGATAAACAAAAGAGTAGATGGTATTATTATGTCACTTTCCAATGAATCAAATGATGACGAACACATTAAGGAAATTTGTAGACGTGAAATCCCATTTGTCCTTTTTGATAAAATTTCTAAATTCATTAATTGTTCAAAGGTTGTAATTGATGACCAAAAAGCAGCTTATAATGCCACTGAACATTTAATTCAAAGAGGTTGTACAAAAATCGCACACATTAGAGGCCCTGTTAATCCACAAAATGCGATTGACCGATTCCTTGGTTATAAAAAAGCCTTAGAAAAATACAACATCCCTTTTGATTATAATTTAGTATATACTTGCAAAAACGTAACCTTTGAAGAAGGCAAAGAATTTGCTGCTGCCATTTTACAAGATCATCCTGATATTGATGGCATTTTTGCGATTACAGATCTGGTTGCAGTAGGTGTTTTAGCACATTGTAATGAAAACAATATTGATGTACCCCATCAAATTAAAGTAATTGGTTTTAGTAATTGGTTCATGTCTCAAGTAATTACACCCAAATTAAGCACTGTAGATCAACCGAGTTATGAAATGGGCGTTCAAGCATTTTCGTTATTGCTAGAAGAAATGAATTGCAAGAAAGAAATGAAATCGTTTATACCCAAGACAATCGAATTAGACACTCAAATTATTGGTCGCGAATCTACTTTATAAATGCAATATTTTTTTTAATTCCTTCAAACTTCGTTCGTTTCAGGGCTGAATTTTTAAATATTTGTTGGAAAGTATCGTGGGTTATTTCCTCCCAATCCGATTTGGAATACTTTATTATCTCGGGGCTCGCCTGAAATAAGGGTTCATTGTGCGGTTTTGAAAATCGGTTCCAGGGACAAACATCTTGGCACACATCACAACCAAACATCCAATCGTCAAATTTACCTTTCATTTCTTGCGGCAAATTTTCTTTCAATTCAATGGTAAAATACGAAACGCATTTACTTCCATCCACTACATAGGGCGCTACTATGGCTTCTGTGGGACAAGCATCTATACATGCCGTACACGATCCACAGTGATCGGTTGTAGCCGTATCATATTCCAGATCC
>DALYCS010000130.1:0-4553 GCA_031973615.1 Flavobacterium sp. | reverse complement strand
TGCCCAATCAAAAGGTGTAAAAATGATTATGCATCATGAAACTTCGGGGGCTACCCGAAACTATGAACGCCATCTCGATCGTGCGTATCAATTTATGAAAGACAACGGTTATGATGCAGTAAAAAGTGGGTATGTAGGGAATATTTTACCTTTAGGCGAATACCATTACAGCCAATCGATATTAAATCATTACCAATATTGCATAGAAAAAGCGGTAGACTATCAAATCATGGTAAATGCACACGAAGCGGTTCGACCAACTGGAATTTGCAGAACGTATCCCAATCTCATTGGAAACGAAGCAGCTAGAGGCACGGAATTTCAAGCATTTGGTGGTTCAAAAGCCAACCACACTACCCTATTACCTTTTACACGATTGATTGGTGGTCCCATGGATTACACCCCTGGAATTTTTGAAATGGACATTGCCAAATTAAATCCGAACAACAATTCACATGTCAACACTACCATTGGAAACCAGTTAGGACTTTATGTAATCATGTACAGTCCGCTTCAAATGGCAGCCGATTTACCCGAACATTACAACCAATTCTTAGACGCTTTCCAGTTTATTAAAGACGTCCCTGTTGAATGGACCACTTCAAAATATTTGGAGGCAGAACCTGGCTACTATGTTACAACGGCTCGAAAAGATAAAAATTCAAACAATTGGTTTGTAGGTAATTCAAACGGCTATCAAAAAAGAACGTCAACAATTACGCTTGATTTTCTTGAAAAAGGGAAAAAGTACGAAGCTACAATTTATGCCGATGCAGTAAATGCTGATTACAAAAACAATCCGCAAGCCTATAAAAT
Source organism: Flavobacterium sp. (assembly GCA_031973615.1). Lineage (GTDB taxonomy): Bacteria > Bacteroidota > Bacteroidia > Flavobacteriales > Flavobacteriaceae > Flavobacterium. The sequence continues at coordinate 3,737 of DALYCS010000130.1, read as the reverse complement.
AAGTAAGCAACAAGTAACAAATAAATCAAAATTACAATTGTTTACCGCCGCAGGGGGTGGATATGCAATAAGTATCGTTGAAGTAAAATAATAAAAGGAAAAACAGAAATCATTTCAGCAACTCTTTCAAAAATAAACTATGAAAAAAATAATTTTATCATTGAGTATCCTATTTTCACTCACATTATCGGCACAAATCGACCGAATGGAACCTCCATTTTGGTATGAAGGTATGAATAAGAGTGAAGTTCAAGTTTTGTTTTACGGAAAAAATATCGCTGAAAACTCGGTTAGTGTTTCCAATAATGTTGTAATCACGAGTCGCACTAAAACCGAAAATCCGAACTACCTTTTCGTAACCATAGACACTAAAAATGTGACCGCACAAGAACTGCAGTTTACATTTACAAATGGTAAAAAAACCTTTACAAAAGGCTTTGAAATCAAAAAAAGAAAAGAAAATTCGGCGCTTCGCAAAAGTTTTGATGCGTCAGATGTTATGTATTTATTGATGCCCGACCGTTTTGCGAACGGAAATCCAGGTAACGATTCTTCTAACGAATTGCAAGAAAAAGGAAATCGTACTTTACCTGGAGGAAGACACGGTGGCGATATCCAAGGGATCATTAACAATTTAGATTACCTAAAAGAATTAGGCGCTACAGCCATTTGGAGTACGCCCTTGTGTGAAGACAATGACAAAGGCTATTCTTACCATACTTATGCTCAATCGGATGTGTATCGCATAGACCCAAGATATGGCAGCAATGAGGAGTACAAAAAATTAGCCGATGAATTGCACAAGCGTGACATGAAATTAGTCAAAGATTATGTAACCAATCACTGGGGTGCCGAACATTGGATGTTTAAAGATATGCCAACGTATGATTGGTTTCATCAATTTCCTGGATACAAGCAAAGTAACTACCGAATGACCACACAATATGATACAAATGGGTCTAAATCAGATGCTAAATTATGCATGGACGGTTGGTTTGTACCTAGCATGCCCGACTTGAATCAATCGAATCCTTTGGTATTGAATTATTTGATCCAAAATGCCATATGGTGGATCGAATATGCCGATCTAGATGGATTTCGTGTAGATACCTATTCCTACAACGAAAAAGAAGGCATTGCAAAATGGACCAAAGCCATTACTGATGAATACCCATATTTCAATATTGTAGGCGAAGTTTGGATGCACGATCAAGCACAAATTTCATACTGGCAAAAAGATAGTCCGATTGCTAAAATCCAAAGTTATAATTCCTATTTACCCAGCGTAATGGATTTTACCTTACACGATGTTTTTGGTAATGTATTTTATGAAGATCGCACCGATTGGAATAATGGCATGTTTAAATTTTACGACAATTTTGTGAATGATTTCTTATATGCAAATCCCAATAATTTATTGATCTTTTTGGAAAATCACGATACCGGACGCTACAACCAAATTTATCAAAAGGATCTTAAAAAATACCAATTGGGAATGACAATTTTAGCAACGATGCGAGGTATCCCTCAATTGTATTATGGTTCTGAAATAGGTATGGCTGGCGACAAAGGCAAAGGAGATGCCGATATTCGTCAAGATTTTCCGGGTGGATGGAAAGGCGACAGCAACAACGCTTTTACAGCAACAGGAAGAACCGCTGAACAAAACAAGTTTTTTGATTTTTCAAAAAAAATATTGAATTGGCGCAAAAATAAAACAGTAATTCATACTGGTAAATTAACTCATTATGTGCCCGATAACAATGTGTATGTTTATTTCCGTCACAATGATACTGAGACTGTAATGGTAGTAATTAATAATGCGCCCGACACCCAAAAATTAAACTTGAACCGTTTTCAAGAAAACATCAAAAATTATGTTTCTGGACATGACGTATTGAATGGAAAAACCATTGATTTGAAAAATGAACTTTCTATTGATGGAAAAACAGCCTTAATTTTAGAACTTAAATAAGCAAAAGAAAATGAAAAAAATCTTTATTATTTGTAGTGCAATCGCTATAATGGGTTGCAAAAATGATTCAGCCGAAGTAGCTAGCAACTCTATAGAAAAATTCAGTCCTGCTGTAGAAGAAAACAGTGTAATTTATGAAGTAAATATCCGCCAGTATTCTCCAGAAGGAACCTTCAATGCTTTTACAAAAGATATTCCTCAATTGAAAGAATTAGGGGTTAAAATTATATGGGTTATGCCTGTGTTTCCGATTTCACAAACCAAAAGAAAAGCAACAGGAGGTGATGACAGTAAATTTGCATCGGAAATGCCTGCGGCAGAGCAACACAAATATTTAGGTAGCTATTATGCGGTTTCCGATTTCAAAAAAGTGAATCCTGAATTTGGTACAATCGAAGACTTTAGAAATTTGGTGAAAACAGCCCACGAAAACGGCATTTACGTGATCTTGGATTGGGTGCCAAATCATACCGGATGGGATCATGTTTGGATCAAACAACATCCCGAATATTACACCCAAAATGCGAAAGGAGAAATTATTGACCCAATCAATCCAGAAACAGGCAAATCATGGGGCTGGACCGATGTAGCCGATTTGAATTATGACAATCAAAATCTACGAACTGCAATGACGTCAGATATGATGCATTGGATCAAAAATGAAGATATTGATGGTTTCCGTTGCGATGTAGCAGGTAATGTGCCTTTGGATTTTTGGCAGCAAGCCATTCCAAAATTGCGCAAACAAAAGAACATCTTCATGTTAGCTGAAGCTTGGGAGCCAGCATTACTAAAAAACAATTTATTTGACATGGCGTATGCCTGGGATGGACATCACACGATGAATAAAATAGCACAAGGCAAGGAAACAGTTGCTCAGTTTGATGCTTATATTGAAAAAATAAACAAAGACTATGAAGCCAATGATATTTTAATGAATTTTGTGGACAACCACGATGAAAATTCATGGAATGGCACTATTAATAGTCGTTTAGGAGCCGCTGAAGAAGCCATGACGGCACTAACTTATTTGATGCCTGGAATGCCTTTAATTTACAGTGGAAATGAATATGGTTTGGCGCACAGCCTCAAATTTTTTGAAAAAGATTCTATTCCGAAAACAAAAGGAAAACAATGGGCTTTGCGCGCTAAATTGGGTAAAATTAAAAATGAAATTGACGCCTTGCACGGGGGTAAAAGCAAAGCAGCTTACAATAGAATTAAAACTTCAAATGAAAATGTGTTAGCTTTCGAACGAACAAAAAAGGGTAAAAAAGTTATTTATCTAGCCAATTTATCAGCAAAACCTGTAGACGTTTCTATTCCTGTAACCGGACAATATAAAGATGTAATGACCGGAAAACCGATGGGCTTAAATGCTACACAAGTCTACTCAATGTTGCCTTGGCAATATTATATTTTAACCAAATAATAGTCGCAAAAAATTAAGAAAAGTCCCGCTGTATTCAGCGGGACTTTTTATTTTAAAATTTAACCGATATTTGCAAAAAAAATCATTGAATTCAAACTACGACATATTGATAATCGGTGGAGGGGCTGCCGGATTTTTTACAGCTATTAACTGCGCCGAAAAAAACCCAACACTAAAAATTGCAATACTCGAACGCGGAAAAAGTGTATTAGAAAAAGTACGCATTTCGGGTGGAGGGCGTTGCAATGTTACTCATGCGTGTTTTGTACCTAATGATTTAGTAAAAAATTATCCGAGAGGTGAACGCGAATTGAAAGGTCCGTTTCATCA
>DALYCS010000129.1:0-4565 GCA_031973615.1 Flavobacterium sp. | reverse complement strand
CTTAAATTTTTTATCATGAAAAGATTGCCTAAATTTATAACACTTCTATTGTTTTTTTGTTCGTTATCACTGTTTTCACAATTTAATGTGAATAATATGTCTTTAGAAGCAGGCTATGGATATAGTGGCGCTATCGAGCCATATTTCAAAGGGTATAAGTCTAATTTTTCGAGCATGAATCACTTTGATGTAGGCATCCGTTATATGTTTAATGAAAAAATTGGAGCAAAAGTTTCTTATAAAATTGATCATTTTGTAAACGATCCGGGTGGGGCTTTAGGTATTACCTATAATACTATTGCCGTTTCGGGTGTATACAACTTAGGAAAACAATTTGGATTAACGTATTGGACCAGAGATCGAGTAGGTGTTAATGCACACATTGATGCCGGTATGGCTTTTGGTTATGTTATCAATCAAAACCAACAAGATAAAGTTACTATTATAGGGTTTGGACTTACGCCAATGTACAACATCTCTAATAAATTTGCAATTATAGCCGATTACACCCATAATATTACGATGAGTCAACATTATGGATTTGATGGACAACAAATCGGTGTAAATAAAAAATCTACTTCGGGAAGTTTCTATAACTTTTCATTTGGTTTCATTTATTATTTAGGCGAAAACCGCTACCACTCCGATTGGTATTAATTGCATAAATTCTACTTACGATGATCCTTATCCAAGCTTTTATTATTGACGATGATCAGGATGCGATCAAAAAGCTGGTAACGTATAGTAAGGAAAATCCTAAAATACTCTCTATTCTAGGTACTGCAAAATCAATCGCTGAGTGCCATAATGTTATCCGTCAGCTTCAACCCGATTTAATCATTGCAAAAGCTACAAAGGAAAATTTTAGTCAAATTGTATCGCTCCGAGCTGTTGATTTCATAGAAGTTAAATTTATCTGTGTGGGGAGCAAAGAGGATGCTTATCAAGCATTTAAGCATGAGGCTATAGATTTTTTATTACATCCAATTAAAGAAGATGAATTGGCTAACGCTCTTATCAAAGTGGGTCATGTGATGGAGCGAGAAGCTGATTTTCTACAGTTAAAAAATGCAACCTCCATTGCTGCTTCTTTGGGTCATGACAACAAGGATTTTTTTGTTGTTTCTTCAATTGATAAAATTGAAATCATAAAATTTAAAGAGGTGCTATATTGCAAGGCCGATGGAAAGTATACCGAGATTTTTTTGCAAAACGGAACTAAAATAGTGTCCAGTAAAAACATTGGAGAATATCAGCAATTGTTTCCATCGCATCACTTTTTTAGAATTCATAATTCGACGCTTATCAATGTGCACCAAATTGTACGTATCAATAAAAAAGACGGTTTGTATTGTGAATTGAATAACGGTCTCGATTTACCGGTTGCCAAACGTAAAGAGCGCGAATTTTTACTGTATTTAAGAGAAAATTAATTTTTTTTCAACACTTCTTTTCCTAACCAATAGAGATGTAAAGCTATAAAAGGCCATACAATTTGCAGGTGAATTTTGTCAAGCATATAGAGGATGTATACAACAATGCCTCCTAATATGATCTTTGCTAGTAGTTTTATTGTCGTTGTATTTCCTTTCCAAAGCCCCCAAGCATATGCAATTAATAGAGGGTTGAACAATAAAATATTATAATTCCATAAAATTTCTTCGTGTAGTGAATACACACCAACTATTGTAAAAAATATACCCAACAGCCCCGCAGTGATACAATAACTTATTTGAATCCATTTTTTGCCGATGAAAGAAAGTAGTAGTAACGCACCAATTAGTGAATATATCGAATTCCAAAAGGAAAAAGGAAGACTTGTTTTACGGGCTTTCAATAGTGTTTCGGTAGAAGTAATAATTGGTTTGCCTTGAATTTTAGTTTCTGATAGTGATTTTTTAAACTCATAGGGTAAAAACAAACGTGTAGCTGGTTTGTCTACTTTTGCACCAAAGATCAATTGAATGCCCAATTTCAAATAAAAATCCGACATATAGGGATATAATATTTCGCGGTAGGTTAGCGCTGAAGTTGTACTCTTGATGTATTCTTTTCCAAGGGTAGCATTGATTTTGTCTACCACCATTGTTGTACAATTTCGGTCAATAAATTTGTAGGTATAAAAGCGTTCATCGCTATTTACCGAAGCATTTAATTGCTGGAACAATTGATTGATTTGTGCAGATGAGAGTGTTAGTTTTTGTTCAATTATTTCCCTGTTTTCTGCTTGATAATTGTAGTAAAATTCGGCGAAATTCCCATAGGTTACAAAATAGTGTAAATCACCTTTTACAAATCGACCAATAAAATTAGGTGTACTAAAATCAAATGCGCCATAATTGTATACAACATCAATTCCAGTTGAGGGATCTTGAATGCGAATTCCAGTGTGGCCATACATAGCATACGATTCGGGTCCTGTGCCACACGTTAAAATACTTGCTTTGGCTTGGTTGGAAAGTATATTATTTTGTGAAAAACCAAGAAAAGGAATAATAAGCAGGAATGCGATAAGTAGTTTTTTTATCATATGAACTAATGTCTTTCTTCTTTTGTCTTAAAATTATCGAAACACTTCCCAATCTATTTTCATCGAAAAAATATTAGAGTATAAGGCTGCACTTTGATCGCCTAAATCGGTTAATGCATAATCAATCTGTACACCTTTGTATTTGAAACCTAATCCGATATTGGGCTGAAAACTCACTTTTTTAGTAGCGTCTATTTGGGTAATTTGTTGAAAATTTCCAACACCTCCTCTAAGATAAACCAGATTAACATAGCCCAATTCAAAGCCCAGTGCTGGATCGATACTCACCGTTTGGGTTGAAATGATATCATTGGTTTGAACAAATTGCATGTTTAAATTGGCAGCTGCCAAAATGCTATAATCGTAGCGCACGATCCATTTTTTAGACAAACCTAATTGTGCTTTGGGTAAGGTAATTTCACTAGTTTCTGGCAATTCTTGATTTTCACCCGGAATGGCATTGGCTATGGCTTCATATTTTTTGGTATCGATGGTCCATGTGTTATACGTTGTGGTAATGTCTCGCAATAATACACCAAATTTCCAATCCTCATCATCACTGATATATTGTAACCCAACATCAAAACCAAACCCCCATGAATTGGCAAAATCACCTATAATTCTTCGAATAACTTTGGCATTCACGCCAAAATTTAAACCGTCTATAGGTAAACTTCTTGCGTAGGAAAAGGTCAAGCCATAATCGGCGGTGGAGAATAATGAAATACGATTGTAATCGATATTGCCTTCACTGTCGATCAATTGGGTGGTGTTTAAGATATCGTCTACACCAAACCGGATCAATGAAATTCCTACAGCACTTTGATCATCAATAGGCATGGCAAAACCGGCGTAATCATACTGCGCTATATTAGCAAAATAATTGGCATGCATGAGTGAAAATTGTTTGTCTTCTATATTGACCAAACCAGCTGGGTTCCAATATCCCGAATTGACATCATGGGTGTGCGACACCACCGTATTGGACATCCCTAAAGCCGCAGCATCTACCCCAATACTCATGAATTCATTCGAATATTTTCGAACGCTTTGAGCGGTGCTAAAGGCAGTACTGCAAACAAAAAGAAGAAGAAATATCTTTTTCAAGGCCAATTTTTTTACAAAGATGGAATAAATTTCTTAATTAGTAAACTCTAAATGTATTAACTTATTGTATTACATTTGCGGTATCTAATTTAGAGTTCTTTTAAGTAGAATAAAACGGATTGTTATGCAAATTAAACAACATATTCCAAATGCCATTACCTTGTTAAACCTTTCGAGTGGTTTGTTAGCTATTATTGCTATTTTTAAAGGGTATTATGATGAAGCCTTTCTTTTTGTGTGTTTGGGCATCTTTTTCGACTTTTGGGATGGTTTTTTTGCACGTAAATTTAAAGTGTCTGGAGCATTGGGTTTGCAATTGGATTCACTTGCCGATGTCATCACAAGTGGGGTAGTACCTGGCTTAATGATGTTTAAATTGCTTCTTGATATACAGGAAGACGACTCCTCAAAGTATTATTTGACCGAAGACTTTTACTATATGGGATTTGTTCCCTATTTAGGGTTTATCATCACGTTGGCTTCTGCCTATAGATTGGCAAAATTCAATATTGATACCCGTCAAACCGATTCGTTTATTGGGTTGCCAACACCTGCTAATGCTCTATTTATCATGAGTATTCCGATGATTCAATTTGATGGTACTCACGAATGGTTAGTCAATGCGTTGTTTAACCCTTTTGTATTGTTGGGCATCAGTTTTGTTAGTGCATTTATGTTGAATGCAGAAATCCCATTGTTTTCATTAAAAATAAAAGAGTTTAGTCTAGAAAAAAACAAGTTGCAATTTTTCTTTTTAGCGCTCTCTTTTGTTTTGTTGTTGGTTTTTGGATTTACAGCCCTACCCCTTATTATATTATCTTATGTAGTCTTATCGGTGTTCAATAATACGCTCTTGGCTAAAAAATAATGGGGCAACAAATCAAGAGAAAAAGAACGGTTAGGAGACGTTCTTCACGTCGTTATGGAA
>DALYCS010000128.1:4035-4612 GCA_031973615.1 Flavobacterium sp. | reverse complement strand
TGTAAAAATTTCGAATGAAAATTTATCCAAATTGCAAGAAAATTTGGTAAAATCGCATGCATGTGGAACAGGTGAAGCAGTGCCTCATGAGATCGTAAAAATCATGTTGTTGCTTAAAATTCAATCCTTAAGTTATGGACACTCAGGGGTGCAATTGGTTACCGTGCAACGTTTGATTGATTTTTACAACCACGATATATTACCATTAATTTATACCCAAGGTTCATTAGGTGCTTCGGGTGATTTGGCGCCATTAGCGCATTTATCCTTGCCATTATTAGGGGAAGGCGAAGTGTATTGCGATGGGTTTCGTCAACCGGCAGCAAAAGTTTTGGCCAAAATGGGTTGGGAGCCTATCGAACTGCAATCCAAAGAAGGATTGGCTTTGTTAAACGGTACGCAATTCATGAGTGCTTATGGAACTTATTGTTTGTTGAAAGCACAAAAAATAGCCTATTTAGCGGATGTTATTGGTGCTATTTCTTTAGAAGGATTTGACGGTCGAATCGAACCTTTTACCGATTTAATTCACTTGATTCGACCGCACATAGGACAAGTGCAAACGGCCGAACATTTT
>DALYCS010000128.1:0-4003 GCA_031973615.1 Flavobacterium sp. | reverse complement strand
GCGCTTCGAAAGATGCGATTGATTATGTAAAGAAAGTTTTTCGTACCGAAATCAATTCGGTTACCGATAATCCGAATATTTTTGTAGGAGAAGATTTGATCCTTTCGGGTGGGAATTTCCACGGACAACCTTTGGCGTTGTCTTTAGATTTCTTAGGTATTGCCTTGTCGGAATTGGGAAGTATTTCCGAACGTAGAACCTATCAATTGATTTCAGGTTTGCGCGGATTGCCACCATTTTTGGTAAACAATCCCGGATTGAATTCGGGTTTCATGATTCCGCAATACACCGCTGCTAGTATTGCCAGTCAAAACAAACAATTGGCTACTCCAGCGAGTATCGATAGTATTGTTTCGTCAAACGGTCAGGAAGATCATGTGAGTATGGGGGCTAATGCTGCTACAAAAACCTTACGCATCGTTGAAAACGTAGAGCGTATATTGGCAATAGAATTGTTTAATGCTTCTCAAGCTATTGAATTCAGAAGGCCTTTGCAATCGAGTCCATTCATAGAAAGTTTTTTAAAATCGTACCGCGACGAAGTAGCTATCGTTACCGAAGACCGCATTTTGCATTACGATATTGAAAAATCAATTGCTTTTTTGAACAGTTTTCAAATTGATTTTGAATAAATTATAAGACCTACTTTAAGCGTTTTGCGATACTAATAATGAGAATAATCAATGCGGCAGCTTCAGCTAATAGTCCTGTCGTCAATAGTGCTGTTGCACCTGGCCAATGCATAATTTTGAATAGCGCACCTATAATAGTAATGGCAATACCTAAGGTAAAAAATAAAATCGGAAGGGCATATTGTTTTTTCATTTGTACTATTTTTTAGTTATTTCCACTTAAAATTCTTTTCAATTGCTTTGATCATTTCTCCAGCGATGTCTTTTTGAGTGGCGCCTTCAATTCCTTCTAGTCCCGGTGAAGAATTTACTTCTAATAATAACGGACCTTTAGCCGAGCGAATGATGTCTACTCCAGCTACTTTTAAATTCATTGCTTTGGCAGCTTTGATGGCAATTTTCTTTTCATCAGCGGTTACCTTTACAATAGATGCCGTGCCGCCCAAATGGATATTGGCTCTAAACTCACCTGGTAAAGCTTCCCGTTGCATGGCAGCTACCACTTTTCCGTCTACAACAAATAGGCGTAAATCTTTTCCGTTAGCTTCTTTGATAAATTCTTGAACTAAAATATTGGCATTCAAACTTTTAAACGCATTGATAACTGATTCGGCCGCTTTTTTGGTTTCAGCCAAAACAACGCCCTTTCCTTGTGTACCTTCTAATAATTTCACAATCAATGGCGAACCACCTACCATTTTGATCAAGTCATCGGTATCTAAAGGCGAATTGGCAAATCCAGTTGTGGGAATGTCCACACCATTATTCAATAGCAATTGCAGTGAAAACAGCTTGTCTCTCGATTGTGTAATGGCAGAAGCATTGTTCAAAGCATATACTTTTAGAGCTTCAAACTGACGGGTTAAGGCACAACCATAATAGGTCATGCTGGGTCGAATGCGCGGAATAATGGCATCAAAATCGTTCAATACTTTGCCTCCTCGATAATGAATCTCAGGTTTGGTAGCATCGAGTTTCATGTAGCAGTATTTGAGGTTCAAAAAGTGCATTTCGTGTCCTCTTAATTCACCGGCTTCTATGATACGTTTGTTGCTGTATAATTCTGGATTACTTGCTAAAAGTCCAATTTTTAAACCCTTTTTGGTTTCGTTAGACGCGTAGTAATATTCTTTTAATTTTTCTGTGGTAGGTTGGCCCAACAAATAGCGTTGTTCAGGATCGACTAATACTCTGCCCGACATGGCTTCGCGACCCAACAACATGCGGAAACCCATTGAGTCTCTATTGGTTAATGTAACCTCTATTTCCCATGTTTTTCCACCAATCTCGAGTTTGGTTTTAATAACATATCGTTGTTCTCTAAAACCGCTAGAGCTTTTTACTACACGTTTATCTATAAGGGGTGCCTCACAATGAATGACTGCTTTGGCATTATTTTGAATGGGATTGATGTCGAATTTCACCCAACTTTCACTGTTTTTTTCGAAAGTAGCAATATTAATAGCGTGTAAGGCTGAAGTCTTGGCTCCAGAGTCTACACGTGCTTTAATTGTTGGAATACCTAGCGTAGGGAAGGAGCACCATTCTTCGCTACCTACAATAACTTTATCTAGCATTTTTAACCGTATGAATTAAGATTCTAAAGTAGTATTTTTTTCAATACAAATAGAATTTTGAAGAATAAAAAAAAACCAAGCTAAGCGCTTGGTTCTTCTAGTTTTTTAATTTGGATTACGAGTTCCTGATTGGCTTCATCTAAATCCATATAGATTTGATCGCCTTCGTGAATTTTTGAAGTGATAATCTCCTCTGCAAGAGCATCTTCCACATATTTTTGTATGGCTCGTTTTAGTGGACGAGCACCAAATTGCTTGTCAAATCCTTTGTCGGCAATATAGTCTTTTGCTTGTTCCGAAAGCTGTAAGCTATAGCCTAGTTCTTTAACTCGAGCATATAATTTATCCATTTCAATATCAATAATTTTATCAATATCGTGCTTTTCAAGTGCATTGAATACAATTACATCATCAATTCTGTTTAAAAATTCGGGTGCAAAGGCTTTTTTCAAAGCGTTTTCAATGATGCCTTTAGAATGTTCATCGGTTTGTGCGTTTTTTGCAGCAGTTCCAAATCCAACCCCGGTTCCAAAATCTTTTAATTGGCGGGCCCCAACATTAGAAGTCATTATAATAATCGTGTTTCTAAAGTCGATTTTTCTTCCCAAGCTATCGGTTAGATGGCCGTCATCTAATACTTGCAGTAACATGTTAAAGACATCAGGATGTGCTTTTTCAACTTCGTCTAAAAGCACCACGCAATAAGGCTTTCTTCTTACTTTTTCTGTCAATTGACCACCTTCTTCATATCCTACATAACCTGGAGGCGCACCAACCAATCTTGAAATGGCAAATTTTTCCATGTACTCACTCATGTCGATGCGTATTAAAGCATCTTCTGAGTCGAACAATTCTTTTGCAATAACTTTTGCTAATTGGGTTTTTCCTACACCGGTTTGGCCTAAGAAAATAAAAGAGCCAATCGGTTTGTTTGGGTCTTTTAAACCCGCTCTGTTGCGTTGTATGGATTTTGCAATTTTTTGAACAGCTTCATCTTGTCCAATTACCTTACCTTTAATGAGTTCGGGTAAATGAGCTAATTTATTACTTTCCGTTTGAGCAATACGATTTACAGGAATTCCAGTCATCATTGAAACTACATCAGCAACGTTGTCTTCCGTAACCGTTACTTTGTTGTTTTTAGCGTCTTCTTCCCATTGTTCTTGGGCAATTGCCAAATCTTTTTCAATGCGTTTTTCGTCGTCACGAAGTTTAGCAGCCTCTTCGTATTTTTGTTTTTTAACCACTGTATTTTTGAGTTCGCGAACCTCTTCCAATTGTTTTTCCAATTCTAGGATTTGTTTGGGAACATCGATGTTGATGATGTGTACACGCGATCCGGCCTCGTCTAAAGCATCGATTGCCTTATCAGGTAAGAATCGATCAGTCATGTAGCGGTTTGTTAATTTTACACAGGCTTCAATCGCTTCTGGCGTATATATTACGTTGTGATGGTCTTCGTATTTGGGCTTGATGTTATTCAATATGGTAATGGTTTCTTCTACAGATGTAGGTTCTACAATTACTTTTTGAAAGCGTCTTTCTAGAGCGCCGTCTTTTTCAATATATTGGCGGTATTCGTCTAAGGTGGTTGCACCTACACATTGAATTTCACCTCGTGCTAAGGCCGGTTTAAACATATTAGAAGCATCCAATGAACCGGTTGCTCCACCAGCACCGACTATGGTGTGAATTTCGTCGATGAATAAAATGATGTCATCATTTTTCTCCAATTCGTTCATGACGGCTTTCATGCGTTCTTCAAATTGGCCGCGGTATTTGGTTCCGGCCACT
>DALYCS010000127.1:698-4622 GCA_031973615.1 Flavobacterium sp. | reverse complement strand
ACATGAAAGGAATTATATTAGCCGGTGGATCCGGTACCCGATTACACCCACTTACCTTAGCCGTAAGTAAACAATTAATGCCCGTATACGACAAACCGATGATATACTATCCATTATCGGTATTGATGATGGCGGGTATTCAAGAAATATTGATCATTTCAACCCCTCATGATTTGCCTCATTTTAAGCGTTTGCTGGGTGATGGAAGTAATATTGGTTGTACTTTTTCATACGCCGAACAAGCTGTTCCAAATGGATTGGCGCAAGCTTTTGTTATTGGGGAGGAATTCATTGGCGACGATTCGGTAGCGTTGATTTTGGGAGATAATATTTTCTTTGGTACGAATTTACAAGATTTGTTGGTTTCCAATCAAAATCCAGATGGAGGCGTAGTCTTTGCCTACCATGTTTCCGATCCAGAACGCTATGGTGTAGTGGAATTTGACGATCAATTCAATGCCGTATCTATTGAAGAAAAACCTAAGGCACCCAAATCGAATTATGCGGTACCCGGATTGTATTTTTATGACAATTCAGTAGTTAACATCGCAAAAAACATTCAGCCTTCGGCACGTGGCGAATACGAGATCACCGATGTAAATAAAGTGTATTTGAATCAAGGCAATTTAAAAGTGGGTGTGCTAAATAGAGGAACGGCTTGGCTAGATACAGGAACGTTTAACAGTTTAATGCAAGCTGGACAATTTGTACAAGTCATTGAAGAACGACAAGGATTAAAAATTGGCTGTATCGAAGAAATTGCTTGGCGTAAAGGATTTATCACCAAAGAGCAACTTTTAGAACAAGCTGCTATTTTAGAAAAATCGGGCTACGGACAATATTTAAAATCGTTGGTAAAGTAATATTGAGTTAGCATATAATAATGAAAAAGGGGTTTTTTGCTCCTTTTTTTTATGCGTTTTCGTGACTCGAGAACCGGGAACCGAGTAAATAGTAAATAGTAAATAATAAAGAGTGAAAAGTGTAAACTCATATGAACTCAAACTAAGCGTAGCGCCTAACTTATTTTTACTTATATGACTTATATGGTTTTAAAGGGAAAAGGGAAAAGTAATGAGTCAATGAGTCGATTTGAAGATTTGAAAATTCAATATTCCATGTTCAACATTCCTTGTTCAATGATAAAAAGTTAGAGTGAAAAGTAAAGAGTGAAGAGTAAAGAGTAAAGAGTAAAGAGTAAAGAGTGAAGAGTGTAAACTCATATGAACTAAAACTAAGCGTAGCGCATAACTTTTTTACTTATATGACTTATATGTTTAAATTTATTTAAAATATTGAAGCGTAACTCGTAACTCGTGACTCGAAAACCGAGAACCGTGAATCGAACAACGAATCTCGCATCCCGAATCGAAAAGTGGTCTAACCTGACCCGATGCACAGCCGAACGGAGCGAAGCTAAACTTGAAACGAGAGCAACAACGAACCACGAATTTCGAAACTCGAACCACGAATTTCGCATCCCGAATCCCGAACCTCGCTTCCTTCTATTTCAGCTGAAGGATGATCGAAATTCCCCCGCGATACGGCAGCCATTCACCACTTTTATTGAATTTTTTAGCGCCATCATAGCGCTCGCCAGTAGTGGTGTCGTATCCTTTGTAAAAACTTTGAATGGAACCACCGCCGATAAATGCTTCTAAAGCAATCTTATCTGAAATGAAATGAACGTAACCAAAGCTAGCTCCCATCATATAGTTGATTCCTTTTTGGTAATAGGTAGTGCTTTCATATCCATATTTTTGCAATTTAAATATACTACCTCCCACGTGACCTCCCATATAGAATCCTCGATGTGCTGTGTTGGGGTAATAGCGCACTTCAGGAGTGATGATTAAAAAACGCAATGGCATATCATTGTAACTGTTAAAAGTAGAACCAATAGCATCAATATGAAAACTTAAATGGTTATTCAGGGGTTTTTCATAACCCAATGAAGGAAAACCCAATAGGGTTGTGGCTGCATTCAAACTAACGCGATTTTGACTTTGCATTAAATTTGTCAAGCAAAAAATAAGGAAAAAAAGGATTTTCTGCATGGAATATTTTTTTCAAAGATACAGATTAAACCCTAGATTTTCGAAAGGTTTTATTATAAGATGGACAAAAAAAAACAGAATACTTTTAAAGTATTGAAAAAAAATACTAGATTTGTCTACCCTAAACAGCCCCAAAATGCAAAAAATACTAAAGAAATATTTCAATCTTAAAAAATTAAGTTTTTTGCCGACTTGGTCAATATTACTGATTGATCTTATTATTACATTATTAATTGCCACGGTTTCATTTATGGTTTTTAAAGAAATTGGTGTTCAATTTTACAATGTATTTCCAGTATACTTTCGATTGAGTGTTTTTATTTTTATTCTTGGGTTTTATTTTTTTATTTTCAAAACGTATACTGGAGTCATTCGGTATTCTAGCTTACGAGATGCAACACGGCTTTTTAAAGCCATTTCATTCTCGTTTTTTACCTTATTTTTGATCGATTTAGGGTATTATTTCGTAAAAGGACAGCATGTTTTTGTAGTGATGACGTTGTTTTTTTCCTCGCTTTTTATCTTTTTTTCTTTGGTTTCTTTTCGAATTCTTATCAAAACATTATTCAAATACCTTGCAGGTGATGAAGATGAATCGACACGTGAAAATTTAGCTATTATTGGGGTAAACAGTACGACAATAGCTTTGGCTGAAGCGTTTGTAAATGATAATGCGCCCTACAAATTACGTTTTTTTGTTGACAAGAATAAGTATTTAAACGACAAAAAAGTATTGGGAATTCCGGTGATAGCGAAAACCAATTCCATCAGTGCTATTTTAAGGTACAACAAAATTAAACACGTCGTTTTAATCAAAAACTTCCTGCCTGAAAAAGAAGAATTAGATTTATTGGATGATTGTTTGCGCTATAAAATAAACGTTTACAATCCAAGACTTGTCAGTGGGTTTGATGCTGCTGTAAATTCGGTAAAATCATTAAAAAAATATACCATTGATGAGTTGATGTTTCGCGAAACCATTAGCATCGATAATCCAAATGTAATCAATACTTTCAAAGATAAGACAATTTTAGTTACCGGAGGCGCTGGTTCGATTGGTAGTGAAATTGTCAACCAATTGGCTAAGTTCAATCCCGAGCGAATTATTGTTGTGGATCAAGCTGAAACCCCTTTGAATTCCATTCAATTGACCATTTCAGCTACCTTTCCAAAGGTAAATTGTAGTTATGAGTTGGTGGATGTGACCAATGTAATAGAGGTGCAGCGCTTGTTTCAGAAATACCAACCTGAAATTGTTTTTCACGCTGCGGCTTACAAACACGTTCCGGTTTTGGAAACCAATTTTATGCAAGCGGTTAAGGTTAACATATTTGGCACCAAAAATATTTTAGATACGGCTATTGCTTCAGGCACTAAGCGTTTTGTATTTGTTTCAACGGACAAAGCTGTGAATCCTACCAACATCATGGGAGCATCAAAACGCATCGCCGAAATTATGGTGCAAGCGCGGTTCAATGCGATGAAAGACAGTCAAAAAATGCAAGTGATTACGACTCGTTTTGGAAATGTATTAGGTTCCAATGGTTCGGTGGTGAATTTATTCGAAAAACAAATTAAGGAAGGCGGACCTATTACAGTAACACATCCCGAAATCAATCGTTTTTTCATGACTATCCCTGAAGCGTGTAAGTTGGTGTTAGAAGCGGGTACTATGGGATCAGGAGGGGAAATCTATATTTTTGATATGGGAAAACCTATATATATCAAAGATTTGGCTGAAAAAATGATTCGATTGAGTGGAAAAGAACCTTATACGGATATCGATATTGTATATACTGGCTTGAGACCTGGCGAAAAACTATATGAAGAAGTGCTTGCAGATACTTCAAAAACCCTACCGACGTAT
>DALYCS010000127.1:0-688 GCA_031973615.1 Flavobacterium sp. | reverse complement strand
TCCCAAAATATTAATTGCGCAAGATCCTATTTTTTGTTCTGAAAAAGTAGATGATTTTTTGTTGAAACTACAATCTAGTACATTTGAAGACAAGCATGCTTTAATTGATTTGTTTACTGAATTAGTTCCTGAGTTTATTCAAACCCCACAAGAATAATCATTTCCACAACTGCTATGGGTATACTGCTTTTAATTTTAGGGTTAGTATTATGCTATGGTATTACGGCATTGGATACCCAGTCTAATGGTATATTTAAGCAGGAACGCATTGGACGTTTTGGAAAACCTTTTTTTATCTATAAGTTACGAACTATGCATGCACGTTCCCAAAAAATATCTATTTGGGGTCAGTTGTTGCGAAAAACCAAATTAGACGAATTACCACAAATCATCAATATTGTAAAAGGCGAAATGACTTTTGTAGGTCCGCGTCCTGATATAATTGGCTATGCGGATCAACTGGAAGGGATTGATCAAATTATATTGCAACTCAAGCCGGGAATCACCGGATTAGCATCGCTTAAGTACAGAAATGAAGAGCAACTTTTAGCACAACAAAAGTATCCACAGGAATATAATGATGCAATTATTTGGCCCGATAAAGTGCGAATTAATAAATGGTATGCTTTGCATCGTAATTTTTACATGGATGTATTGATTCTTGGGTATACTGTTTTTCCTTTTCACT
>DALYCS010000126.1:0-4643 GCA_031973615.1 Flavobacterium sp. | reverse complement strand
ACCAATTGCGGCTTTCACCAAATAGCTTCCGGCTAAAAAGATACTTCCTGTTTTATCTACAATCATGGCTTCATCACTCATGATAGGCAAATAAGCGCCACCCGCAACACAACTTCCCATAACCGCAGCAATTTGTGTAATGCCAAGGCTACTCATGTGTGCATTATTTCTGAAAATTCGTCCAAAATGTTCTTTGTCGGGAAAAATTTCATCTTGTAAGGGCAAGTAAACTCCAGCTGAATCCACTAAATAAATAATTGGAATACGGTTTTCCATGGCAATTTCTTGCGCCCGAAGATTCTTTTTACCTGTAATAGGAAACCAAGCTCCAGCTTTTACTGTAGCGTCATTTGCCACAACGATGCATTGTTTGCCTGATATGAATCCCATTTTTACGACAACTCCTCCAGAGGGGCATCCACCGTGCTCTTCATACATACCATCACCAGCAAAAGCACCAATTTCTATTGATTTTGCCTTAGGATCTAACAAATAATCAATTCGTTCACGTGCTGTCATTTTACCTTCGGCATGAAGTTTTTCAATTCTTTTTTGTCCACCTCCAAGCTTAACTAGTGTAAATCGTTTGTGCAAATCGGAAACTAACAGTTTATTATGATCTTCGTTTATATTGAAATTGATGTCCATATTGGATTTTTTTTGATTTGTAAAAATAAGAAAAGCTTAGGAAATATGAGAAATAAATTATTTTATTTCAACAAATTGATAACTACTTATTATCATTAAATTAATGATAACTTAACATTGGAAATATATTTTTGTTCTGAATTTAAACATAAATAAAATGTCATTAAATAATTTTTTTCAGTTCTTTGTTCCGAAAGATAAAAAGTTCTTTCCATTGTTTGAACAAGCTTCGGCAAATTTAATTTTATTAGCAGAAACACTTCATGAAGCCGTTAATGCACCTAAAGGGGAAAGAGAAGAATATTTCAAGAAAATAGATGAATTAGAAGCTAATATTGAAGAAATCGCTCATAACACAAACATTGAATTAAGTAGAAATTTTATTACACCATTTGATAGAGAGGATATTCATGCTTTGATAAAATCAATGGATAATGTAGCGGATTTTATGCAAGGTGCTACAAGTAGAATGCGATTGTATCAAGTTGAAAAAATAACAAAGTCTATTCGAAAATTAACCGAAATTAATTTAGAATCGTGTCAATTGATTGGTGTTGGAATCAAAGAATTGAAAGATATGAATCATAAAGCAATCAAAGAAGCATGCAAGCGTATTAATAAATTAGAGAGTAAAGCGGATGTCGTTTTTGATAAAGCGGTTGCAGATATTTTTGAAAACGAAAGTGATGCCAAAAACATTATCAAATACAAAGAAGTTTTGTCTGCTTTAGAGTCGGCTTCAGATAAATGTAAAAGTGTTTCAAATGTTATGGAGCAAATTTCTGTAAAACATTCATAATAGCCACATTATAAAAAATCATTATGGATTTTACATTATTACTCATCATCATATTTTTAGCACTTGTTTTTGATTACATTAATGGATTTCATGATGCAGCCAATTCAATTGCTACTGTTGTAGCTACAAAAGTATTAACTCCTTTTCAAGCCGTTCTTTGGGCCGCTTTTTTTAATTTTTTAGCCTACTGGGTGTTTGGATTTGGAGTAGCCGATACGGTTGCTAAAACAGCTCACACCAGCAGTATTGATTTAATTACCATCTTAGCTGGTGTTATTGCCGCTATTATTTGGAATATCATTACGTGGTTGAAAGGGATTCCTTCATCTTCATCACATACACTTATTGGTGGTTTTGCTGGCGCAGCTATTGCTCATGGATTATCAAGTGTTACTGATCCAGAACATGCTGGATTTAAAATCGTAAACTGGTTTAAAGCAGCTAAAGAAGGTGAGTTATTGCCATCTGGTGTTGTGATTGTGATTTTATTTATTGTTTTCGCACCACTATTGGGAATGATAATTTCCTATTGTATTTCATTGTGGTTGATGTATTCTTCTAAAAAGAATATTTATCCAAAATTATTTACAATAACTTTAATGGCTTTAGTTGCTTGGTTTTTATATTCGGTAATGATTCCGTTTGAAGGCATTGAAAAACCAAGATTTCAAAGTAAATTTTGGAGTGTTATAACCGAACCTCACAATATTAAATGGTTTTTAGTAGCATTTATCTTCTATAGTTTAGCTGTTTTTAATTTGTTTTTTAGTAGTTTATCTACTGCAAAAGCGGAAGCCGTTTTGAAGAAAATGCAATTATTGTCTTCGGCAGCCTTTAGTTTAGGACATGGAGGTAATGATTCGCAAAAAGTTATGGGTATTATTGCAGCAGCCGTTGCGGTGTATATCAAATCGAATCCCAATATTGATTTATCTGCTGGTTGGTTGGATCTTAATGTAGTACTACCTTCTGAAAAGGACGGTGTTAAAATAGATGGTGTTATGCCGGGTTGGATTCCGCTAACCTGTTATACGGTAATTGCTTTAGGAACATTAAGTGGTGGTTGGAAAATCGTAAAAACCATGGGTTCTAAAATAACAAAAGTAACTGCTTTTGAAGGCGTTGTAGCTGAATCTGCAGGGGCCTTGACCTTGTTTACTACGGAACATTTTAAAATTCCGGTTTCTACTACACATACGATTACAGGTTCTATCATTGGAGTAGGAGTAACTAAAAGGGTTTCTGCAGTTCGATGGGGTGTAACCGTTAAATTATTATGGGCTTGGATACTAACTATTCCAGTATCTGCTATACTCGCTGCTTTAATTTACTTTTTGTCCCATCATCATCAAATAGCCTTTTAAGAAAGCATCAATTTCTCCATTCATGACGCTGTCTACATCACTAGTCTCAACTCCGGTTCGAACATCTTTGACAAGTTTATAAGGTTGCATGACATAATTTCGGATTTGCGAACCCCATTCAATTTTCATTTTACCGGCTTCGATATCGCTGCGTTGCGCTTGTTGTTTTTTCAATTCAATTTCATACAATTGCGATTTCAACATTTGTAGTGCTCGTTGGCGGTTATCGTGTTGCGAACGAGTTTCTGAACATTGAATTTGAATCCCAGTAGGTTTGTGAACCAATTGTACTTTGGTTTCCACTTTATTCACATTTTGACCACCAGCACCACTTGAACGTGCTGTTGTAATTTCAATATCAGCAGGATTAATTTCTATTTCAATTGTGTCATCTACTAATGGATATACATAAACCGAAGCAAAGGATGTATGTCGTTTGGCATTGCTATCAAAAGGTGAAATACGCACCAATCGATGGACGCCATTTTCTCCTTTTAAATACCCGAAGGCAAAATCACCTTCAAATTCTAAGGTAACTGTTTTTATCCCAGCTACATCGCCTTCTTGAAAGTTCAATTCTTTAATTTTGCAACCTTGTTTTTCACCCCACATCAAGTACATTCGCATCAACATAGAAGCCCAATCACAACTTTCTGTACCACCAGCACCAGCTGTAATTTGTAACACAGCACTCATGTTGTCGCCTTCATCAGAAAGCATGTTTCTGAATTCTAAATCTTCAATGTGATGGAGGGTATCAGTGTAAAATTGATCAACTTCTTCATCAGAAATAGCTCCTTCTTTAAAGAATTCCATCATTATTTGAAGTTCTTCTACCTGATCCATTCCTTTGTTGTAGTCGTCTACCCATTTTTTCTTAGAACGCAAGTTGCGCACAATGATTTCTGCCTCTTTTGCGTTATTCCAAAAGTTGGGTGCAAAGGTTTTTTCTTCTTCGTTCGTTATTTCAATCGTTTTGGCATCAATGTCAAAGATACCTCCTTAACGCACCAAGGCGATCAATAATATCTCTGACATGTTCTGTATTTATCATAAATATTGTAGTTTTACAGCACAAAAATAGGCATTCTTTTTAATACTATGGAAATAAATTTAGTTAGCGATACCGTAACCCGCCCTTCTGAAGATATGCTCAAGGCAATGTTTCATGCTAAAGTTGGGGATGATGTATACAAGCAAGACCCAACAGTAAATGAATTGGAAGAAACGTTGGCTGATTTATTTGGTATGGAAGCGGCTTTGTTTTTTCCTTCTGGTACTATGGCAAATCAAACGGCTATTAAATTGCATACCCAACCCGGCGAACAAGTTATTTGCGATAAATATGCGCATATTTATCATTATGAAGGTGGCGGTGCTTCTTTTAACAGTGGTGTTTCCTGTTGTTTGGTAGATGGTCATCGTGGAATGATTACAGCTGATTTGGTAAAAAACGCCATTAATGATCCTGAATTTTATCATGCACCTTTAACATCATTAGTAAGTATTGAAAATACTACAAATAAAGGTGGCGGCGCTTGTTATGATATACAAACCTTACAAGATATCAAACAGGTTTGTTTAGAACACAATCTTAAATGCCATTTGGATGGTGCCCGATTATGGAATGCTTTAGTGGCTAAGAAACAACATCCAAAGCAATTTGGTGAATTGTTTGATACCATTTCGGTTTGTTTATCAAAAGGGTTAGGAGCGCCTATTGGTTCTGTTTTATTAGGTACAAAAGCCGATATAAAACGAGCGTTACGCATTCGGAAAATATTTGGAGGCGGTATGCGGCAATCGGGCTATTTAGCGGCTGCAGGCTTATA
>DALYCS010000125.1:4549-4767 GCA_031973615.1 Flavobacterium sp. | reverse complement strand
ATTTTATCAGTATTCCGTATACCCCTGCACGAAAAATAATCGATGCTGGTTTGCCACTAGCACTAGCTACCGATTATAATCCAGGGACTACTCCTTCCGGAAATATGAATTTCGTAGTAGCAACGGCCTGTATCAAAATGAAAATGACTCCCGAAGAAGCCATCAATGCAGCCACAATCAATGGGGCTTATGCGATGGGAATTTCAGCTACACACGGA
>DALYCS010000125.1:1690-4418 GCA_031973615.1 Flavobacterium sp. | reverse complement strand
GTTTCCGTTTGGTTAACGTCAAAGTATTTTCAGGGAACTTTTCCATTGGCTACACTACTAATAAATATGCTAGGCAGTTTGTTAATTGGACTTTTTATCGGATTATTAGCCAAATACTTCCCCGAGAACCAACCTTTGAAATTTTTATTAATTGTAGGTTTTTGTGGTGGTTTTACGACCTTTTCTAGTTTTGCTTCAGAAAACTATAGTTTATTCCAAAATGGACAACAACTCATGGCATATGCCTATATTGCTGTTTCAGTCCTATTAACTATAGCAGCAGTGGGCATCGGCAATTACTTGACCAAATTTATATAAAAAAATCCTGATGGTAACCATCAGGATTTTTTTTGTGAGACCGAATTTGATTAGCGCAATGAAAAACTTGTTTTCGAAACCAATTCCGAATTTTTATCGAATACGTTCACAAAATAAGTGCCTGCTGAAAAATCTTTACCTGTAACTTCTTCATCAACTTGTACCGTTTTATTCTCATATTTTACGACAGAAACAAAGCTATACGTTAATGTTTTGTCACCCGCTGGTATGGTTTTCTTTTCACCTAAAATATTACTTTTACTATCAATTATTTGAACATAATATTCTCTGTTGCCTTTCTTAGCAATTTGATTTTCCGCAATTAAAAAACTAACTTTTAATTTATTAGCACGACCTGCTTTATCAGTTTCAATTTGTTTACCCGAACTTTTTTGCTTTACAGCTAGTACTTTCAAATTCAATATGGCTAATTTCGAACCTTTCTCTACTGTTTTAGTCAATCCTTCATTTTGAACCAACAACGTATCGTTAAATTTTTTGGCATCATTTAATACTACTTTCGTACTATCCAAACTTGATGTCAATGTTACATTTTGCTCTTTTAACAATTTGTTTTCGGCAACTAAATTTTCCATTTCACCTTTCAATTTCAAATAGGATCTTTTGTATTTAGCCATCGCAGCAGCATCACCTTTCGATTTTTCAACTTGCTCCAACAAAGCTACCATTTTAGCTTGCTCTGCTTGAATTTCATCTTTTAACGCTGTATTATCAGCTAGCATAAGATCATATTCGGCAATTTTTGCTTTCAACTCTTCTGCTAATGAATCTTTCTCAGTAGTCAGTTGCGTAACTTCTTTTTTAGTATTGGCTGTAATTTTATAAATATAGCCTACACTACTTAATAATAGTAATGCCAAAACAACAACAGCTGCTTTTAAACCTGAATTATTTGAATTATTTTCCATAATTATTGAAAGGTTAAATTAATTAGTCGTTCAAATTTACAATTAAAAAAAAGAAATTAGTAAAAATATAACGATTTTTATTTTAAAATAGTACATTTGGAAGGCCTATTCTTAACCTTTTTATGGAAAATATTACAATTCTAACTCCCGTTGAGTTAGCTAAAATTACGAGCCACCGCAGTGGTGAAATTAAATTTGGCGAAAAGATAAATACCGTTCCAAAAGAAACTCCTGTATTTGAATACATTGCTTCCTGTGATGCAAAATTTGTGCTAATAGGTCTTTCTGAAGATATAGGTGTAAAAGCAAATTTAGGACGCACAGGTACCGCTTCAGCCTATGAGAGTGCCCTAAAAAACTTAGTCAATATTCAACACAATAAATATTGCAAAGGCAATGATTTATTGGTCCTAGGACATTTAAATTTTGAAGAGGAATGCAAACAAGCAGCGTCCTTAGATCCAAAAAACAAAGAAGATCGTAAACTTCTTTTTGCCTTGGTTGAAAAAATTGACAAAGAAGTTTCACACATTATTCATCAAATTTGTAAGGCAGGTAAAACGCCAATCATTATTGGTGGTGGGCATAACAATGCATATGGAAATATCAAAGGACTTGCCTTAGCTAAGGGTAAACCCGTAAATGCCATCAATTTTGATGCGCATACCGATTTTAGAATTTTAGAAGGAAGACATTCAGGAAACGGTTTTAGTTATGCTTATGAAGATGGATTTTTGAAAAAATATTTTGTTTTTGGGTTGCACGAAAATTTTGTCTCCAAAAGTGTTTTCAATACATTAAAAGAGTTGCCTTCCAGAATAAAATTTGTTACCTACGAAGAGTTAGAGGTTAAAAGAGAAAAGCAATTTGAATCTGAACTAGAAAAAGCGCTTGAATTTATAAAAAACGAACCTTTTGGTGTTGAACTTGATTTGGATGCCATACCAGGAATACCTAGTAGCGCAATGACTTTGAGCGGTTTAAGTGTTGATAAAGCTCGTCATTTTATTTACTATATGGGAAAACACACTAATGCTTCTTATTTGCATATATGTGAAGGTGCGCCAGAACTGGATAATTCTAGCAACAATCATTTAACCGGAAAACTTATTGCGGCAATGATTACCGATTTCATGAAAGCAAAAGCAGTGTAAAGGCTCCAAATCACGTTAATTAAAATAATACTACCTTTGTAGTCAAATTGCTATACTGCAAAAGACTAATTATTTTATATGACATTTAACGATTTAAAACTTTACAACAATATCCAACAAGCTTTGGAAGAAGAGGGTTATTCTAATCCTACACCTATTCAAGAGCAAGCCATTCCTGAAATATTACTTGGTCAAGACTTAGTGGCTTGTGCACAAACTGGAACTGGAAAAACAGGTGCTTTTGCCATCCCTATATTAAAGTTGATCCACCGCATTGTCGGTTCCGCAAAAAAAACAAAACACATTCGCACCCTAGTGGTGACTCCT
>DALYCS010000125.1:0-1680 GCA_031973615.1 Flavobacterium sp. | reverse complement strand
CGTCAAATCGTTAGTTATTTTTGGTGGAGTAAATCAAGTGCCACAAGTCAACGAATTGAAAAATGGAGTTGATATATTAATTGCTACTCCAGGGCGATTATTAGACCTTCACAAGCAAGGTTTTATTGATTTGAATCACATGCACCATTTGGTTCTCGATGAAGCCGATCAAATGTTGGATATGGGATTCATTAACGATGTTAAAAAAATCATCAAGCTTACTCCCGACAACCGTCAAACACTATTGTTTTCTGCAACTATGCCATTAGCAATTCGAGAATTGGCAGATACTTTTTTAACCAAACCAAAGTATATTTCAGTAACACCCATTTCAAGTACGGCCGAAAATGTATCCCAAAAAGTATATTTTGTTAACAAAGACGACAAACGTTTGCTTTTAAAACAATTGATTATTCAAGAAAGTTTGAGTAATGCTTTAGTATTTACGCGCACAAAACACGGAGCGGATAATATAGTAAAAGTGTTGAAAAAAGCGAGTATAAAAGCAGAAGCCATTCACGGAGATAAATCACAAAATGCGCGCCAACGTGTCTTGGAACAATTCAAAAACAAAGAAATTGATATTTTGGTAGCAACTGATATTGCCGCACGAGGCATTGATATTGAACAACTGCCATTTGTAATTAATTTTGACATTCCAAATATTTCTGAAACCTATGTGCACCGTATCGGGCGTACTGGAAGAGCTGGTAATTCAGGTTTGGCCATTTCATTTTGTGGAAAAGACGAAAAACCGTATTGGCAAGACATCGAAAAATTAATTCGAATGAAAGTTAAAGTAGTAACTGATCACCCGTTTACTTGGAAAGATGAAGCAGTAAATCGGGATGCAAAACCCGATTTACGCAATAAAAATAAAATGAATCCGAATTCCAATTCTAGAAAATCGGAGGCCTCTAAGAAAAACAAAAAACGCTGGTATTAACCAGCGTTTTTTTTATCTATTATCGAATTAATTTCTTGTATTTAATTCGTGTTGGCGTAACATCCTTACCTAGTCGTTTACGCTTGTTTTCTTCATATTCTGAAAAACTTCCTTCAAAATAATATACTTGTGAATCGCCTTCAAAAGCTAAAATATGGGTACAAACTCTGTCTAAGAACCAACGGTCATGCGAAATAATCACAGCACAACCTGCAAAGTTTTCTAAACCTTCTTCTAAGGCACGAAGCGTATTTACATCCAAATCATTGGTTGGCTCATCTAACAACAATACATTTCCTTCTTCTTTTAATGTCATGGCCAAATGCAGACGGTTTCGTTCTCCACCCGACAACGTAGAAACTTTTTTGTTTTGATCACTTCCACCAAAATTAAAACGAGATAAGTAGGCGCGAGAGTTAACTTGACGGCCACCCATCATTATTAATTCTTGTCCATCACAAAAGTTTTCCCAAAGTGTTTTATTCACATCAATATTGGAATGCGTTTGATCTACGTAGGCAATTTTAACCGTTTCTCCGATTTCAAATGTTCCAGCATCTGCTTTTTGTTCACCCATAATCATTTTGAAGATGGTAGATTTACCAGCTCCATTTGGGCCAATAAGACCAACAAAACGGCCTGTTTCAATTTTAAAATTAACATTTTTTAAAACTTGAACAGGCTTTTTATAAAAATCCGGTTTTAGGAACTGGGTATTCTTCGATAACTGATGC
>DALYCS010000124.1:3479-4821 GCA_031973615.1 Flavobacterium sp. | reverse complement strand
GGACTTCCCACCGAAACGCCAACAGCTCCAAACCCTATCATAGTGTCTAAATCTGCCTTACATCCTACTCCACCTGCAGAAATCACAGGTAACGACGTATGATCATTAATGGTTTTGATTAAGGTTTCGGGATCCAAATTTCCTCGATGTCCTCCTGCCAAATTATTTACAGCAATGATAGCATCGGCTCCTAATTGTTCCACTTTTTGAGCAAAAGGCAAATCGGTTACATCACAAAATACTTTAATTCCAACTTTATGAGCTTCTCGAATAGTCTCTTCTGGTGAACCCAATGAGGTAATGATAAAATCAACTCCCTCTTCGCATAAAACCCGAAGTTGTTCTTTGTATTTTACGTTAGACTTATTGACAATTAAATTGTAACCAAAGCTACCACCTTCTATTTTTGCTGCTTTTAATATTCTTATGGATTCTTTTAGTTCTGCTAAAGTGCGATAATTTAAGGCAGGAATACAGCCTGCTATACCACTTTTCATTCCTTCAACTACCATTTCTGTATTGGATACTAGAAACATTGGAGCCATTATTATGGGATGCTTGATTTGTAAAAGCGAAGTAAGCGATTGTTTTTCCATGATGTGATCAATTTCAAATCAAATATACTAAAAAATTGAGCAACCTATTTAACAGCAGTTTTAAATACTACATTGCACGTATCAAATCATAATTATTTCTTAAAAAGCAAACCAAATCCAAAAATTAAAATAAATTTGAAATCAAACTAACTTATAAATAATGACAAAAAAACTAACCGTATTGAGTTGTTTATTAATGCTACTTATTTCAACTCAAGTCATGGCACAAAAAAAGCCTCAAGACAAGAAGAAAGCTAATACAGATGTTTCTGCTGAAACGAAAAAACCAGAAACAAAAAAAGAACCCAAACCATATAAAAAAGTAATTGATTCTACCGCTATAACCCAAAAAGGATTAATTGATGTTCATAAAGTTGCTGAGAAATACTTGTTTGAAGTTTCAGATTCTTTAATTGGAAAAGAAATTATGACAATAACTCGCTACTCAAAAACACCTGCTGGTGGTGGTATTTTTGGTGGTGAAGAAATTAATCGTCAAGTAGTCCGTTTTGAAAAAGGACAAAACAATACCCTAATTCTACGATCAATTACATATGTAATAACAACTCCAAATGAAGATAAACCGATTACGCAATCTGTAAAAAACTCTAGTGCAGATCCAATTATTGGTATTTATGATATTTTAGCTTACAAAAAAGATGTTACTGGTAAAAACATAGTGGCTAGTGTAATTGACATGACCCCAACTTTTGAATCGGATACACAAATATTTTCGCTAAATTCAA
>DALYCS010000124.1:0-3469 GCA_031973615.1 Flavobacterium sp. | reverse complement strand
GGTATCAATCTCTAGTTTTTTAACAAAATCAATAATATTTTCT
The DNA here is from genome assembly GCA_031973615.1 of Flavobacterium sp. Taxonomy (GTDB): domain Bacteria; phylum Bacteroidota; class Bacteroidia; order Flavobacteriales; family Flavobacteriaceae; genus Flavobacterium. Next base: position 3,426 of record DALYCS010000124.1, on the reverse strand, counting down.
CTAAATTCAATTAGTAAACAAATGTTGAGTATTCAAGCGTTTCAAAAAGATAAATCTTTTATTCAATTTGTAAAAAGCTTTCCGATCAATACAGAAATTAGATCTACTAAAACCTTTTCAACGGTAGCACCCCAAATTTCAAGAACGCCTTCGCCTAAAATTGGTATCGATTTTCCTTCCGGATTAGACGCTGGAGTTGTTACAATGGAAATAAATACATCCTTTATATTATTGCCTGAAAATCCAATGCGAAAAAGAGCATTTGATAAAAGAGTTGGATATTTCGCAAATGGTTACGATGTCTTTGAAGAAGATTCACAAAAAGCAAATACAGAGGTTTTTGCTGTGAGATGGCGTTTGGAACCGAAAAACCAAGAAGATGCCGAAAAACAAAAAAGAGGAGAACTCATAGAACCCAAAAAACCAATCGTATATTATTTAGACCCTGCAACTCCAGATAAATGGAAACCTTACATAAAACAAGGTATTGATGATTGGCAAGAAGCGTTTGAATTTGCAGGATGGAAAAATGCCATTCGCGGTGAATATTGGCCCGAAAATGATCCAACGATGAGTTTAGAAGATGCACGTTTTTCTGTATTGCGTTATTTTGCAGCTGAAATTCAAAATGCATACGGACCAAATGTTCACGATCCACGTACAGGTGAAATTATGGAAAGTCACATTGGTTGGTATCACAACATCATGAGTTTATTACGTGACTGGTATTTAATTCAAACAGCAGCAGTAGATCCTCAAGCCAGAAATAAAAAATTTGACGATAAGTTAATGGGCGAATTAATTCGTTTTGTGGCGGCTCACGAAGTAGGTCACACATTAGGCCTTCGCCACAACATGGGAGCCAGCAATGCTACTCCGGTAGAAATGTTACGAAATCCTGAATTCCAAAAGAAAAACGGGCATACTTCTTCTATTATGGATTATGCGCGTTTCAATTATGTAGCACAACCTGAAGATAATGTGAAAGATTTATTTCCAAGAATTGGAGATTATGATAAATGGGCCATCAAATGGGGATATTCCTATTTCAATGAAGCTAAAGATGATAAAGAAGAAAAAGCTTTATTAAATGAGATGACCAAAGATGCCTATAAAAATCGTCGCTTGTGGTTTGGAACAGAGACCAATCCTTATGATCCTAGATATCAAACAGAAGATCTTGGCGATAATGCAATGAAAGCATCAAATTATGGTATTAAGAATTTAAAACGAATTCTTCCAAATTTAATTGAATGGAGCAAAGAAAATGGTGAAGATTATGAAGAATTGAACGGTTTATACAACTCTCTTACCGGACAATTTAGACGTTATATGGGACATGTCACTAAAAATGTAGGTGGAATATATGAAACTCCAAAAACCTATGACATGGCAGGTAACATCTATGAAGTAGTTCCTTCATCGATTCAAAAAGAAGCGGTTACCTTTTTAAATGAGCAATTGTTTTCAACGCCAAAATGGTTGTTAAACCAAAACATATTAGCTAAAATCAAACCAGAAAATGGTGTCGAAGCCATAAAATCAATTCAAGATGGAACATTATCTAGTTTGTTGGCTGGAGATCGATTGGTTCGTTTATTAGAAACTTCTACGCAACAAAAAAACAACTATTCAGTCGATGAGTTAATGAGTGATTTACGAAAAGGTATTTTTTCTGAATTAAAAACAAATTCTCCAATCGATATTTTCAGAAGAAATTTGCAAAAACTTTTTGTTTCTAAATTAATTGAAACAATGGCGACCGACAAAAACAATACTACATCATTTAATGGCAGAAGAATTGTATTAATGGATACTGATATACCGTCAATTGCCCGAGGTCAGTTAAATGAATTAAAAAGTCAATTACGAGTGGCTGCGATTAACACACCGGATCGTTTGACAAAATTCCACCTAAATGATTTAGTGGCGCGAATTGAAAACGCCATGAAACCAAAGTAATTTTATAAGAATCATTAAAAAAGGGATAACAATGTTATCCCTTTTTTAATATACAATCCTTTTCAGTAGATCCTTTTACATTACTTACTATTGCAAGAAATTTGAATTTATAATCCTAAAAAAAACCGAATCATTACTGATTCGGTTTTAATAATTATAGGAAATATTAATTATTTCACTTCTTCAAAATCAACATCTTGGGTTTGATCTCCAGATTGATTTTCTTGAGTTGCTTCCGGAGCGGCTCCTCCTTCAGCTTGTGCTTTATACATTTCTTCAGATGCATTTTTCCACGCTTCATTAATTGCATCTAATGCAGGAGCAATCGTTGCAACGTCTTTAGATTCATAAGCCACTTTTAGTTCATTTAAAGCCGATTCAATTGCAGATTTATTTCCTTCCGACAATTTATCACCAAACTCCCCTAATTGTTTTTCTGTTTGAAAAATCATGGAATCCGCTTCGTTTAATTTATCCGCTTTTTCTTTAGCCAGTTTGTCTGCTTCAGCATTCATCTCGGCGTCTTTTTTCATTTTTTCAATTTCTTCTGGAGTCAATCCTGAAGAAGCTTCAATACGAATATCGTGAGATTTACCAGTTCCTTTATCAGTAGCTGATACTTTGATAATACCATTTGCATCAATATCAAACGTTACTTCAATTTGAGGAACACCTCTTGGCGCTGGTGGAATTCCATCTAAATGGAAACGACCTATTGTTTTATTATCATTTGCCATTGGTCGTTCTCCTTGTAATACATGGATTTCTACCGATGGTTGATTGTCTGCAGCTGTTGAGAAAACTTGTGATTTTCTTGTTGGAATAGTTGTATTCGACTCAATTAATTTTGTCATTACACTTCCCATTGTTTCAATACCTAATGAAAGTGGTGTAACATCTAATAATAATACGTCTTTTACTTCACCTGTTAAAACACCACCTTGGATAGCAGCTCCAATAGCTACTACTTCATCAGGATTAACTCCTTTTGATGGTTTTTTGTTGAAGAATTTCTCTACTTGCTCTTGGATAACTGGAATACGAGTTGAACCTCCTACTAAGATTACTTCATCAATATCAGAAACAGATAAACCGGCATCTTTTAACGCTTTAGCAACTGGTTCCATAGAACGTTTTACTAAAGTTTCAGCTAATTGCTCAAATTTTGCTCTCGTTAATGTTTGTACCAAGTGTTTTGGTCCAGAAGCAGTAGCGGTTACATATGGTAAGTTGATTTCTGTTTGTGCAGAAGCTGATAATTCAATTTTAGCTTTCTCAGCTGCTTCTTTTAAACGTTGTAAGGCCATAGGGTCTTTACGCAAATCAACACCTTCTGCCGTGTTGAATTCGTTTGCCAACCAATCAATAATCACTTGGTCAAAATCATCTCCTCCTAAATGCGTATCTCCGTTAGTAGATAATACTTCAAACACACCGTCTCCTAATTCTAGAATTGAGATATCA